>JBEILC010000143.1:0-8001 GCA_040379425.1 Hyphomicrobiales bacterium
CGATGCGCCGCCCGCCAACAAGATCGGCGAGGCCTTCAAGCACCTCGAGAAGGACGTCGTCCGCAACGCGATCCTCGACACCGGACACCGCATCGATGGCCGTGACACCAAGACGGTCCGCCAGATCGTGGCGGAAGCGAGCGTGCTGCCGCGCACCCATGGTTCCGCGCTGTTCACCCGCGGCGAGACGCAGGCCCTCGTGGTTACGACGCTGGGCACCGGCGAGGACGAGCAGTACATCGACTCGCTCGACGGCACGTCCAAGGGCACCTTCATGCTGCACTACAACTTCCCGCCCTTCTCGGTGGGTGAGACGGGACGCATGGGTGCAACGGGCCGCCGCGAGATCGGCCACGGCAAGCTCGCCTGGCGCGCCATTCATCCGCTGCTGCCCGCCACCGACCAGTTCCCCTACACGATCCGCGTCGTCTCGGAGATCACCGAGTCCAACGGCTCGTCCTCCATGGCCTCGGTTTGCGGCGCCTCGCTGTCCCTCATGGACGCCGGCGTTCCGCTGAAGGCGCCCTGTGCTGGCATCGCCATGGGCCTGATCAAGGAAGGCGAGCGCTATGCGGTGCTCTCCGACATCCTCGGTGACGAAGACCACCTGGGCGACATGGACTTCAAGTTCGCTGGTACGGCGGAGGGCATCACGTCCCTTCAGATGGACATCAAGATCACCGGCATCACAGAAGAGATCATGAAGATCGCGCTGTGGCAGGCCAAGGACGGCCGCATGCACATCCTCGACAAGATGGCGGTGGCCTTGACCGGAGCACGCGCCTCGCTCGGCGAGCATGCGCCGCGCATCGAGACGCTGAAGATCCCCACCGACAAGATCCGTGAAGTGATCGGCACCGGCGGCAAGGTCATCCGCGAGATCGTGGAAAAGACCGGCGCCAAGATCGACATCCAGGATGACGGCACCGTGAAGGTCGCCTCTTCCTCGGGTACCGCGATTGAAGCGGCCCTGAAGTGGATCAAGTCCATCGTGATGGAGCCGGAAGTGGGCGAGATCTATGATGGCAAGGTCGTCAAGGTCGTCGACTTCGGCGCCTTCGTGAACTTCTTCGGCGCGCGTGACGGCCTCGTGCACGTCTCCGAACTCGCGCAAAAGCGCGTTGCCAAGGTCTCCGATGTCGTCAATGAGGGCGACACCGTGAAGGTGAAGCTCTTAGGGTTCGACAATCGCGGCAAGGTGCGCCTCTCGATGAAGCAGGTCGACCAGGCAACCGGCGAAGACCTCTCGAAAAAGCAGGCCGCTGAGGGCAGTGACGAAGGCGCGCCGCAGGGCGAATAACTGCCGCATAAGCCGGTTTCAAGTTGAAGCGCGGGCAGCAATGCCCGCGCGTCTTGCTTTTCGGTTGCGAAACCCGTCCAAACGGTACGTGCCGCTCTGGAGAAATCATGGCAGTCTCGCATCGCGGACAGCATTCGCAATGAACTGAGGGAGAGCGACATGAGAGTTTCAATTCAGGCCTTGCCGGTAATGGCTATGATCGCGGCTGGCTCGGCCTCTGCCGGGGCTGCAGAGGTCTCGGTTGGAGCGCGGCGCGCAGGTTGCCATCACCGCCGGCTGCCATGATTGCCACACGGCAGGCTATGTCGAGTCGGGCGGAAAGGCCGGGCCTGCAGCGTCGCTCAAGGGCACGCCGATGGGCTGGCAGGGCCCTTGGGGCACCACCTATGCGGCCAACCTGCGCCTGATCGCCAAGGACAAGGGCAGCGAGGACGAGTTCGTGAAATATGCCAAGACGTTCCAGGCGCGCCCCCCGATGCCGTTCTTCAATGTCCACGCCATGGACGAGAGCGACATCCGCTCGTTCTACCACTACATCGTCTCGCTGGGTGAGCCGGGCGAGAAGGCGCCGGACTATGTGCCTCCCGGCCAGGAGCCGAAGACCCCCTATATCGTGATCGCACCGCCCATCATGCCGAAGGGCTGACTTCAACTCTGTCCTCTCCCGCTGAAGGAGCGGGAGAGGACTTTTGTCGTAACTTACTTGCTCGGCAGCATGACCGTGTCGATGACGTGGATGATGCCGTTGTCGGTCATGATATCGGCCGTCACCACCTTCGCATTGTCAACCGTCACGCCGCCAGCGCCCTTGGTGATGGCGAGGGTGCGGTCCGGTGTTGCCTTCAGCGTGCGGACATGGAAGGGGCCCGCCAGCATCTGGTTGGATGCGAGCTTCCGCGGCACCACGTGATAGGTGAGGATCGCCACGAGCTGGTCCTTGTTCTCGGGCTTCAGCAGGTTCTCAACCGTGCCGGCGGGAAGCTTGGCGAAAGCCTCGTCAGTCGGCGCGAAGACGGTGATGTTCTGGGTGGTGGCGAGCGCCTCAGCGAGGCCAGCGGCCTCGGCGGCGGCGAGCAGCGTGTTGAAGCTGCCGGCCGACTTTGCGGTATCGACCACATTGGCGGCAGAAGCGGACACAGCGCCGAGGCAAAGCACGGCCGTGGCCGCAAGAGCAATCTTGTGCATGGTAACTCCGGTTTGATTGTCTTCATTGAGCAGGGCGCGCGCTGCCTCCCTCAAGCGTTTCGCGCCACCCGCATGATTTTAAAACGAAGCTTGACGCGTGGCGGATTGCCACGGCACGTATCACCGGACTTCACGATTTCGTGACGACGGATCAAGGCCCCGGCCGGAGGCCCTTGGTTGACGCATAGGCAAGGCACTCCACCCAGGGGCGGATGCTCGCGCTGGTGGTGGGCGAGTGGAGCGAACAGGCGGCAGCGGCATTGCCGAGATCCAGGCAGCGGTCCAGCGGCCAGTCATCGTGAAGACCCATCAGCATTCCCGCATAGAAGGCATCGCCTGCACCGGTTGACCCTGCGATCTCGGACGCATCAACCTTCACCGAGGGACGCCTGGAGACTTCGCCATTGCGCCTGACGGCAACAGCACCATGGGGGTGGTGCACACCCGCAAGTTCGCCAACACCCATGGATAGCAACTTGCGGCAGGCCTCCTCTGCCGCAGCCCAGGAAAGCGCTCCGCCCTTCGCCACGTCGATGCCGGTGATGCTGCCAGCCTCATAATCATTCACCACGAGGTAATCACAGAGCGGCAGGCAGGGCGGCACGAATCTCCGCAACGCTTCGGCAGGAACTGGGCAGAGTTCGAGGCAGGTCTTCATGCCGCGTTCCCGCGCGGCCTTCAGCAGCACGCGCCAGCCGTCACTCTCATCAAGGCCACGCGCCGTGCCGGGGCTTCCGAGATAGTAGAGCTTTGCGTTGCTGCCCTTGGGCGGCATCAGGTGCTCCACCGTCATCAGGTTGTTGCAGCCCAGCTGCGCGAAGAAGGTCCGCTGTCCCGTGTCCTGGCAAGACATGACATGGGTGTGGCTGGTGACGGCGCCTCGAATGATGGAGACATGCGAGGTGTCGAGACCATAGCTCCGGGCACTCGCCAGCATCGTCTCGCCATAGGCGTCATCACCCGCGGTGGCGAGCAGAGTTACGGGAAAATCCGCACCAAGTTTCAAAAGCCCCGCGCCCGCATTGTGCGGTGGGCCGCCAGCGGCGAACTCGGTGCGGTCGATGAAGGCGAGCGTCTCCTCCGCCGGCCAGTGATCGATGAGGTGCACAATGTCGAGCACCACGATCCCGGCGAGGACGATGCCCTGCCGTGTCACTTCTTGTAGCCTTCGAGTGTCGACTCGGTGACGAGGAGGTCATCCTCCAGCGCGCGCTTCGGCTTCAGCTTCTTTTTCGCCAAGGTGGCGTGATAGCTCTTCACGGCTTCGGCCGGGGTCAGCTTGCTCTCGATCACCGGGCGGAACAGCGCCACGAGGTCGAGCGGGCTTTCGGCCAGATTGATCTTGCGGCCGAAGAGCGCCACACGCGCACCGCTCTTCTCGCCCTGGGAGAGAAGCTCGAAGCAATCGCGCGTCGTTCCCGCCGAGCCACCGAGAATGCCGATGACGAGGCCGGGGTCGTGGCTCGCCAGTTCTTCCATCGCCTTCCGGCCGTTGAACGGCATCTTGAGGAACAGCGGCCGCTCCGCCATCGCCACACCGGCCAGCACGCGCATGATCATGTCATTCACGTAGAAGGGCATCACCTTCAGGTCGAGCTTCTGCGGCGCGTTGGGATTGAAAACCTCGAGGAAGTGCCGGAACTTGTGCTTCACCGCATCCTCGCGGAAAGCGCGGTAGGCCTCAACCGTTGCGTAGTCATGATCGAGGCTGTTGTTGAAGGTGACGGAGTAGAGCCCGAGATCGCTGATCTTCTTCATGTAGGAGAGATTGGCGGTGCGCCAGGGGCGCGACGGCTCCTTGCTGTACTCAGCGCCGCGCGGCAGCCAGATGTCAGTCGTGTCATTGGCGCGGATCGCCGGGGTGACGGCCGACTTGGCGAACAGGCCCTCGGCGACGAGCGGCTCGATGTTGGCAACCGCACCCAGCATGATGTCCATCTGCTTCTGCCTCACGATCTCCCGGATCGACTGGCGGAAGGCTGGAATGCTGCGGTGCGGGCCTTGCTGGTCCACGTAATCGACGGCACCCGTGCCGCGGACGCCGAAGGCATAGTCGGGGTCCTTGGCATCCGCGAGTATGAAGTCCGAAGGCTTGTACTTTCCGGCGGCGATGGTCTTCAGCTTCTTGTCGAGCGATTTCACGGGGCTTGTCCTGCAGGTTGTTCCGCAACTTCTCTAGCCAGCCCCCGTCGTGCGGACAATGCCATTGTTGGGCTTTTCCTTTCCGCCATGCCGTTGCAGGATGAGGGCCATGACAAATCTCGTGATGATCCCCGCCTTCGGCTGTGACGGGAGGCTCTACGAGCCGATCGCACCGCACCTGCCGTCCAACGTGCTGACCTCCACCATCATCTGCGACGGAGACAGCTTTGCAGCTTCGGTGGAGCAGGTGCTGGCGCGTGCGCCGCAGCAATTCGTGATCCTCGGTACCTCCTTCGGCGGGCGCGTGGCTCTCGAGACGGCGCTTGCCGCGCCGGACAGGGTCAAGGGCCTCGTGGTGATCGGTTCGGGCCCAGGGCCCGTTGCGGACCAGCGGGCGGGCTTGCGGCGCTCCGAGCGGCTGCGGGCAGGGGAGGCCGAACAGATCGCGGCCGAGATGGGGGACATGATCGCGCATATGGAAGGCCCGAACGGGCCTGCCGCGCGCGAGGCCTTCATCGAGATGTGCTCAACCGTCGGGCCGCATGTGATCACGCGCCAGTCCGATGCGCTGGCCCATCGCGCCGACCTACGCCCGCGCCTCGGCGAGGTTACTTGCCCCGCACTCATGCTGTGGGGTGCATATGACAAGTTCTCGCCCGCCGCCGATGGGCTGAGGATGGCAGCGGCGATGCCGAAGGGCCGCTATGTGGAGATCGCCGATTGCGGCCATTTCCCGAGCGTCGAATATCCGGAGGAGACGGCCGCCGCTATTGACCACTGGATGGAGGATTTTGGGTTGTCACCGAAGGCGTGAGGGATGCTACGCCGCGCGCTGGCGAAGCCGGGGTGGGTGAGAGTTATGGTGAACTGGCTTCTCTGCACCTTTCCTTTTCCAGAAAGGAGGCAAGGCCCTTGGTTTCATCCGGCGCGAAGCATTCCGGCATAACGGCCAGGCGCGTGATTCGGTCAAGCCGGAAGGTGCGGAAATCCTCCCGCAACTCGCACCACGCAGAAAACATCCAGCCGATCGTCAGGTTCCACACGGCAATCGGACGAACCCGGCGTTCTGAGGCGCGGCCATCACCGTCGGCATAAAGCAATTCCACGAACCGCCGCTCTCGGATGGCCGTACATATATGCCTGGCGTGCATGGGCCCTCCGGTGGTGCTGGGCAACGAGAAGAATGGGGCATCCGCCAGCTTCCTCTGCTCCGGGTTTGGCAGGCTGGCCTGCAGCTTCGCGCGCACCTCCTGTGCGGCGGAGGCGAGAGCAGGGTCATCAAGGCTCTCCACGAAGGACAAGCCAATGGCGAGGGCATCGACCTGTTCATGTGTAAAGGTGACGCTTGGCAGGTCGAAACCGGGCCGAAGCAGATAACCTACCCCGGCTTCACCTTCGATCGGCAGGCCCGAGGCCTGAAGGTGGGCGAGGTCGCGATAGACCGTGCGGACGCTGACCTCCAAATGCTTTGCAAGGTCTTCTGCCCGGGTGACGCTGCGACTCTGCAGTTCGTTCACAATTCTGAACAGTCTCTCTGCCCGGCGCATGACCAGAAGCTATCATCCGACAGCTGTGGCTTCAATCTCGACCATCAGCGTTGGAATTGCCAGCCTGCCGATGCCAAGCAGTGTCATCGGCGGTGATGCGCCGAATTCCCCCAGCTTCGCGCCCAGCACGTCGAAGTTCTGCAGGGCTGCGTCCATGTCCGTTACGTATATGGTGAGTTTCTTGAGATGGGAGGGACTCATCCCGGCTGCAGCCAGCACCGTTTCAAGATTTCCGAAGGCGAGCATGATCTGGGAGCGCATGTCTCCCGGGTGCTGCGGATTGCCGTCGGCGTCGACAGCCGTCTGCCCGGCGCAGACAAGTTCCCGCGTGGCCCCCTCCAGAATTTCGGCCTGGTTGAAGCCGAGTTTGAGCGACCAGGTCCATGGGTTGATTGCTGTTCTCTGCAAGAGTTTTTCCTTCTTTCTCGTTGCCTCGATAACATGCCGGAGTCCTCCTGACAGCGTGGTGGCAAGAGTGGTGAGACCGAAAGCAGACTGGCGGGGCGCACCCCCTTTCCCCCCGAGGGGGAGGGGAACTATCTCAAGCTCGCCAGATATTCGCCAATCGCCAGGATGTCCGGCTCAGGGAGTTGCGAGATGTTGCGCTGGACCTGACCCATGCCGCCGGACGAGATCTTGTCGTAGCCCAGCATCTCACCGAACTGCAGGGCGGAGGCGATGTCCTTCGCGTCCTTGTAGCGGCCGCGCTCGATGAGGCCTTTCAGGCTCGGCACGCGGCCAACGCCCTCCGGGTGGGGGCCGCCCGCGAAGGCCTGCGCAGTGTTGAGCGCCATGAATATGGTGCGCGGCGTGTGGCACTCCGCACAGTGGCCGGGGCCGTTCACCAGGTAGGAGCCGCGATTCCAGCTCGCGGACTGGGCGGGATCGGGTGACCAGGGCCTTGTGTCTAGGCCCACCCACTTCCACAGGCCGACACCACGGCGCATGAGGAAGGGGACGGGAATATCCGCCGCGCGCTCGGGCGATTTCACTGGCGTCAGCGTCGCGAGATAGGCCCGGATGTCGAGGATGTCCTCGACCTTCATGTGGGCATAGGAGGTATAGGGGAGCGCTGGGATCAGGTGCTCGCCTTCGGGCGAGATGCCGCGCTGCACGGCGTTGACGAACTGGATGTCCGTCCAGGCCCCGATGCCCGTCTCGGGATCGGGCGTCAGGTTCATCGGATAGAAGATGCCGACAGGAGTCTTGAGCGGTGCACCACCTGCTGGGAGTGACGGGTCCACATCCTTAAGGTCAGGAGCCCCCAGATGGCAGGAGTGGCAGCCTGCAGCATTATAGAGAAGCTGACCATTCGCCACGTCGGGGCTGTGCTGCGGCAGGGCGGAGGCTTCGAGCGGCCGTGGCGCCGACAGGAACCACAGGACCAAGAGCCCCAGCTCCGCGATCAGCGCCAGGGCAAATATATTGCGTTTCGAGATGAGGCGCAGAGTTTAGTCCGCCGCGCGATACTTTTCGTGGCAGCTCTGGCAGGCTTTTCCAAACTCGGGGAAGGCCGCCTTGAAGGAGGCTTCATCCGCGCTGGTCGCAACCGCCTCGCGCGCCTTCATGAAGGCGGCGCCAGCTGCATCGAAGCCCGCGCGGTCGGTCCAGATCTCGAGCTTCGCCTCGGTCTTTACCGCACCACCGGGCTTCGTATCCTCACCCCACCAATTGGCCCAGCCGGCGCAGGCTGCGGCTTCATCGGCGAAGGCCGTGTCGAGGGCGGCCTTGTCATAGGCCTTCTCGCCCTTGATGATGGGCACCGCGACCTTCATCACCGCCACATTGGCTTTCATGCAGGCCTGGCGGGCCTCGATCGGCCCCAAC
>JBEILC010000144.1:0-7906 GCA_040379425.1 Hyphomicrobiales bacterium
AGAACCTCATCGACCAGGACCCGGATCGCCCGCAGAGGATGATCGCCAGGCACCCGCTTCTCCAGCGGAATATAGGAGAACATCTCCTCAGTCCGGTCATCGCTGCCACGCATGCCAAATCACTCACGTTAACGATCAAGAGTGAATCACATCACAACCCCAAAATCGAAGGGTTTTTCAGCAGCCTGCTAGAGCAACCCCAGCGCTTTCTCCGCCGCGGCGATGCCTGAGAGGTGCGCGCCGTGCACGGTCGAGAAAAACGGGATCGAGCAATGCTCGCCCGCAAGCACGATCCTGTTGCCGATGGGCTCCTGGAACATCAGCCGCGATTGGGCGCGGCCGGGCCTCGCATGCGAATAGCCGCCGAGCGTGAACGGGTCCGAGGCCCAGTGGGTGCGGAGTGTCCGCACCACGCGTTTGCGGATCGATGATCCGAAGGCCTCGCTCAGCGCCTCGAGCGCGAGGGCCGTGACCTCCGCATCGCTGAGCCGTTCCATCTCGCGGCCATGGACCCCCGCCGTGTGGGAGACAATCAGCGGGCGGCCGAAGGGATTGACATAGAGGTTGAAGGGCTGCCGCGCGGGGCTGGAGAGATCGATGATGTCACCGTGGAGGTGCTCCACGCCCTCGAGCGGGCGGTCGAGCAGCATGGCGAGCTTCTCCGACACACCCATCGGGCAATCGTTGAAGGCCTGCGTCAGCGCATGGGGAAGGCCGGGCGAAAAGCGGATGAGCCCCGCGATCAGCACATTGACCGGCACGGCGAGGATGATGGCGCGGGCCGTGATCGTTCCGCGTGGCGTAGTGATCTTCACCTCGGGGCCTGACCAGTCGATGTGGGTGACGGGTGTCGAGAGCGTCACATCGAGTCCCGCCGCATGGCGTTTGACCAGCGTGCCGAAACCATCCTCCACCGGGAAGTCGCCGCCTTCGTCTTCGTAGCGGGCGGTGTCGAGGGTCGAGCAGTCCTTCGGGTCATGCGATGTGATCAGGCCGATCATCTGGCGGGCCAGCGGGTTCCAGCGGTTGCCGGGTTCCATGAAGTCCGAGAAGGCGACATCGCGGCCGGCAGCCCCGGCCTCATCGACGCCGCCCAGCACCTTTTCGAGGTATTGGCCGGACTCCTCGATCGCTTCGTCCGGGGCAGAGCCGCCCTTGGCGTACAGCGTCCAATCCTCCCAGGAGGTCTGGTCATTGTAGCGGGCCCCCAGCCGGTCCGCGATCTTGGTGAAGGGGTTCTGGGCGGCGGCATGGAGCCAGTGCGCGCCGCAGTCGACGGGAAGGCCCAGGCCCATGTCCGTGTAGGCGCGGCCGCCCACCCGGTCCCGCGCCTCGAGCACGATCACGCTCCGGCCGGAGGACTTGAGGCTCAACCCCGCAGCGAGGCCCGCCGCCCCTGCGCCGATCACGGCGATATCGTAGCTGCTCATGGCTTCGTGACCCGCCGCAATGTGAGATTGATCCTGCCGCCGTCCTTGAGCAGGCTTGAGGTTCCGGTCAAGACCCGGTCGATGCCGTGGTAGCTGAGGCGTGACCCTCCGCCCATCACCAGCACGTCGCCCGAGGCAAGCTTCAGCGTTCCGGTCTTGCCGCCGCGTTCTGGCCCGCCGATGCGGAACACCGCCGTGTCACCCAGCGAGATCGACACGACGGGGGCCGAGAAATCCTCCTCGTCCTCATCCCGGTGGAGGCCCATCTTGGCGCCGCCCTGATAGAGATTGACCAGGCAAGCCTCCGGATCATGGGGGTAGCCAGATACCGCGCGCCAGACCGCCAGCACCATCTCAGGTATTGGCGGCCAGGGCCTGCCCGTCTCCGGGTGAGTGGGCTGGTAGCGGTATCCGGCCCGGTCGGACACCCATCCGAGGGAGCCCAGATTGGTCATCCGCACGGTGAAGGGCCGCCCGGTGCGGGGCATCACGGGGGTGACGAGCGGGGCCTCGCCCACGGCGGCGCGCAATTGCTCCACCAGCTCGCGCTGGCGTTCGGGGCCAAGAAAGCCCGGGAGAAATGTGAGGCCTTGCCGCATGATTGCGCCATTCTCACATTCCCGCTCTTGTGCGGGCAAGACGTTTCTCCACATAGTCGAGGACGATAGAGGTGGGATGATGAAAAGCTGCAGGCTCATCCGGGGCGGCGAGGCTTATGACGGGAAGCAGGGGCTTTCGTACTTTTCCGGCATTTCGGCGGAATCGGTGGGGGCGGAGAAGCTCTGCATGCATATCGTCACGATCCCGCCCGGCGCCAGCGCCAGGCCGCACTACCATGAATCCGCGATCTTCGTGCTCGAGGGCTATTCCGAGATGCGCCACGGGCCCAATCTGGAGCATGTGATGGAGATCCGGGCGGGCGATTTCTGCTACATTCCGGCGGGCGTTCCGCACCAGCCCTACAACCCGACGGACAAGCCGGTGCGCGCGGTCATCGCCCGGACCGACCCCAATGAGCAGGAAAGCGTGGTGCTTCTGGACTGAGGCCCGAAAATTGCTTCCGCCAATGGCCTTGATAGGCAAAATCGCCCTGCCTATATAGCCTTCGAACGCTGGGCTTCACCCGAATCGGGCAGGCCCGGACCCATATCTGAATACGGAGGCGGACTCCCCGGTCATTCGGGGACGGGAAAGTGCCTTGAGGGGCTTCCCGAACCTGCCTGCCAATTGGAGGATCAAGATGGCGAAAGTGATTGGTATCGACCTCGGCACCACCAACTCCTGCGTGGCAGTGATCGAAGGCAAGACCCCGAAAGTGATCGAAAACGCCGAGGGCGCGCGCACCACCCCCTCGGTCGTTGCCTTCAACGCGGACGGCGAGACGCTCGTCGGCCAGCCGGCCAAGCGCCAGGCGGTGACCAACCCCGAGAACACCTTCTTCGCGATCAAGCGCCTGATCGGCCGCCGCATGGATGACCCCGTGGTGGCCAAGGACAAGAAGCTCGTTCCCTACAACATCGTCAAGGCCGACAACGGCGATGCCTGGGTCGATTCCCGCGGCAAGAAATTCTCGCCCTCGCAGATCTCCGCCTTCACGCTGACCAAGATGAAGGAGACCGCGGAGCGCTATCTGGGCGAGACCGTCACCCAGGCCGTCATCACCGTTCCCGCCTATTTCAACGACAGCCAGCGCCAGGCCACCAAGGACGCAGGCAAGATCGCGGGCCTTGAGGTTCTGCGCATCATCAACGAGCCCACCGCGGCCGCTCTCGCCTATGGCCTCGACAAGAAGGAAGCTGGCACCATCGCGGTCTATGACTTGGGCGGCGGCACCTTCGACGTGTCGATCCTCGAGATTGGCGACGGCGTGTTCGAAGTGAAGTCGACGAACGGCGACACCTTCCTTGGCGGCGAAGACTTCGACATGCGCATCGTCGATTATCTCGCCGACGAGTTCAATAAGGAACAGGGCCTCGACCTCCGCAAGGACAAGCTCGCCCTGCAGCGCCTGAAGGAAGCGGCCGAAAAGGCCAAGATCGAACTCTCCTCTTCCGCACAGACCGAAGTCAACCTGCCCTTCATCACGGCCGATGCCTCGGGCCCGAAGCACCTGACGCTGAAGCTGACGCGCGCCAAGCTCGAAGCGCTTGTGGATGACCTCGTCCAGAAGACCATCGAGCCCTGCCGCGCGGCGATGAAGGATGCCGGTGTCACCGCTGGCCAGATCGACGAGGTCGTGCTCGTCGGCGGCATGACGCGCATGCCGAAGGTTATCGAAGTGGTGAAGCAGTTCTTCGGCAAGGAACCGCACAAGGGTGTGAACCCGGACGAGGTCGTCGCCATCGGAGCTGCGATCCAGGCGGGCGTGCTCAAGGGCGAAGTGAAGGACGTTCTCCTCCTCGACGTGACGCCGCTGTCGCTCGGCATCGAAACGCTGGGCGGTGTGTTCACCCGCTTGATCGACCGCAACACCACGATCCCCACCAAGAAGAGCCAGGTGTTCTCGACCGCTGACGACAACCAGACGGCCGTGACCATCCGCGTCTTCCAGGGCGAGCGTGAAATGGCGGCCGACAACAAGATGCTGGGCCAGTTCGACCTGATGGGCATTCCGCCGGCACCCCGCGGCGTGCCGCAGGTGGAAGTGACCTTCGACATCGACGCCAACGGCATCGTCAACGTGTCCGCCAAGGACAAGGCGACGAACAAGGAGCAGCAGATCCGCATCCAGGCCTCGGGCGGCCTGTCCGACGCCGAAGTCGAGAAGATGGTGAAGGAGGCGGAAGCCAATGCCGCCGAGGACAAGAAGCGCAAGGATCTGGTGGAAGCCAAGAACCATGGCGAGGCGCTGATCCACTCGACGTCGAAGTCGCTCGCCGAGTTTGGCGACAAGGTCTCGGCTGCCGACAAGTCGGCGATCGAGACGGCGATCGCCGATCTCCGCACGGCACTCGACGGCGAGGACGCCGAGCAGGTGAAGGACAGGACCAACGCGCTGGCCCAGGTCTCCATGAAGCTTGGCGAGGCGATGTACAAGTCGCAGGCCGGCCAGGCCGAGGCCGACGCGCAGCGTGACGCTGGTGCGGCAGGCGACGATGTGGTCGACGCCGACTTCGAGGAAGTCAAGGACGACGACAAAAAGGTCTGACGTCCCCCATGAACACCAGAACCCCGCTTCACATCGCCGGGCCAATCGAGCCTCGCAACGCGGGGCGGGGTTCTATTGTGTCTAACCAACTTATCTCGCCCTGATGCCGCCGCTCGCCGGAGCGGCAGCCTGCGGGCGGCAACACCGTGAGCGGTAACAATTCATGGCCAAGCGCGACTTTTACGAAGTTCTGGGCGTCGGCAAGTCGGCCGACGAGAAGGATCTGAAAGCCGCCTACCGGAAACTCGCCAAGCAGTTTCACCCCGACGCCAATCCGGGCGACAAGACGGCGGAAGCCAAGTTCAAGGAAATCAACGAAGCCTATGACGTCCTGAAGGACCCGCAGAAGAAGGCGGCCTATGACCGCTTTGGGCATCAGGCCTTCGAGGGTGGCATGGGCGGCGGCCGGGGTCCGGGCGGCGCTGGTTTCGGGCCTGAGTTCAACTCCTCGATGTCCGACATCTTCGAGGATCTGTTCGGCGACTTCATGGGCGGCGGCGGGCGGAGCCGCCGAGGCGGCGGCCAGCGCGGCGGCACCGGCGCCTCTCGCGGGGCGGACCTCCGCTACAACATGGAAATCGGCCTCACCGAGGCCTTCTCCGGCAAGACCGCACAAATTCGCGTTCCGTCATCCGTCGCCTGCGACACCTGCAGCGGCACCGGTGCGAAGCCCGGTTCGAGCCCCAAGACCTGTGCCACCTGCGGCGGGCAGGGGGCTGTCCGCTCGCAGTCTGGCTTCTTCACGGTGGAGCGCACCTGCCCGACCTGCCAGGGCCGCGGCCAGGTGATTTCGGACCCGTGCACGGCCTGTGCGGGCCAAGGGCGCGTCACCAAGGAGCGCACACTCTCCGTCAACATTCCAGCCGGTGTCGAAGATGGCACGCGCATCCGGCTTGCCAATGAGGGCGAGGCGGGCTTGCGCGGCGGCCCGTCGGGCGATCTCTACATCTTCCTCTCGGTGCGCCCGCATGAGTTCTTCCAGCGCGACGGGGCAGATCTCTTCTGCAAGGTGCCCGTGTCGATGACCACGGCAGCAATGGGCGGCGAGATCGAGGTGCCGACGATTGACGGCAAGAAGGCGCGCGTCACGATCCCCGAAGGAACCCAGACGGGCAAGCAGTTCCGCCTCAAGAGCAAGGGCATGCCGGTGCTGCGCTCGACCCAGGTGGGTGACATGTACATCCAGGTCGCGGTGGAAACGCCCGTCAACCTGTCCCGCCGCCAGCGTGAGCTGCTGAAGGAATTCGGAAAGGAAGCGCGCAACAACAGCCCTGAATCAGAGGGCTTCTTCGCGCGGGCCCGGGCCTTCTGGGACGGGTTCGGAACGTGATCGCAACCGCTCAGTCCACCTTTTCGCCGGGGTAGACGCCCCAGAGCTGGGTTTGCTCCACATAGCCGTCATAGCCCATGGCGGTGAGTTCGCACCACTGACCGTTGCAGCCAGAGACCTCGGCCACCACGCCAGCGCCGACCCGTGCCACGAGACCGGTGCCGGCCTGCGGCGCGCTGTGCAGCGCCGCGAGTTGGCCCTGCTTCCAGGGCGCGATGACGGCGGTGCGCTTGCCGGAGAGCATGTTCTGCAGGATCCAGCCTTCCTCGCCGTCCGAATCGCGCACCCGGCGCCAGTTCTCGAACTCGGCGACGATTTCGACGGGCAGGCCCTTGCGCTGGAACACCCAGGCAACAGGATGCTCGCTCGACGGCCCGCGGCGGACATTGACCTTCTCGGCCTTGAGCGACACGAAACGCGGAATCGGCAGCCCAGATGGGCCCAGAGGACGCTGCGCCTCCGGCCCGAGCGAGCCTGTGACTTCACCGGGGGCTGCAATGGCTACCGAATCGGTTCGTTTTCCGAAAACCGACCAGCCGACGGCAACCGCCACAGCAATACAGGCCACGCTCAGAAGGACTGAGCCAAAACGCCTCTTCCGGGCCGGGCTTGCCGCCATGATCGCTGAAATCCTCTTGAGGCCCCTATGCCGCCAATTGGCGGGCAAGGCCTTTTCGCCACAAAGCCAGTTTACACCACGCGCCTTCCTGTGCCAACGGAGGAACAGGCATGGATCAAAGACAGATTTGGTCCGGCGGAGTTAAGATTGTGTTGAGCCTTCAGCCCGGAGCCAGGAAACCCGCATGAGCAAGCGCAAGCCCCTCGTCGTCGTCACCCGCAAGCTGCCGGACGTCGTCGAAACGCGGATGATGGAGCTGTTCAACACCAGGCTCAACGCCACCGACACGCCGCTGGGCCGGACCGAACTGGCCGAGGCGGTGAAGACGGCCGAGGTGCTCGTCCCCACCGTCACCGACCGGATCGACAAGGCCGTGCTGATGCAGGCGGGCGAGCAACTGAAGCTGATTGCCAGTTTCGGCAATGGTGTCGACAACATCGATGTCGAGACGGCCCTGTCGCGCGGCATCACGGTGACCAACACACCCGGCGTTCTGACCGAAGATACGGCCGACTTCACCATGGCGCTGATCATGGCGGTCTCCCGCCGTATCATCGAGGGGGCGAAGGTGATCGGCGCCGACAACAGCTGGGAAGGCTGGTCGCCCACCTGGATGCTGGGGCATCGCATTGGCGGCAAGCGGCTCGGCATCATCGGCATGGGCCGCATCGGCACGGCGGTGGCGCGCCGCGCCAAGGCCTTCGGCCTGCAGATCCATTATCACAACCGCAAGCCCGTCCACCCCAAGGTGGAGGAAGAGCTTGAGGCAACCTATTGGGAAAGCCTCGACCAGATGCTGGCGCGCATGGACATCGTCTCGGTGAACTGCCCGCACACGCCAGCCACCTATCACCTGCTGTCAGCCCGCCGCCTCAAGCTGATGAAGAAGGAGGCGATCATCGTCAACACCGCGCGCGGCGAGGTGATCGACGAGAACGCACTCGCACGCATGCTGGAAGCCGGAGAACTGGGCGGCGCGGGGCTTGACGTGTTCGAGCATGAGCCGGCCGTCAACCCGCGGCTCCTCAAGGCCAAGAAGGCGGTGCTGCTGCCGCATATGGGATCGGCCACCATCGAAGGCCGCATCGACATGGGCGAGAAAGTCATCATCAATATCAAGACCTTCGCCGACGGACACAAACCGCCAGACAGGGTCATCCCGGCGATGCTGTAGGCGCAGCCTGCTGGACCGGGTTCCGCCCGAACCTGACGCACAGGTCGCTCGAAGCGCGCGGGAGCTGAAGGTTAACGCACCGTCCCCGGGGCTTGTCTGCCCGCCGATTTTTCCGACGCCACTCTGGTTGGCCGCGTTGAGACCAAGGACGGCCCCTGCGTCGTCTCGATCCGCCCGGACGGGGTCTATGACCTGACCGCAAAGG
>JBEILC010000145.1:0-7719 GCA_040379425.1 Hyphomicrobiales bacterium
CACCAACCGCCTGCCAGTGGCTGGCGCCGGGCTGCGGCATGGTGGTGGGAATGATGAACGCCACGAAGACCACGCCCGCGGCGAGCGGCAGCAGCACGCCCGTCTGGTGGCGGGTGCGGTCGGTCGTATAGACGAGGCCCGCAAGGAGCCCCAGGCGGAAGATGTCGGTCAACTGCTGGATGAGCAGCGTCGAGAGGTCCATGGCGCGGGTTTCCCTAGCTTCTGGTCTTTCTTAGCAAGCCCGGGGACAAAGACAATGACGCCACCCCGGCCCCTGCGGTGACCCCATGAAACTAAGGTCGGTGTTCCGCCCCGGGTGCTGGTGTGATGAAGTTCCGTCCATGCGGATCGCCCTGATTTCCGATATTCACGCGAATCTGCCAGCACTGGAAGCCTGCCTTGCGGCGGCGCAGAGGCTGGATGCCGGCCGCTTTGCCTTTCTTGGCGATTTCGTCGGTTACGGGCCTGATCCCGAGGCCGTCGTCAACCGTGTGAAACCCCTGGCGGAGGCGGGCGCCATCGCCGTTCTCGGCAATCATGACCTTGCCGTTCTGAAACCATCGCGCGACATGAATGCGCTGGCCGCCGAGGCCATCGCCTGGACCAGGACCCAGCTGAGCGCTGACGCGGCCTCCTTCCTCGCCGGGCTTCCCTTCGAGGTGCGCTCGGGCGACATGCTCTTCGTTCACGCCGATGCATCGGACCCCGCCGCCTGGCATTACGTGACGGATGTCGAAGCCGCGCGTGCCAGCCTGATGGACTGCCCGGCCACCGTCACCTTCTGCGGCCATGTTCATGTGCCTGCTGTCTATTGTCTTTCGAGCTTCGGCAAGATGATCTCGCACCGCCCCTCCGAGGATGTGGGGATCCCGTTTCCGCCACAGCGCAAATGGCTTGCCGTCATTGGCTCGGCCGGCCAGCCGCGTGACGGCAACCCGGCCGCCTCCTTCGCGATCTACGATACGGAGGAGCGAACGCTCACCTACCATCGCACGCCCTATGACGCGGAAGCAGTGTCCCAGCGCATGCGCGCCCTGGGCCTGCCGGACCCGCTGGCCGAGCGTTTGCTGAGGGGGCGCTGAATGGTCAAGGGCAGGCTCGAGACGGGAACGGTTCTCGATGGCTTCAGGATCGAGTCGCTGATGCATTCAGGCGGCATGGCGCATATGTGGAGCGTCACGCGCGAGGCGGACGGCGCCAGCTTCCTGATGAAGACGCCCGTCGTCTATGAGGGCGAGGACCCTGCGGCAATCGTCAGCTTCGAGATGGAGCAGATGATCATGCCCCGCCTCAAGGGCCCGCATGTGCCGCGCCATATCGCCAATGGCGACTTCGCGGTGCAGTCCTATATCGTGATGGAACGGCTCGAGGGCGAAACGCTGCTGCCGATGCTGAAGCAATTGCCGCTGGCGCCGGAGAAAGTTGCAGCCCTCGGGGCGCGGATCGCCGATGCCCTCCAGTCACTGCATGACCAGGGCGTGGTGCATCTCGACATCAAGCCGTCCAACATCATGTTCCGCGCCTCGGGCGAGGCGGTGCTGATCGACTATGGCCTGGCGCATCATCAGGCGCTGCCGGACCTCATGCAGGAGGAATTCCGCCTGCCCTATGGCACCGCGCCCTACATGGCGCCCGAACAGGTGATGGGGATCCGCAGCGACCTCCGGAGCGATCTCTTCGCGCTCGGCGCCCTCATGTATTTCTTTGCCACTGGCACACGGCCCTTCGGCGATCCGCTGAAGCTGAAAGGACTGAAGCGCCGCCTGTGGAAGGATCCAGTTCCGCCGCGCAAGCTCAACGGCGATGTTCCGGACTGGCTTCAGGAGATCATCCTGCGCTGCCTCGAGGTGAAGGCGGGCCGCCGCCACCCGACAGCGGCACAGCTCGCGCATGACCTTCGCCATCCGGATCAGGTGACCCGCACGGCGCGCGCTGCGAAGCGCGAGAGCGATGGCTTCTTTGCCGTGCTGAAGCGGCGCGGCGAGCCTGCCACGAGCCTCATCGACGATCCGCCGCCCCGGCACGCGGAAGCTTCGGACGCACCCATCGTGGGCGTCGCCGTGAATCTTGACGACATGACGCCCGATCTGGCCGAAAAACTCCGGCAGACGGCGCGGCGCATTCTTGAGCGCTCGCCCGAGGCGCGGCTTGCGGTGCTCAATGTGCTGAAGCTCAACCGCATCGCACTGGACCAGACACTGGATGAGCAGGGCCACAACAAGCATGTGCAGCGCCTCGTCGGCCTCAAGGACTGGGCAAGGCCCCTGAAGCTGGCCGAGGGCCGCGTCACCTTCCATGTGCTGGAGGCCATCGATCCGGCTGAGACGATCCTCGACTATGCGCGCGTCAACAATGTCGATCATATCGTGATGGGTGCGCGCGCCAACTCCACCATGCGCAAGATCCTGGGCAGCGTTTCCGCCAAGGTCGCGGCGGAAGCGCCCTGCACCGTCACCGTGGTGAGGAACCGCAGCCCCGAATTCTGATCGCGGGCCTTGGGCGCGATGCGGCAAAAGAAAAGGGCCGGAGTGCTCCGGCCCCTTTCAGGAAAGCGATGGCGGCGAGGTTCAGTCGGCAGCCTTCTCGGTGGCCGCGATGAGGCCCATGGCCTTCTGCTTCTCGGCGATGCGGGCGGACTTGCCGGTGCGGCCGCGCAGGTAATAGAGCTTCGCACGGCGCACCGCACCGCGGCGCACGACCTTGATCGAGTCGATCATCGGGGAGAAGATCGGGAAAACGCGCTCCACGCCCTCTCCGTAGGACATCTTGCGGACGGTGAAGTTCTCGTTGAGGCCGCCGCCGGAACGGGCGATGCACACGCCTTCATAGGCCTGCACGCGCGAACGCTCGCCTTCCTTGACCTTCACATTGACGATGACGGTGTCGCCAGGGCCGAATTCCGGCACGGCGCGCTGGGCGGCCACGGTTGCGGCCTGCTCTTTCTCAAGCTGAGCGATGATATCCATTGACTGTCTTCCTTAAAGGGATGGCGGCGTATAGCCCCAACCCGGTTCAAAATCAAATCTTTCCGGACTCGTGGCGACGCCACAGGTCAGGCCGTCTTTCGCGTGTCAGGGCTTCGCGCCTCTCCTGCTTCCACCGGGCAATCGCCTTGTGGTCGCCGGAGAGAAGAATCCCCGGAATTTCAACACCTTCCCAGACATTGGGCTTGGTGTAATGCGGGTGCTCCAGGAGCCCCCCTTCGAAACTTTCCTCCTCGCCCGAGGCCTTGCTGCCCATGACGCCGGGGAGCAGCCTCACCACGGCATCGAGCAGCACGAGCGCCGCAGGCTCGCCCCCTGAGAGGACATAGTCCCCGATCGAGACCTCGCGAAGGGCGCGCTTCTCGATCACCCGCTCGTCCACGCCCTCGAAGCGGCCGCAGACGATGAGGCAACCCGGACCCGCTGCCAGCTCCCGCGCCAGCGCCTGGGTGAGAGGCGCGCCGCGCGGGCTCATGAGCAGCCTTGGGCCCTCATGCGGTGCGGCGTCGATGGCCGCCGCCAGCACATCGGGCTTCAACACCATGCCGGCGCCGCCACCCGCCGGGTGGTCGTCCACCGTCCGGTGCCGGTCCGTGGCGGAGGCCCGGATGTCGCGTGCCTCCAGCGACCCTATCCCCTGTTCCAGCGCGCGGCCTGCAAGCGACAGGCCGAGCGGACCCGGAAACATCTCGGGGAACAGCGTCAGCACGGTTGCCCGGAAGCTCATCGCGTCTCCTCCACGTCGAGGAAGCCCTCGGGCAGGTCGACCACGAGTTTCTCCCCATCCGCTTCCAGCACATACTGGCTGGCGAAGGGAATCAGCACCGTGTCCTTGCGGCCCTCGAGCCTGACGTCGATCAGGTCGCCCGCACCGTAATCCGCCACATCGACGATCTCGCCCAGAAGCGTGCCGTCAGCGAGGTGGACGCGAAGGCCGATGAGGTCATGCACATAGACCTCGTCGTCCTCCGGTTCGGGCAGGCGCTCGCGCGGCACGAAAAGCTCCGTGCTCCGCAAGCCTTCCGCGGCATTGCGGTCGGTGACGCCCTTCAGGATGGCGATGAAGCCATCCTTCTGCGGGCGCAGCCTGACGATCTCGATCTTCGCACCCTTCGCCGTTTCAAGCGGCGAGTAGGAGGCGATGGCGCCGGGATCCGCCGTGAAGCTCCTGAGCTTCACCTCGCCCCGGATGCCATGAGCACCGGTGATGACGCCCACGAGAACCATGTCACGCGGCGCCATTGCTCAGGTCTCAGCCGTTGGCGGCTGCGGCAGCTGCTGCCTTCTCGCGCTCGAGGCGCTTCTTGCCGGGCAGGGCCTTCTCGGGGTTGTTGCGGGCTTCGCGCTTGACGAGGCCGGCCTTGTCGAGGAAGCGCAGCACGCGGTCGGTGGCCTGCGCGCCCTTGTTGAGCCAGGCCTGGGCCTTCTCCGCGTCGATCTTCACGCGGTTGGCGTCGTCCTTCTTGAGCATCGGGTTATAGGCGCCGACGACATCGATGAACTTGCCGTCACGGGGTGCAGCCGCGTCAGCGATCACGATATGGTAATAGGGGCGCTTCTTGGTGCCTGCACGCGCAAGCCTCATCTTCATTGCCATTTCATTTTCTCCTTGGAATGCAGTTGAAATGCGTCTCGGTTGAGGTGACGGTAGATAGTGCAGGTTTCCCCGCGATATTCATAAGGCGCTTCCGGCCTTGCGCCCAATCTTTCGGCGACGGCGATGGAGGCCGCGTTGGAATTGGCAACCAGGCTGATTGCTGTCGTCCAGCCCAGCACATCATAGGCATATAGAAGCGACCGCGCCGCGGCTTCCGTTGCATAGCCTTTGCCTTGGTGAGGACGGAAGATACCCCAGCCGATCTCCGGTTCCGGCCACTCCTTGGGGAAGTAAGGCCCGCAATAGCCGACGTTTTCGCCGGTGGCCTTGAGTTCGAGGGACCAGAAACCAAATCCGAGGAGAGTCCAGTGGCCGGCACAAAACGCCATCGCCCGCCACGCATCCCCGCGCGACAGCACGCCGATGTGGCGGCAGGCCTCCGAGTCCGCCCTGAAGGCTGCATAGGCCTCGAAATCGGACTCACGCCACTCCCGTAAACGCAGCCGGCTGGTTTCGACGGTGGGGATCACTTCTTCTTCCCCAGTCCTGGCAACCCTCTGAAGGGCGATCCGCCGCCAAGGCCCGGCAATCCGCCGAGGCCCGGAAGTTTCGCCTGCCCAAGGCCCGGAAGCCCCGGCATCTGCGGCACGGAGCCGCCCTTCATCATGTCCTTCAGATCTTCCGGCAGCGCATTGGGATCGAGATTGGCAAGCTCCGCCTGCATCTTCTCGAGTTCCGCCGCATCGGGCGCACCCTTGCCCCCGAACATCTTGCCGAACATGCCCTTGCCCTGGCCCATCTGCTTCATCATGCCAGCCATCTGCAGGTGCATCTTGAGCAGGCGGTTGATCTCCTCGACCTTGGTGCCCGAGCCCGCGGCCACGCGCTTCTTGCGGCGCGCGTCCATCACCTTCGGGTTCCGCCGCTCATAGGGCGTCATCGAGCCGATGATCGCCATCTGCCGCTTCAGCACCTTGTTGTCGAGGTCGAGGCCTTCCATCTGCTTCTTGATCTTGCCCATGCCGGGCAGGAGATTCATGACGCCACCCATGCCGCCGAGCTTCTGCAGCTGCTTCAGCTGATCGGCCAGGTCATCGAGATCGAAAGCGCCCTTCTTCATGCGCTCGGCGATCTTCTGGGCCTTCGCCTGGTCGATGTTGAGCGCAGCCTTCTCGACGAGCGAGACGACGTCGCCCATGCCGAGGATGCGGCCGGCGATGCGCTCGGGGTGGAAGTCATCGAGGCCGTCGAGCTTCTCTCCCGTGCCCATCAGCTTGATGGGCTTGCCCGTCACCTGGCGCATCGAAAGGGCCGCACCGCCGCGGCCGTCACCGTCGATACGGGTCAGCACGATGCCGGAGATGCCGATCTTCTCGTTGAAGGACCGCGCGAGGTTGACGGCGTCCTGGCCGGTCAGTGCGTCAGCGACGAGCAGCGTTTCATTGGGCTTCACGATGTCGCGCACGGCGGCGGCCTCGGCGAGGAGTTCCTCATCGATGGCAAGCCGGCCCGCGGTATCGAGCATGACGACGTCATAGCCGCCCTTGCGGGCCTCCGACATGGCGCGCTTGGCAATTTCAATCGGCTGCTGGCCGGGGACGATGGCAAGCGTATCGACCTTCACCTGGCGGCCAAGGATGGCGAGCTGCTCCTGTGCGGCGGGGCGCCGCGTATCGAGCGAGGCCATCAGCACGCGGCGCTTGTCTCGCTCGGTCAGGCGCTTGGCGATCTTCGCCGTGGTCGTCGTCTTGCCGGAACCCTGCAGGCCCACCATGAGAATGGCGACGGGCGGCGAGGCGCGCAGGTTGAGAGCCGAGCCCTCGGAGCCGCCCAGCGTCTCGACCATTGCGTCATGGACGATCTTGACCACCATCTGGCCGGGCTTCACGGATTTGACGATGTCCGCGCCCACCGCCTTCTCGCGCACCTTGTCGGTGAAGGAGCGCACGACCTCGAGCGCCACATCGGCCTCCAGCAGCGCCCGGCGGACTTCGCGCAGCGCCTCCTGGACATCAGCCTCGGACAGGGCGCCGCGTCCGGTGATCTTGTCCAGAATGCCTGAGAGGCGGTCGCTTAGGGTGTCAAACATGTTCCATTTCCTTCGGCCCAAACGCAATTTGCACCCGGGGGCGAAACTCGCTGCCGGATGTTGGCCGCCTCACCCCCGGGAATGTCAGAACCCCATGTGTGAGACCGCCCGAAGACGTTCAAGCCGTCGTGTGATAGCGAGGGGCATAGGGGAAAGCGGGGCGGAAGTCAAATTTCCGGGCCTTGTCGAAGCCGGGCAAGGGGCACACGCCTGATGCCGCCTGGCAATCGGCGCGAGACCCGTGATATCTGCCCAGAAGCGCAAGATTGCTCTCTCGGTCTCGACCAAGGGTGTCTGCTTCATCATCGTGAAGACCCGGCAATTCGAGGTCAAGGATATGGCGACCGCCTCCAATCTTTGTAAGCTTTCAGGATTTAATGATATCCTTGCTAAATTCATTAATCTGTGCAGTTTTGGCTCAATGGATCGGCGCAAGAATCCGTATGCTCCCGGAGCGGGTATTCAACCCCCGGCACTCGTAGGCAGAGATAAGCTTCTTCTCGAAGCCCAGATCGACATGGAGCGCGTTCTCGCCAGGCGCCCTGTCAGGAGTATCATGCTCCTTGGTTTACGAGGTGTCGGCAAGACTGTACTCCTGAACCGGTTGAAAGCAGACGCGGACAAACTCGGTTTTCAGACAGCAAAGATCGAAGCGCCGGAAATAGGCGCCCTTCCTCAACTGCTGATCCCAGAGCTGAGGCGCATACTGTTCGGGCTGGATGTCATGGCCAGAGCAGGGAACAAGCTGCGACAAGCCATGTCGGCCCTCAGAAACTTTGGAAGCGCTTTCAAGGTGCAGGTTGGCGAGATCGAGATTGGCATGACCCCGGACCCCGGAATTGCTGACACCGGCAACATCGAGCAGGACATGCCACAGTTAATCATCTCTGTGTGTGAAGCTGCCGCCGAGAGGAACACAGCCATCGCACTCTTCATTGATGAGGTGCAATATCTTTCGCCGAAGGAGTTGGCAGCGTTGGTTCTCGCCTGTCATGAGACTGCGCAGAGAAACCTTCCGCTTTTCTTGGTCGGAGCGGGTCTACCACAAA
>JBEILC010000146.1:0-7623 GCA_040379425.1 Hyphomicrobiales bacterium
ACCATGGCGGAAATCACGCGCCTGACCGTCTCATGCACTGCCCGGTCGTGTTCAATGCCGGGATAGAGCCTCACCACCTGCCCCAGCGCCTCGCCCGCCAGGGGAATGTCCCCCAAGTCGATCAGGGCGAAAAGCCCGGCGCGCAGCCCGTCGTCGATATCATGGGCATTGTAGGCGATATCGTCCGAAATGGCGGCGACCTGGGCTTCCGCCGAGGCGAAGGCGTGGAGTTCGAGGTCATGGTCCTGGGCATATTCGACGATTGCCTCTGGCAGTCCATGCTCGCGGTAGCGGCCCACCGGATCGCCCTCCCGGTTGATGAGCGGGCCATTGTGCTTGACCAGACCCTCGAGCGTTTCCCAGGTGAGATTCAGCCCGTCGAAACTGGCATAGCGGCGCTCGAGCTTGGTCAGGATGCGGAGGGACTGGGCGTTGTGATCGAAGCCGCCGAAGGGCCGCATCAACTGGTCGAGTTCGCGTTCGCCCGCATGGCCAAAGGGCGTGTGGCCGAGGTCATGGGCAAGGGAGAGGGCCTCTGCCAGGTCCTCGTCAAGCCCCAGCGTCCGGGCGATGGAGCGCGCCACCTGCGCCACTTCAATCGTGTGGGTGAGGCGGGTACGGTAGTGATCGCCCTCGTGATAGACGAAGACCTGCGTCTTGTGCTTCAGGCGCCTGAAGGCCTGGCAATGGATAATCCGGTCCCGGTCACGCGCGAAGGGGGTGCGGAGCGGGGTTTCGGGCTCCGCGACGGCACGGCCACGGCTCTCCTCCGGGCGGGAGGCATAGGCTGCGGTGAACCGGTGCATGGGCGAACTCCGGGAGAATCCATTGACAAGGCGGCGGAAGCCCACAACATACACGGCATGACGACGCCGATCACCCTCACTGAGCGGGCCGCGAACCGCATCCGCGATATTCTGGCACGCGAACCCGGCAAGCAAGCGCTCCGGGTGCAGGTGAACGGGGGCGGCTGTTCCGGTTTCCAGTATGAATTCGTGCTGGTGGACGCACCGGCGGACGACGATCTGGTGATCGAAAAGGCCGGCGTCAAGGCACTCATCGATCCGGTGAGCCAGGGCTTCCTCGCGGGATCGGAGATCGACTTCATCGATGACCTGATGGGCCAGTCCTTCCGCATCAGGAATCCCAACGCCACCTCCTCCTGCGGCTGCGGCACCAGCTTCTCGATCTGAGTGCTTGCGGGGGTTCCCCTGCCCCGCCATCATGCGCGCCATGAAGATCGCCACATGGAACGTCAACTCGATCAAGGCGCGGCTCGACAACGCGCTCGCCTGGCTGGGCCAGGAAAAGCCGGACATCGCCTGCCTGCAGGAACTGAAGTGCGAGGACCACGCCTTCCCCACCTCTGCCTTCGAGGAACTGGGCTACAACGTCATCACCCATGGCCAGAAGACCTACAATGGCGTGGCGATCCTCTCCAAGCAGAAGCCCGGGGACGTGCGCCGCGGGCTTGATGGAGACGACGAGGACACGCAGGCGCGCTACATCGAGGCGGTGTTTTCACTAGGCTCCAGCGTGGTGCGGGTGGCGTCGATCTACCTGCCAAACGGAAATCCTCCGGACACGGAGAAATTTACCTACAAGCTGCGCTGGATGGACCGGCTCACGGCCCATGCGAAGAAGCTTCTGGCGCTGGAGGAGCCGCTCGTGCTGGCGGGCGACTACAATGTGATCCCGACGCCGCTCGACGCCAAGTTCCCTGAGCAGTGGACGGCGGACGCGCTGTTCCGGCCCGAATCGCGCGCCAAGTTCCGCGCGCTCGTGAACCTGGGCTTCACCGACGCCATCCGCCAGGTCCATGGCGATGAGCCGGGGCTTTACAGCTTCTGGGATTATCAGGCGGGTGCGTGGCAGCGGAACAACGGCATCCGCATCGATCATGCGCTGCTGTCACCCCAGGCAGCGGACCTGCTGATGGACGCGCGAATCGAGCGCGAGGTGCGGACGCAGGAACGGCCCTCCGACCATGTTCCGGTGGTGGTGGAGCTCAGGGGGTAACCTCCAGCCATCGTCCTCTCCCGCTCCGTTAGCGGGAGAGGAAGGGGCCCCAGCGAGAGTTGGGGGAGCTGAGGGACTGCAAGCGCCAGTGCTTGACTCCCCCTCATCTCCCCGCTTCGCGGGTCCCGTTTTCTCCCGCTGAAGGAGCGGGATAAGACGAAAAACCGCGCATCTCTTTCGAGATACGCGGGTTCAAAAGTCTTGGGAGGCCGAAAGTATTACTTCGGGGCCTTGACGCCGAAGGCGGCCAGCGAGGCTTCGAAGGGCTTGAAGGCTTCCTTGGCGGTGGCCAGGTAAAGCTCGTTCATCTTGGTCATCTGGGCGACCATGGCGTCATAGCTCTCCTTGGCGAAGGCCTGCTGGGCTTCCAGCGCCTTCTCCACGGACTTGGCGGCGGTCAACTTCTCGAACGCGGCAGTGCCCTTCTCGAAGGACTTGCGCGAGAATTCGGCCGTTTCCTGCGCCATGGCCTGAACGCCCTTGGTCAGAGCGGTCGACGAGGCGACATAGGCCTCAATACCGTCTTTGCCGAAGGACTGGAATTCTTCAAAGGACTTCATCATGGGGCTTACTCCGTGTTGCCGCGTGTTTGATATGCTTGTTATGTGCAATGCAACATGGAAGTCAATTGAATTTTGCGTTGCAACAACCTTATCCTTTGGTATGCACCCCTCGCGAGGGGTTTACTCTCCGCTAACGAAGGCTGCTTCACATAGCGCCGGGCGGGGACAAGGGGAAAAGCCGGACCGGCGGGTTGGCCGTTGCGGCGTGGCTGTGTTATAGACCTGCCTTCCTGCGGGTCGGCAAGGCTGGTGGAGTGGGCATGTTTGTTCTTGGGATGTTGAACCGGCGCATGGGACGAATGGTTGGCGTCTGGGGCGTTCTTTTCTTGACGCTGGCCGCAGGCCTTGGACTGTCCGTCACGCAGGCGGAAGCCAATCCCAAGTTCGCCGCCATCACCGTTGACGCCCGCAACGGAGAGATCCTGTTCTCCTCGAACGCCGACGCGATCCGCCACCCCGCCTCGCTCACCAAGATGATGACGCTCTACATGGTGTTCCAGGAGATGAAGGCCGGCCGGCTGAGCCTGGACACCCCCATCCGCATGTCACAGCGCGCGGCTGGCATGGCACCGTCCAAGCTCGGCGTGAAGCCGGGCAGATCAATCACGGTCGAGACCGCCATCCGGGCTCTCGTCGTCAAGTCCGCCAATGACGTGGCCGCGGCGGTCGCCGAACATCTCGCGGGCTCCGAACGGGAATTCGCCCGGCGCATGACGCAGCGGGCGCGCGACCTGGGCATGTCCCGCACCACCTTCGCCAACGCCTCCGGACTGCCCAACCCGCGCCAGGTGACGACGGCGCGCGACATGGCGACCCTTGGCCTCCGCCTGATGCGCGACTTCCCGCAATACTACCCCTATTTCCGCACCCGCAGCTTCGTCTACCAGGGCCGCACCATCACCGGTCACAACCGGCTGCTGGGGAGCTATGAGGGAACGGACGGCATCAAGACCGGCTATATCAATGCCTCGGGCTTCAACCTCGTGAGTTCGGTCCGGCGCGGGGACAGGCGGCTCGTCGGCGTGGTGATGGGCGGGCGCACCGGCGCCTCGCGCGATGCCTATATGCGGCAGATGCTGTCGAAGAACTTCGGCAAGGCGCGGAACGGCAAGACCATCGCGGCGATTGCCGGGTCCTCCAAGGGGGCGATCTCGCCTATCGAGACCGCCGAGGCTCCGCCCATGAAGAAGGACAGCAAGTCCGCCAGCGCCAAGCCCCCCGGCAAGTCGGACGCGGGCGCTGACAGCGCACCGAAGCCCCAGCCCGAACTCGTCGAACAGGGCGACACGCAAGAGGGTATCGCCGAACTCGCCGCTGAAGCCGCAGCGGATTCCACGCCTGCCGTTGAGACCGTGCCACCACCCGCCTCCCAGGTCACCGCCGAGGCGCCCCTCAAGGAGAAGACCCCGGCCGAGCAATTGGCCGACAAGGCGCATGTCGCCTCGATCACGCCAGTTCCCGATACCGGCTGCATGATCAATCTCGGCGACTACGCCACCAAGAACGATGCACAGGCCATCCTGCAGAAGCTCCGCCAGCGCGAGCCGGACCTGGTGTCTGGCAAGACGGCGCAGACAGTGAAGGTGAAGAGATCAGGCGCGATCACCTACCGCGCGCGCTTCACGGGCTTCGATGAGGCGGCTGCATCGGCCGCCTGCGATGTGATCAAGAAGAACAAGGCGCCCTGCCAGCCTCAGGGACCGTCCTGAAGCAGGAATTCCTTGGCCTCGTTGATCTTGGCCGCAAGATAGTCAGACCCGCCGAGATCAGGGTGCGCCGTCTTCATCAGGCGGCGGTGGGCTGAACGGATATCGCCCGCCGACGCACCATCCTTCAATCCGAGAATCGCCAGCGCCTCGGCGCGCGTCATCTTCGGGGTGGGCGCTGATGTCTGGGCGCGCGCGCCGGCATTCCACATCTCGCGCCACTCGGGGTGCGTCCGCTCGATCCAGGCCTCGAGCAGCGCGCGGCTCTGGTCCGGAATCCCGGCTGCCTCCGCATGGAGCCGCTGCGCCTCGGCAAGCGTCAGGGCGGAGAGGCGGCGGCCCTTGTAGGGGCCGGCCAGGACCTCACCGTCCATGTTGCCCGTATCATGCTCGAGCTCCATGGCGAGAAGCCTCGTCGCCACGCGTGAGGTTTGGCCCGGCGTCTTGCGCTGCCAGGGCATGCCATTCGGGAACACCATTTGCTGGCCCATCAGGCCGAGGCCGAAGAGGAATACCGGGATCGCGGTGTTGACCTGTCCCTTCAGCATGAGGAAGCCCGAGAAGGCCATGATGGCGCCGCCGCCGATCTTGCGGATGAGGCCCCCGACCTTTGCGGGCTGGGCATTGGCGAAGGCCTTGATCATCCACCATGCGCCCATCACGAGGGCAAGGCCCAAGATGAAACTGGTCATGCCCTGCCCTTCACTTCATTTGCTTCAGCAGCAGCGCGGCCGCCCCGCCCCGCTCGGCGGAATGGTTCGACAAAGCCTTGAAGCCCCCCGCCGCATAGACGGCAACGGCGGTGAGCAGCTCACGCAGCACGCGGGCCGAATCCTGGCCGAAGCGGAAATAGGCGCCGCGCGTCAACCGCGCGATCTCGCGGAAGCCGAGCTCGGCCTGCGGGTCATGCCCCTCCTGGAACATGAAAACGGGAACCCCCATGAGGCCGATTTCGCCCGCGACCGCGGCAAGATCGTCGATCGGCTCCTCCAGCGCATCGCCGATATAGACGCAGGCGTTGACCTTGCCGGCGGCGGCCTCGCCCTTGAGATGCTTCAGCACACGGAGGATCTGGGTGCGCCCGCCCATGCAGCGGATGGAGGACATGAGGCGCGCCAGCGACTGCGTGTCGGGGCTCCATTTCGAGGTGCGGCACTCGCCATGGCCCCGGAAATAGACGAGCTGCACGTCGATGCCATTAAGCTTTCCCGCCTCGCTGAACATGTCGGACTGGATCGCCAGCGCCTGATCCCAGCTGTGCTGGCGGCTCATGGTGGCGTCCATCGCCAGCACGAGGCGGCCGCGGCCTGAGAGGTGGGCCGGCGGCGGCGCCTCACGCACCCGCGCGAGGAAGGCTTCGACATCCTGCTGTGGCGCCGGCTGGGTCACGCCGTCCTGTCGCTTGATGCTGGACATGGTGTCAGGGACAGTCCGATGCCTCGAGCATCTTGAGATCGGTGAGCGTGCCCGAGAGCGCGAACTCGCCGTAATCGAGCACCAGGCCTGTGGCGACGCCGTTCTCATACATGTCGAAGCTCACCTGGTATTCAGGAGTCTCGGGATTACCCTCTAGGGCGTAGTAGGTGACGGTGGTGGGATAGGCCGAAAGGGCTTTCAGCGGCTCGGCGGCAGTGTTCGCCAGATCCCGGGCCACACTGCCCGGCGGCTTCACCTTGCCCACGAAGGAAATGGCGCGGAAGGACTTGCCCTCGTCCGACCCGTCGAAAATGATGCTCGAGTCGCGGCCGCCGCCCGAGGCGCCCAGCGTCATCAGGCGAAGCTGGTGCTGCATGGGCAGCATTGCTCCGGCGGGCACGGCAAATGTCTCGCCCGGCTTGGAGGAAACCGACCCCTCGCCCGCCGCCTCCGGCGTGGCGCGTGTCATCTTGAGGCGATGGTCGTCCTTCAGCACACCGTCGATCAGCTCTCTGATCTGGTGCCGGAAGTCGACCGCACCCGGGCCTTCGTAGCTGGTGGTCATGGTGTCGATGAGGGTCATTTCGCCCTCCTTGGGGCGGTAGCGCGTGGCCATGCGGAAGCTGACCGTGTAGCCCTCGCAGCTCGATCCCTCGATTTCGAAGGCCAGCCGCCCGCTGGCCGATTGCAGCGAAGCCCCCTCATTGGCGCGCTGAAGGCTGAGGTCATAAATGGCGCGGTGCGGCATGACCGTCGCGGCGTCCGCCGCCTGGACGGTTGCGGCCAGCAGCAGGACAGCGAGCGTTGAGAGCGTGCTTTTCAACCTTGAAACTCCTCGGGCGCGGTGGTCCAATGCGAACCGACAGGCTATCTTAACATAATCATCACAAATCACGAGGCAATGATGGCGGCAGCAGGGCCGGATACCCCACGCATCCTGGTCACCCGGAAAATGATGCCGGATGCGGAAAAACGCATCGCATCGCTGTTCCGGGCCACCCTGAACCCGGATGACCGCCCCATGAGCCGGGACGAGATCGTGGAGAAGGCGAAGGACTACGACGGCATCCTGCTCACCTCCTTCGACAAGCTGGGGCCGGAGTTCATCCCGGCGCTGCCCGCCTCGATCCGTATCATCGCCACCCATTCGGTGGGCTATGACCACCTTTCGATCCCGCAGGCCAAGGCCAAGGGCATCGCCGTCACCAACACGCCGGGCGTGCTGACGGACGCCACGGCGGACATCGCCCTCCTCCTGATCCTTGGCGCGGCACGCGGAGCCTCATGGGGGGACCGCATGGTGCGAGAGAACCGCTGGGGCGAAACGACGCTGATCTCCCCCATGGGCCATGACGTGACGGGCAAGCGCCTCGGCATCCTCGGCATGGGGCGGATCGGCCAGGCGGTGGCCAAGCGCGCCCGGGCCTTCGAGATGGAGATCCACTACCACTCGCGCCGGCCCGTGGCTGAGGCGCAAGGCGCGCGCTACCACGCAGCATTCGAGGCAATGCTGCCCAACTGCGATTTCCTCTCCATCAACTGCGCCTCGACGGCGGAGACACGCGGAATCGTAAATGCGAAGACGCTGCCGCTGCTGCCGGATGGTGCCATCGTGGTCAACACCGCGCGGGGCGACATCGTGGATGATGACGCGCTGATCGCGGCGCTCACCTCGGGCAAGCTTGCGGCGGCGGGGCTCGACGTGTTCAAGGGCGAGCCGAAGATCGACCCGCGCTACCGCAGCCTCGACAACGTCTTCCTGCTGCCCCATATCGGCAGTGCCACGCCCGGTACGCGCAGCGCCAGGGCGCATACATGCATCGACAACCTCTTGCAATTCTTCCGGGGCGAAAAACCCTCGGACCTTCTGACGGGAGACTGAGATGGGACGAATCGACAATCGCCTCGCGGAAATCGGC
>JBEILC010000147.1:0-7608 GCA_040379425.1 Hyphomicrobiales bacterium
CCACAATGTTGACAGCGCCAATGTGGTTGCCTTTGCGGATTCCGCGTGGCGTGAGCCGGACATGTCGGTCTCGCTTTCCGTTGCCGCCATTCGCCTCCCGGCTGCGGCCGCTGAAAGCCGACTGGTGGCCGAGTAACAGCACCTGCTGATCAAGCTCGGCTTCAATGTCGGCTCGGCCGATGGCAGGCTCGACAGCCGCACTGTCGAGGCGCTCCGGCAGTTCCAGGCGCAATCGGGCCTTGAGGTCACGGGCAAGCTCAAGGCCCGAATTGGTCGATACGATGCGTGAGCTGGCGGGCTGATTTCACCTGCTTGTCCTCGCCGCCAAGCCGGGCCAGACTGCGGCGATGACTGGACAGAATCTTTCCCATTCCATCCCCGCCCCGGCGCTGGCGCTCGGCCTCGCTGGGCTCATTCCTTTCGTTGCGGGTGCCGCCGCGTTGTGGGTTACGCTTCCCGTGCTCACGCCGAATCTGGGCCTCAGGCTCATCATCGCCTATGGCGCCATCATCCTCTCCTTCCTTGGTGGCATCCGCTGGGGTACGGCGATCGGGCCCTATGACACGCGCCGCCAGGGGCTTGAATTCTCCGCCAGCGTGCTGGGGTCTCTCGCCGGCTTTGCCGCCATCTTCATTCCGCCTGTCCCGGCCCTCACTCTGCTGATCACCGGCTTCCTGATGCAGGGACTCTGGGACGTGGTGAGCGTCGAGGCAGGCCGCCTTCCCCCCTGGTTCGGTAAACTCCGCATGCTGTTGACGGCAGGGGCGGTGATCTCGCTCACCGCGGCCCTCGTGGCGGTGATCGTCACGTGACCTTGGAGGAGGGGAAGCGGTGGATCGCCGCCGTCCCGATCATCCACACATCGAAGCTCTCGAACAGCCGGGCAAAGGGTTCCGCGCGCACGCTCAAGGCCCCCGTATAACTGCCGAAGGCTGGCATGATGAGGCGGCGTTCATCCGCGATGAAGCAGCGGCAGCGGATGCGCCGTCCCCTGGCGTGGATGGCTGCCGCCGGATGCAGGTGGCCCGCGATTTCCGCTTCATCCTGTCCGAGCGCGCGCGGCTCGTGGCGGAGTGTCACGGGCCCCAGCGCCATCTCGTTCACGATCTTGCCGCCGATGTCCACGGGCGGCGAAGGGTCATGGTTCCCGGTGATCCACACCGTCTCAACGGATGAAGTCATGGCGCAGAGCATCGCCAGATCTTCGCCGTCGATCCGCTGCCGTGCGCCGTCGTCGTGGAAGCTGTCGCCGAGGAAGATCAGCCGCTCCGGCTTCACGGCGCCGATCGCGGCGCGAAGCTGCATCAGTGATTGCCGCGTGTCATAGGGCGGCAGGTGGACGCCGCGCCTGGCAAGGCTCGTGCCCTTCTCGAGATGAAGATCGGCGATGAGCAGCGCCCCGAAGTCCGGCACATGCAGCGCGCCGGAAAGGTCCGGCACGAAATCGAGGCCCCGCAGGCTGATGCGATGCGACCTAGACAAGCCGTGAGGCCTCGTCGAGGAGGTCGTTCGCGGCTTCGGCGAGAAGGGCATCATGCGCGTCGCCGTAAACCGATTCGCGCCCGATCTCCAACAGCACCGGCACCGCGAGTGGAGAGACGGTATCGAGCGCCTTGTGCAGGATCTGGCCCTTGATCCGGCGCAGCATGGTGCTGAGCCGCCAGGCATCGATCAGGCCCTCCGCGGCGTCGTCCCATGCGGCGCGGAGCAGGATGTGGTCCGGCTGGTGGGTGCGCAGCACGTCATAGATCAGGTCGGTGTTGACCGTCATTTGCCGCGCCGTCTTCTCATGCCCCGGATGGCGGCGCTCGATCAGCCCGGCGATGATCGCCGCATAGCGGAAGGTGCGTTTCATCAGCATGGATTCGGCGAGCCACGCCTCGAGGTCGTCGCCCATCATGTCCTCGCCGAACAGATCCGCCAGCGACAAGCGGCCCGCGGAAACCGCGAGCGAAAGATCGCGCACCATCCACACGACCAGCGCATATTCGGAGGCGACGAACCCTAAGGGCTGCATCCCGGCGCGTTCGAGCCGCCGTGTCAGCAGCATGCCCAGCGTCTGGTGCGCGAGGCGGCCCTCGAAGGGGTAGCACACCATGTAGTGCCTTTCCGCGCGTGGGAACGTCTCGACCAGCATTTGGTTTGCCTTCGGCACCACGGAGCGGAAGCGCTGGAGTGACAGCCAGCCCTTGACCTGCGGCGGAAGCGCTTTCCACTGCGAAGGGTCCGACAGCATCTCCCGCACGCGGCCCGCGAGATAGGTCGAGAGCGGAAACTTGCCGCCCTGGTAGGAGGGCACCATCGGCTCCTTCGCGTTGGAGCGGCTGGCGAGCGCCCCGAACTCGTCCATGCCTTCATGCCTCAGGATTTCGCCCGCGAACATATAGGTCTGGCCGATCGTCAGTTGGCTGATGAACCATTCCTCGACCTCGCCCAGCGAGCGGCCCCCGGTGACGACGCGCTTGCCCAGCCGCCGCTTCACATGCGCCAGCCGCACCTTGATCATCTCGTCCTCGACGATGGTGCCCATGTTGAGGCGATAGGCCAAGGCAAGCCGTGGGTGGGAGAGGCGCAGCGTGCCGTCAGGGTTCGCCTTCAGCTTTGCATAGCGCTCATAGGCCTTGAGCGCGTAGCCGCCGGTTGCCACGTAATCGACGGCCTTGTCGAAGTCCTCGCGCGTCAGGTTGCGGTAGGTCCACGCACTTACCACTTCGGCGAAGAGCTCATCCGGGTGGAATGGCCCCGCGCAGGCCCGGCACAGGATGTGCTGGGCCAGCACATCGAGCTTCAGGACCATGGGATATTCCGTATCCTGAGCATTCTCCTCCGCGGCCCTGAGTGCCGCCTGGCACTCCAGCACCTCGAAGCGGTTGGAGGGAACGAGCAGCGCCTGGGATGGAAGGTCGAGCTTGTGGTAGGAGCGGCCGATTCGCTGCAGCAGCCGGCTCGATCCCTTGGGTGCGCCCACATGCACCACGAGGTCCACGTCGCCCCAGTCTATGCCGAGTTCCAGCGTCGAGGTGCAAACGACGGCGCGCAGGCGGCCTTCGCCCATCGCCGCTTCCACCTTCCGCCGCTGCGCCACGTCCAGCGAGCCGTGGTGGAGTGCAATGGGCAGATTGTCCTCATTCGCCTCCCATAGCGCCTGGAACACCACCTCCGCCTGGGACCTGGTATTGACGAAGACCAGCGTCATCTTCGCCTGGCTGACTTCCTCATAGACCTCGGGGATCGCATAGAGCGCGGAATGCCCCGACCATGGCACGCGCTCGACGGAGGAGAGGATGCGTATCGAGGGCTTCGCGCCCGGCTGTCCCAAGACCAGCGGCACAGGCTCCTCCCCCGATGGCGCCAGCCACGCCCGCAACGCATCGGGGTCCGCCACCGTGGCCGACAACCCGATCCGGATCGCGTCCGGCGCATGGGCCTGAAGCCGGGTGAGTGCCAGTGACAGCAGAACGCCGCGCTTCGATGTGACGAGCGAATGAAGCTCGTCGAGAATCACCGTGCGCAGTCCCTTGAGCAGATGTGCCGCATGCGGGTCCGCCATGAGGAGCGAGACCTGCTCCGGCGTGGTGATCAGGATGTCGGGCGGCTTCTGCCGCTGCCGCTGGCGTTTGGAATGGGGCGTATCGCCGGTGCGCGTCTCGACGGTGACGGGAAGCTTCATCTCCGCGATGGGCGCTTCGAGGTTGCGCGCAATGTCCACCGCCAGCGCCTTCAGCGGCGAGATGTAGAGGGTGTGGATGCCACCGCCTGACCCTTGCTCGGCGATCTCGACGAGGCTCGGCAGGAAACCCGCCAGCGTCTTGCCGCCGCCCGTGGGTGAAATGAGCAGCACGCTCTCGCGCGACTCGGCATGGGCCAGCACGGCCAACTGGTGCGGGCGGGGCGCCCAGCCCCGGGCGGAAAACCAGTCGAGGAAGCGTTGCGGCAGGCTCATGGGTGCCCCAGCTTGACTTGGGAGCGGGGCGGACGCAACACCGCTTCATGTCCTTCGACCCCCGATCCCCGGTGACGCACCGTTCGGTCCTGACGGTGGCGGTGCCGATCATGCTCTCCAACGTCTCGGAGCCGCTGATCGGTGTCGTCAATACCGCGGTCATCGGCCAGCTGGAGGATCCCTACTATATCGGCGCCATCGCGGTCGGCGCGCTGATCTTCTCCTTCATCTTCTGGGGCTTCGGCTTCCTGAGGCTGTCGACCGGCGGGCTCTCCGCCCAGGCGCTGGGGGCGGGTGACATGCCGGAGCTCGCCGCCGTCCTCATCCGCGCACTGATGATCGCGGTGGCCGCGGGCGCCGGGCTGATCCTGCTGTCCCCGGTGATCCGTGAGGCGGGCTTCGGCCTCGTCGGCGGTTCGGCTGAAATCCGCCAGCATGGTGAGACCTATTTCAACTACCGCATCTGGTCAGCGCCCGCCGCACTCGCCAATTACTGCGTCATGGGCTGGTTCATCGGCCAGTCGCGCGCCAAGCTCGCCTTCATGGTCCAGCTGTTTCTCAACCTCACCAACATGGCGCTCTCCGCGCTCTTCGTGCTGCATCTCGGCATGACATCGGACGGGGTTGGGCTCGCGGCATTGATCGCCGAGTGGTCCGCCGTGGCGCTCGCCCTGGGGCTTGCCATCGCCATGCTGCGGCGCATGGGCGCCCATCTTTCATGGGCCCGCATCTTCGATCCCTTCCGCTTCAAGCGCACGCTGCTGATGAATGCCGATGTGATGATCCGCACCCTCTGCCTCGTCTTCGCCTTCACCTGGTTCACCGCGCGCGGCGCCAGGGCAGGGGACGTCACGGTGGCCGCCAACGCCATCCTCCTCAACCTTTTCGAGGTCGCCGCCTACCTGATCGACGGCTTCGCCTATGCCTCGGAAGCGCTCGTCGGCCAGTCGGTGGGGGCCAGGAACAAGGAGCGCTTCCGCGCCGCGATCCGCTTCACCAGCATCTGGGCCATGGTGCTGGGCATTCTCTGCTCGGCTGCCATCTGGTTCGGCGGGCCGTGGATCATCGGCGTGATGACGGTCAATGCCGAGGTGCGCGCCACGGCGGTGGCTTATCTTCCCTGGGCCGCCATCTCCCCGGTACTGGGTGTCTTCTGCTTCCAGTTCGACGGCATTTTCACCGGCGCCATGGCCACGCGCGACATGCGCAACATGATGATCGTCTCGCTCATGATCTTCATGCTGGCCTGGTGGCTCTTGGAAGCGCCCTACGGCAATCACGGCCTGTGGGCCGCGCTCAACATCTTCTTCGTGGCGCGCGCCGCCACCTTCGCAAGCCGCATGCCAGTGCTGGAGAAGCGGGCCTTTGGGTAGTGTCTCACGATGTCAATCAGCAGTAGGACAATACTGCTATCACATCGTAGGAATAAAGTCAATAGGATTTGCTACCCCCGCTGGTAGCGCGCAATCGCCGAGCGTTCGATTGCCGCCGTCACCAGCTTGTCCAGCCCCAGCGTATCGCGCAGCATGGCGAGGAACCGGAGTTCCTCCTTGCCGACCGCCAGGTCAGATGCGGCGACTTCGACCGCCAGCGCATAGGCCGTCTCGCGCAGCTTCGGTGACAGTGCCTGCTTGACGAGGCCCAGGATGGTCTGGAGGCCTTCCGGCTCCTGCAGGATCTCGCCCGCTTCCTGCGCAACCATCATCAGACGGTGCTCGTCGAAGTCGCGGAAGATCGGCAGCGTTTGAACCAATTGCCGGATCTCGGCGATTTCGATGGCGTTCACCTTGCCCTCGACACCCGACATGGTGACCATGGTGTAGATGAGCGCCTGTTCAGTGCTGATCGTGCCGGACATCGGGATTTCCCTCTCTGCTGAGCGCGTTACTGCGGTCAAGCCCTGACCATGTCAAGCGCATCGACAAGGCCCACCCGTGAAATCTGGACACCTTGCGGAAAGGCCGTGGTGAATCGCGAGGCGAGCCTGGGGTCGAGGATCACGAAATGCCCCTTGTCGCCCGCGCGGCGGATCAGCCGGCCAAAGGCCTGGCGGAGCTTGAGCCGCACCACCATGTCCGTATAGGCGTTGCCGCCGAACGCCTCCTTGCGGGCGCGCTCCAGAATGGTGGGCGTTGCCCATGGCACGCGGTCCAGCACGATAAGGCGGAGCGAATCGCCCGGCACATCGACCCCATCGCGCACCGCGTCCGTGCCGAGCAGGCAGGCATCCCGCTCGGCGCGGAACATGTCGACGAGGGTTCCCGTATCGATGGGGTCCACATGCTGGGCATAGAGCGGCAGGCCCGCCTCGGCGAGCGGTGCGACGAGCCGCTTGTGCACCGCCTTCAGCCTGGAGATGGCGGTAAACAGCCCAAGCCCGCCGCCCTTGGTAGCCAGGAACAATTCGCGGTAGGCGGCGGCGACCTGGTCCATGTCCTCGCGGTTGACGTCGGTCACCACGATAACACGGCTCGAGCCCACATAGTCGAAGGGTGACTCCCAGCCCTCGCGCTTCACGGGGTAGGGGAGATGCACGGCGCCGGTGCGCATTTCGGCATTGGCCCAGTTGTCCGGCACGTCGGGCGGCCGGTCCTTCAAGGTGGCGGAGGTGATGACGATGCCATCCGCCTGGCGCAGCACGGCCAGCGCCATGGGTTCCGTCGGGTCCAGCCAATGCGAATGAAGCCCCACGTCATGTTCTCGTCCAAAGGATTGCTCGATGTCGAACCATTCGACAAACAGCGGGTTGCGCTCCTCGAGCAGCCGCTTCAGCATGTCAATCCAGGAGCCCACCATCAATTCGCCGCGCCGCTTCAGCGAGCGGGACACCGCTTCGATGCGGCCACGGTCATTGGTTGAGAGGTCCTCGGCCTCCGCATCGAGCTTCTTCGCCAGGGCGTTGGCCAGCGAAGACATAGGATGTTTCAGATCTATCAGCGCAGCCATCAGATCGGACGCGGCCCCGGCCAAGCCCTCGATCAGCGGCAGGCAATCGGCTTCGAGGGAATATCCAGAACCATTCTGCTCGGCCCGCGCCAGTACCTGCTGGCGCACGAGCGAGAGGAACTGTTCCGCCACACCCTCCGGCTGGCCCGCCTGCACGCGCCTTGTCCATCCCGGCCCCGGGAGGTTCAGTGCGGCACGCAGCACCAGCTGCAGGAGCTTCTCGCCCTGCTGGTCATCCCCCAGCAGATCACCGATGCGGTCTGCAAGGCCGCGGCCTCTCCGCCGCTCGGTCTCGGGGCCCCTGATCCAGCGGCGGAGTTCCGATGACTCGAGCGCCGTGAGGTGGCCGGAGAAGGCCGAGTCCGCGGCATCGAACAGATGATGCCCCTCGTCGAAGACGATCCGGCGGATGCCGCCGGGCGCTGCCTCCTCCTCCTCTGTCTGCGCCACGCCCAGCGCATGGTCCACCGCCGCCTGGTGCAGCACCAGCGCATGGTTGGCAATGACGATCGAGGCATTGCGGCCTGCCCGCACCGAGCGCTCGATGAAGCAGCGCTTGTAATGCGGGCAGGCGGAATAGATGCACTCGCCGCGCCGGTCGGTGAGGCCCAGCGACTGCGCGCTGAGGCCGCGCGATTCCCCATCAAGCGAGATGTCGTTGAACAGCGAGAGGATCCAGGACGGGACGTCGCCCCCCACCATGTCCCCGTCGCGCGTGA
>JBEILC010000148.1:0-7515 GCA_040379425.1 Hyphomicrobiales bacterium
CATGATCTTCACCGACTCGCGCATTTCCTGCATGCGGATCAGGTAACGGTCGTAGCAGTCGCCGTTCTTGCCGATGGGAATGTCGAATTCCATCTCGTTGTAGCACTCATAGGGCTGCGACTTGCGCAGGTCCCATGCGGCACCCGAGCCGCGCACCATGACGCCGGAGAAGCCCCACTCGAAGCACTCCTTCAGCGACACGACGCCGATGTCGACGTTGCGCTGCTTGAAGATGCGGTTGCCGGTCAGCAGGCCTTCGATATCATCGAGGACCTTGTTGTGATGATCGCAGAAGCGGCCGATGTCTTCGACGAGTTCCGGCGGAATGTCCTGGTGCACGCCGCCCGGGCGGAAATAGGCCGCATGCATGCGCGAGCCCGAGGCCCGTTCATAGAACACCATCAGCTTCTCGCGCTCCTCGAAGCCCCACAGCGGCGGGGTGAGCGCGCCCACGTCCATCGCCTGCGTGGTGACGTTGAGCAGGTGCGACAGAAGCCGGCCGATCTCGGAATAAAGCACGCGGATCAACTGCCCGCGCTTGGGCACCTCGAGGCCCAGCAAACGCTCGATGGCGAGGCACCAGGCATGTTCCTGGTTCATCGGCGCCACGTAGTCGAGGCGGTCAAAGTAAGGAACGGCCTGCAGATAGGTCTTGTACTCGATCAGCTTCTCGGTGCCGCGGTGGAGCAGGCCGATATGCGGATCGACACGCGTGCAGACCTCGCCGTCGAGTTCCAGCACAAGCCGCAGCACGCCGTGCGCAGCCGGGTGCTGCGGGCCGAAGTTGATCGAAAAGTTACGGACGGTGGACGAGTCGGTCACTGCTTCGCCTTTTCATCGCCGGGGAGTGCGTAGTCGGGGCCTTCCCATGGGCTCAAATAATCGAATGCACGGAATTCCTGGGTGAGCTTGACGGGCTCATAGACCACGCGCTTCACCTCATCGTCCCAGCGCACCTCGACATAGCCGGTGAGCGGGAAGTCCTTGCGGAGCGGGTGGCCCGAGAAGCCATAGTCGGTGAGGATGCGGCGCAGGTCCGGGTGGCCGGAGAACAGCACGCCGTAGAGATCGAATGCCTCGCGCTCGAACCAGTTGGCCGCGGGGAAGACGGAGATGGCGGAGGGCACGGGCGTGTCCTCATCCGTCTGCACCTTCACGCGGATGCGGCGGTTCTTGTAGGGCGCGAGCAGATGGTAGACCACGTCGAAGCGCTTCTCGCGCTGCGGATAATCCACACCGCAGATGTCGATGAAGCAGGCAAAGCCGCATTCCGCGTCATCACGCAGGAAGCTCAGCACGCTGACGATGTGGGAGGCTTCAGCCATTACGGAAAGTTCACCGAACTCGACCTTGAACCCGTGAACCGCACGTCCCAGCTTGGATGCGATGTGCTCGCCCAGTTCTTGCAGTGTCTCAGCCCTGTCAGCGCTCGATCGTTCCGGTGCGGCGGAGCTTCTTCTGCACTTGCAGAATGCCGTAGATCAGCGCCTCGGCGGTGGGCGGGCAGCCCGGCACATAGATATCGACGGGCACGATGCGGTCGCATCCGCGCACGACGGAGTATGAATAGTGATAATAGCCGCCGCCATTGGCGCAGGAGCCCATGGAGATGACGTAGCGCGGCTCCGGCATCTGATCATAGACCTTGCGGAGTGCGGGGGCCATCTTGTTGGTGAGCGTACCGGCGACGATCATCACGTCAGACTGGCGGGGCGAGGCGCGCGGTGCGAAGCCGAAGCGCTCGAGGTCCCAGCGGGGCATGGAGGCCTGCATCATCTCAACCGCACAGCAGGCGAGACCGAAGGTCATCCACATAAGGGAGCCGGTGCGCGCCCAGTTGATGAGGTCATCAGAGGCCGTGACGAGGAAGCCCTTGTCGGCGAGTTCCGCGTTGATCTCGGTGAAGAACTCGCGCCGCTCTGGGGTCGCCTGTTCGATCAGTCCCATTCGAGAGCTCCTTTTCTCCACTCATAGATGAAGCCGATGGTCAGAACGCCGAGGAAGATCATCATCGACCAGAAACCGAAAACGCAGTTGTCTCCGAGGGTTATCGCCCAGGGGAACAGGAAGGCAACTTCAAGGTCGAAAATGATGAAGAGAATCGACACCAGGTAGAAACGCACGTCGAATTTCATCCGGGCGTCGTCGAAGGCGTTGAAGCCGCATTCATAGGCCGAGAGCTTCTCGGGGTCCGGGTTGCGGATGGCGATCAGAATCGGTGTGACCATAAGGATCAGGGAGAAGCCGAGCACCACGCCCAGGAAGATGACGACGGGCAGATATTCTCTCAAAAGATCAGGCATTTTGCTTTGGCCCCAGCCTCCGCCCGCACGGCGGAGAACAATCCGCCGCTTGGTAGCGCACCGCCCCGTCACCCGCAAGTTTTTCGGCGGAGTTGTCAAGCGCGCGTTACATGTGTCGCAGGTGGAAGCGGTGACTCTTAGGGCAGGACTCTGCAATCTTCAATTGCGCGCCGCGAAAGAACGACCGAACCGCTTTGCACACCTTCGAGCTGCGTCAGCAGATCTGTAAATCGTTTGTGGGTTGCAGCACTGAACAGGCTGGCAGCCGCAGCGCCAGGCTTGCGGGCATGATCGGGAGCGATAGGGACGGCCGCTGGATGGTCGTGGTTCGCATCGATGAAAACGAAATCCGATGGCCCGAAATCCGACCCGCGATATCCGCGGACATGGCCTCGGTGTAGAGGCGCCAGGACGGAGTGCCGGCTGGAAACAGTTCCTTGACCAGATGCCCGATCGGCAGGGACGGATGCTCATAAACAGTGCCGCCGGGATCGAAACTCGTGAGCCTTGCACGGCTCTCCATGCGTTCCGGCAGTGAGAGCATCAGGCAGGACGAACCACCCGACGCCACTCCGACTTCCACGAGGTTGACGGGCTTGTGTGTCTCGATGAGCGACAACAGGAAACCCGCTGTCGCGTCGTCGATTCCCCCGTGGGAGCTCATGGTCGCGGGGTAAACACTGCCGAGCACTGATTGCACCGTCTCAAAAAACATGTCCGACCCCAAAGAGCGCGTCTCGCCCGCATTGACACATATGCTCCGATGAAACTCCGATTTCACAGAGTAATTGCCCTGCGGCACAGTCGTGGAGGTAAGGGGGTGCAACCATCCGGGGTATTGGACAAAACCTGAAATCTGTGCACTTATGAATTGCGCTTGACGGAGCGCCCAACCAACAGACTCAGAGAGGACCTCGATGACCCGGACCCTGACCGCAGCGGCGATTGCGGCACTGTTCCTTTCAGCCCCCGCGCATGCCGAAACGGTGGATCTCGCCACGGTAAAGTGTTCCGAGCTTGCCAGCATGAAGGCGGATGACGCAGGCTTCATGTTCGCGTGGTTGCTGGGCTATTCCGGCGGCCAGACCGGCACGACGACCATCGACCTCTCCAGCATGGATGCGGTCGGCCAGGAGATCGGGGAGTATTGCGCCGCCAATCCGGAGGTAGGCCTCCTGTCCGCCGCGACGGAAGTGATGTCTCAGTAGAGTGAGTCACCCGCCGAAAACGCGAAGGGCCGCCCATGAGGCGGCCCTTTTCGTTTCTGCTGAATGGCGCGAGTGACGGGGCTCGAACCCGCGACCTTCGGCGTGACAGGCCGACGCTCTAACCAACTGAGCTACACCCGCAATTCAGTGGGCCGGGTGATAGAGGAGCCCCCTCCCCCTGTCAAGCGAGGCTTTGGCAGGTCAGCGCCTCTTTCCCGTCACCTCGATCTCGATCTTCATGCGGGGATCCACGAGGCCTGCGATCATGGCCGTCGCGGCGGGGCGGGTCTGGCCGAAATACTTCGCGAAAACCGGCCAGCATGGCTCGAAATCCGCGCCCTTGGGGAAGATGTAGGTGACGCGCACCACGTCCTCGAGCGAGAAGCCCGCCTTTTCCATCGCCGCCTTGATGTTGCGGAAGGTCTGGTCCGCCTGCCCGGCGACATCCTCGGAAATGGTCATGGTGTCATAGTTGAAGCCCGTGGTGCCGGAGACCCAGATCCAGTCTCCATCCACGATCGCGCGCGAATAACCGATCTTGGCTTCGAATGTGGAGCCCGATGAAATCTGCGTCCTGATCATTGTCCCTCCTCCGGGGTTGCGGGGCTGGCAAGGTCTCCCCAGTCCAGCTTCCGGGCCAGCTTGTAGGAGGCCTTGTCCCGCCTCGCAACATGGCGCGTCTCGATCCTGCCCTCCGTACAGACCCGGAGGGTCAATCCGGACTTCGCATGGACGACGGGCGCGATGATACGCGCCGATCCGCAGGGCTCGCCATCCCGCGCCAGCACCAGGTAGGAGAAGCGCTCATCTTCGAACGGAACGCTCGCCCCCTTGGCATGCATGTGCGCGCGGCTGCGGGCCAGCCTGACGCTGAAATGGCACCAGTCATCACCCGCGATGGGGCAGTCTTGCGCATGGGTGCAGGGCGCCACTGGCACGGCGCCATCCTTGAGCAGCGCCTCACGCACGGCGCGGATGCGGGCGAAGCCCTCGGGCGTTCCGGGCTCCACCACCGCCAGCATGCCGCGGCTTGCCGCCCACAGCTTGCGGGCGGCGCCGGCGACCCGCGGCAAGTGAAGTTCAGCCAGCGTATAGGCCGCGACCACCAGATCAGCAGCGAGGCCTTGGGGCAGCGCCTCGATGCTGCCCGGCACGGCAGAGGCTTTCGCCAGGGGCTCCGGCCCTTCGGCCGCGAGGCCTGCTGCAAGCTTCAGGAATTCCGGGGCATTGTCGAGAAAGGTGACGCGTGAGAGATCAGGCCAGGCCTCCACCGCCGCCCAGGATGCGGTGCCGGGCCCCGAACCGGCATCGAGGAGGCTGTGCGGGCTGAAACCGGGCCGGCGCGCAGCAATCTCACCCAGCATATGGGAAACGGCGGCATAAGTCGCGGGAAGTCGCGCCACGAGATAAGAGGCGAGATCGATGGATTGCGAGGTTCCGCCCAAGCGGTAGGTGGCGGAGAGGGCCTCGGCCTGCCCCCGCAGTCCGCCCGTGCCCCGCGCCGCAAGCCACGCCGCGATTGCGCCCTGAAACCGGCCGGGCAAGGTCATGATGATGGCAGGACGTTCATTTGCGTGTGCTGGTCCTTGCGGCGTATTTGCCCTATGCGTGCTTAATTCTTCATTCTTCCTGGTGAAAGCCTACGATGTTCCGTTCCTTCTTCCCCTCGCCGCGCCTGTTCTTCACATCGGCAGCGCTCTGGACGCTGTTCGCCGTCCTCCTGTGGTTCTTCATGGCGAAGGACTGGGGTTATCTCATCGGGCTCGAGAACCCGCCCGCCGATGCGCCGCCCATCATCGGCATCTCGGTCTTCTGGTCCAAGCCCTTCCTGTGGTTCTATGTCTATTATGGGCTGGCCGTCGGCATCTTCGCCGGGGTATGGCGGGTGCTGTCGCCGCAGCCGTGGTTCTATTGGTCGGTGCTGGGAACCGCACTCATCGTCTTCGTCATCTATTTCCAGGTCCAGGTGAGCGTCGCCATCAACGCCTGGTATGGGCCGTTCTGGGACCTCGTGCAGGCTGCTGTCTCGAAGTCACGGCCCGTGACGCTGCCTGAGTTCTATGCGCAGATTCTCACCTTCTTCTCAATCGCCTCGGTGGCGGTCACGGTCATTGCGCTCAACAACTTCTTCGTCAGCCACTATCTGTTCCGCTGGCGCACCGCGATGAATGACTTCTACACCGAGAACTGGGACAGGCTCCGCCACATCGAGGGCGCCTCGCAACGCGTGCAGGAAGATTCCAAGCGCTTCGCCGTGCTGACGGAAACGCTGGGCGTCAACCTCGTTGATGCGGTGATGACGCTGATTGCCTTCCTGCCGCTTCTCCACAAGCTGTCCGCCAATGTGTCCGAGGTTCCCATTCTCGGCGCCATCCCCTACCCGCTCGTCACCATGGCGCTGATCTGGTCGGTGTTCGGAACGGCACTCGTGGCATTGATTGGCCTCAGGCTGCCGGGGCTGGAATTCCGCAACCAGCGTGTGGAGGCCGCCTACCGCAAGGAACTCGTCTATGGCGAAGATGACGCCAACCGCGCCCAGCCGCCCACCCTGCATGGCCTGTTCCAGGCGGTGCGCGTCAACTACTTCCGGCTCTACTTCAACTATCTCTATTTCAACGTCGGCCGTTATCTCTACATCCAGACGGACAACATTTTCCCATTCATCGTGCTGGCCCCCACCATCGTCGCGGGCAAGATCACGCTGGGGCCCCTGAACCAGATCCTGAGCGCCTTCGGCCAGGTGCGCGATTCGCTGCAGTTCCTGCTCAAGTCATGGCCAACCATGATCGAGCTCCTGTCCGTCTACAAGCGCCTGCGCGCTTTCGAGGCGACCCTGGAGGGCGGAACGCTTCCCGAGATCGACCAGGAATTCCTCAAGAATAAGCAACTTGTCTGAGAACATATGCACATGATGAAGCCGACCCTCTATCACATCCCCGTCTGCCCCTTTTCGCAGCGGTTCGAGATCCTGCTGGAGCTCAAGGGCCTGCGCAGCGCGGTGAATTTCAGCGTCGTCGACATCACCACGCCGCGCGATCACGCCCTCCTCGCCAAGGCGCGCGGCACCACCTCGCTTCCGGTGCTGGAACTCGAGGACGGCCGCATCCTGAAGGAGAGCCTCGTGCTGCTCCGTTACTTCGAGGACCGCTACCCGGAGAAACCCGCCGCCCGTGCGGAACCCTATGAGCGCGCGGTGGAGAACATGCTGATCGCGATGGAGGACGGTTTCGTTTCCGCCGGATACCGCTTCGTGATGAACCAGGACGCAGCGAAACGCGAAACCCTCGCCGGGCAGATGGCCGCCCAATACCGGAAGCTTGACGACTTCCTGTCCTGGCATGCGCCCAGGGGGGACTTCCTGTTCGAGCGATTTGGGCTCGCCGAAACCGTGTACACGCCGATGTTCGCGCGCTTCTGGTTCCTTGATTACTATGAGGGATGGGACATTCCCGCCGAATTGCCGCGCGTCAGGCGCTGGCGCGACGCCTGCCTTGCTCACCCCGCCGCCCAGCAGGTGAGCCGGGAGGAGATCGTGAAGCTCTATTATGATTATGCCTGGGGTGCGGGGAATGGCGCCCTTCTGCCGGGGCGGGCGCGGTCGAGCTTCGTCTTCGAACCAGATTGGCGGACCCGGCCCTGGCCCCCGGCTGGAAAATCCGCACCCGCCAGCGACCAGGTCCTGGGCCTCCTGGCGTGACGGACGCCGATCATGGAGGGTGACGAAGCATCCAGAACTTGGTAAGAAAGCACCGTTATGGTTGAAAGAGCATGATGACACGACTGATCGCCGTCCTTTGCGCCGCCACCACGCTGACCACTGCTGCTTTCCCCGCCATGGCGGAGGAGGCCAGCAACCACCAGTATGTGATCGACCTTGGTGCGGGCGTGATGGCAAAACCGCGCTATCCGGGCTCGGATGAGGTCATTGCGGTCCCCTTCCCCCTCATATTTGTGGGCAAGTTCTTCATCCCCGGCGTCGGCGAGGTGATTTCCGAGGATGACCG
>JBEILC010000149.1:0-7497 GCA_040379425.1 Hyphomicrobiales bacterium
CGTCCACATCGGCGGCCCCTCCGAATCAGGCCGCCACCCTTGAATCACATCTGGTTCAGATGATTCAAGAACTCACCGGACAGGCTCTAAGTCTTCGACAACCAGGAAACAATGGCCGGGGAAACCGGGCCATTTTCTTATGCGACGGCCGGCGCGAGAGACTTGCGGGGCTCGGCTGAAAGCACCCGGTGCAGGTTCCAGATAGCGGCAGCCAGCACGATGAGCGCCCCGCCCTGATGCGCCAGGCCCAGCCACAGCGGCACCGCCCACAGCAGCGTCCAGATGCCGAGCACGATCTGCGCCGCCACGGCTGCGAGGATCAACATGCTCGTGCGGCTCTGCTCTACATAGGCATAAGCCACGACGACAACGGCGATGACGTAGGCGAGGACGCGGTGATTGAACTGCACCGTCAGCGCATTCTCGAACATGTTGCGCCACCAGGGGTCGGCCACGAGAAGTCCCTTGGGGATCAGGGCCCCTTCCATCAACGGCCAGGTGTTGTAGCCGAAGCCCGCATCGATGCCTGCCACGAATCCGCCCGCTGTGACCTGCAAGATGATCAGGGCCACAATCGCAAGAGCCCACCATTCCCGCCCACCCGATGGCGCACGGCGGTCCTGCCCAAGCCCGAAGGCGACCCACAACACCGCTCCGAAGATCACGGTCGCAAGCGTCAGATGCGCGGCAAGCCGGTACTGGCTCACATCCACCCGGTCGACGAGGCCCGAGGCCACCATGTACCAGCCCAGCGCGCCCTGCAGCCCGCCCAGCACGAACAGCACGCCACAACGCAGCGCCGTCTTCGTGGTAAGCGCGCCCCTCACCGCGAAGAAGGCGAAGGGCAGGAAGAAGGCCAGCCCGATGATCCGGCCGAAGAAGCGATGGGCCCACTCCCACCAGTAGATGAATTTGAACTCCTCGAGGCTCATGCCCTTGTTGACGAGCTGATACTCCGGGATCTGCCGATATCTCTCCAGCGCCAGCAGCCAATCCGCCTCCGTGAGCGGCGGGATGGCGCCCAGGAGCGGCTGCCATTCAGTGATCGAGAGGCCGCTGTCGGTGAGGCGCGTCGCCCCTCCGACGATGACCATGCAGAAGACCAAGGCCGCGATGCCGTAAAGCCATGCCCGGACATAGGGCAAGGCGGCGGACTGGCGGGAGTTCAGGATTTCGGCGTTCATGACGAAGGCAGATACGGCGGCGGCAGCCCCCGGTTCAAGTGATGAAGCGCCGCAGCAGGTAGCCCTTGCGGCAACCTGGCCCTGCCCCTAATTCTCCCGCCATGAGACAGCGTACGCGCAAGGCCATTGGCACCTTTACTGTGGTGTTTTTCATCATCCTCTATTCCCTCGTCATGATGGCAGTGGGAGGCGAACTGGCCCTGGGGCGTGGCGTTGCGGTGGAAATCCTGTTCTATGCCGTGGCAGGCTTCCTCTGGCTGCCGCCCGTTATGATGATCATCCGCTGGATGGTGCGGCCCGATCCGGCCTGATATCCGCCAGCAGTTCCCCCAGCACCTGAACTGACGCACAGGCGTGATGACGGCCCCCTCCCGGGGCCGCCTTTGCTACTGAAGCAACGGGCTGTCTTCCTCGAAGCCTTGGTAACGGCGCGGCGGCGTGCCGACGCTGTTGGTATTGGCTGTGACACCCACGCATTTGGGCGCTGCGGAGAACATGCGGGACGCTTCCGGCCGCTGGCGCGGCGCGTTGGGCCGTGGCCACTCCACGGTGAGCCCGGCAATGCTGAGGCTGTGGACAGCATGTTTCTGGGGTCGGCCCTGTTGCGAGAGGACCTCCGCCTCTGCGTCGCAGGCGCCCGCCACAAGCTGAAGGAGCTTCAACCCATCCTCCCGGTTCACATGGAGGATGAGTTCTCCGGACGCGCCTGCATCCCGCAGCACGTCCGTCAGACCGAAAACACCCCGCAGGAAATTCACCAGACGGGGATCAGAATCACCGGGCATCGGATTTCCTTCCTCTCATTGATATCCGTGATTTTACCGAGGCATTAGATCAAAATCACGCAAATTCTTGCGGGACCACGCCGGAGTCCGCCTCTATGGTAAGCGCAAGTCGTAAATTGCAAACGGCTTTCCCTCTCTGCCCAAGTGCAATCTTAAATGTACAAATGTTCTGCCGGCCATATCGCAAACCATTGCAGAAGCGTTTCCGGCGCTTCAGGGTGATCGAATCCTATCGCATTCCAGTTGCATTGGTGTGGCGGGGTTTGCCTGAGTGAAAGACATGAGGGCCTAAGGAATCACCTGGTCGACGATCCTTTTCCTGGAGTAGGCTGTGAGTTTCCTGTCGCGTTTCGTAAAGATCGAAGTGAGCCCCCTCACCGCTGAGTACGCTTGAATCGCCTGCGCCATGGCGCTTGCTCTTCTCGCCGTCGCCCCGATCTTCGCCAGCGCCCTCCTCGCGGCGCTGGCCCTCTAGGCGTTCCTCACCCCGCGCTGTCGACGCGCATCAGCAGTTAGTGGCCCTGCCGGTATTGCAGGTGCTTCAGATCCTTCACGGTCCGCTTGAGAAGCCGGAGCGAGAGGTTCTCCGCCTCATCCGTTGGAACGCCCTCAGACAGGTCACCGAGCAGCTCTTCGGCATTACGTTCCTTTGGCCCTGTCACCATCTCGACCTCGACCTCGCCCCTGACATCCGCCAGTTTGACGATGAGTTTGCCGGCTTTGCCCCGATCCTTTCCTTCACGCTCCTCGCACAGGAACAGCAAGGCCTCCTCGACCGCAAGCATCAGCCGGTTCTCAGCCACGCTGTCCCAGCCGATCCGCGATGCGAAGCCCTTCACCGTGTCGCGCAGACTGAGCAGCGCGCGCGGTTCGAGCGGCACGGTGATGCGATCCCCCCTGCCCTTTCGCCTTGTGATGATCAGCATCATGATGATCGCCGTGATGCCGCCGATGGTCGTCCCGTTCGAGAACACGGTCTGCAGCCACGGCGGCAGCAGCGGATTCATCAGGCCGCCCGACTGCGCGCCGAAGCCGACCCAGAAACTCAGGCAGACGGCGAGCCCCATCTCGAAGCCCATGCCATCCTCTGTCACCAGCCTGATGCCGTGCCCGAAGATCAACACCACGAGAATCAGGATATAGGCGCCGGCGACCTGGCTGGGGATTGCCGCCACGGCTGCAGCGACCTTGGGCGAGAAGGCGAGCAGAAGCAGGAACAACCCGCCTCATGCGCCCACGCGCCGCGCATGCACCCCGGTGATCTCGCCCACCGCCAGCGACGTTGAGAACACCGTGTTGGGCACGGTGCCCAGGGCGCCCGCGATCATGCTGCCTAGGCCATCCGCGTTGATGGCGCCCTGCACCGCACGGAAATTGATCGGCAGATGCCTGCGGTGCGCGATGCGCTGCACCGAGATTCCGTCGGCGTAGGTCTCCATGCAGCCAACCAGGCTGATGAGCACGAAGGCAGGAAGCAGGCTGCAGAACTCGACGCTCCAGGTGACGGAGATGCCAGGCCATGAGCTTCCTGGCAATCCGATCCAGGGTGCCGCCATGATGCGCGAAACATCGACATGGCCGATGGCGGCGGCCATGGCTGTTCCCGCGATGACGCCGATCAAGGGGGCCCACAGCCTGAGCATGCCCTTGGCGAAAATCAGGATTAGCGTGATGCTGACAAGTGTCACCAGGAAGACGAGGCCGTCGCCACCCGTCAGCTCCGCGCCGCCCGCGGGCTTCAGGAGCAGTCTCCAGATCACCGGGCCAACACTGAGCGCCATGAGCATCAGCACGGTCCCGCCGACCGCTGGTGTCAGCACGCGGCGCAGAAGCGGCAAACAGCGCGTGAAGGAAAAAGTGCTCAGCGCGCCCAGCGCACCCAGTACGCCCAATGCCGCCGGCCCGCCCTGTTGCAGGGCCGTGATTGCGACAGCGACGAAGGCCACGTTGGACCCCACGAAAAGCGTCTAGCCCGAACCGATCGGGCCCTTGCGGATCAATTGCAGCTCGAGCACGTTCATTTTAGACGGAAGCATATCCTGAGTTTCTGAGGTCGTTTGTGCATTCCTCGGGAGCGAACAGGTCGAGAAGCTTTCCGGCCTTTTGCCATGTGGCTTCTACGGTTCGGGGCTGAGCATCGCGCATCATGTGCTTGAGCTTGGCAAAGACCTGTTCGATAGGATTGAGATCAGGGCTTTAGGGCGGCAGGAAGATGAGATGGGCGCCTCTGGCTCTGACGGCCTTGCGCGCCGCCTTGCCTTTGTGGGAGCTCGGATTGTCGAGGATGACGGCATCCCCCTTGGCCAGGGTCGGGGCGAGCGCCTGCCCGACATAGGCGGTGAAGAGATCGCCATTGATGGGTCCATCGATCACCCAGGGCGCATCGATCCGGTCATGGCGCAATGCGGCGATGAAAGTGAGGGTCTTCCAATGTCCGAACGGAGCAAAGGTCTTGAGCCTTTGGCCCCTGGGTCCCCAACCCCTGAGTGGAGCCATGTTGGTCTTGACCCATGTCTCGCCGACGAACACCAGCCGTTTGGGATCAATCCTGCCCTGATGGGTCTTCCAGCGGATGCGCTTGCGGGCGATGTCCGGCCGATCCTGCTCCACTGGCAGGATCGTTTTTTTTGAAGCGGAGGCGCTCACGCAACCATGACGCCGTCGCTCCCGACAGCACCGGCCTCTTGTGGCCGCCGATCTTGCCGTGCTTCAGACTGCCCGCCTCACGCTGCAGCTTCTTCCACTTCGATACGCAGGACGGGCTGATCTTCAGCGCATCCCCGATCGCCCGGATCGTTGCACCGCGCTCCGCAAGCAGAACCCCGCGTTCACGAAGGTCTTCCGAATAAGGTCGCGTCATCCATGCTGGCCTCGCTCCCCAGCAGGAAGCTTGAATCAGAACGCGACTGACTTGGGAACCCTCGATTCCGTCAAATCTGAACCGGCTCTCGGTTTCCGGCGCGAGAACCATGATGGTTCCATCATCGCCGGCGCCCAGCACCTCGCCAGGAAGCGCCCAACCTTGCAGGATCCGCCCGATCAACAGGGCGAGGCCATTCTCGGCGCGCTGGCCGAACATCTCCCGGATATGTGCGAGTTCATAGATGCGGATCTTGACCAGCGTACAGATATTGCCGTTGCGCTTGGCGCGGGAGAGTTCGCTCTCCATCGTTTGCATGAAGCTTGACTTGCTCAGCAGGCCGGTCTGCCGGTTCTGGCGCATGGCATCCAGCGGCACCGGCGGACGGAGGATCTTGGCTTGCACGCGCACCAGCAGTTCCTGCAGATCCACGGGCTTCGCCAGGTAATCGTCAGCGCCGATCTTAAAGCCCTTCACCACATCAGGCAGAGCCGACTTGGTGGTGAGCAGGATGACGGGCACGAAGCGAAGGCTGGAGTGCTGGCGTACCCTCGAGAGAAACTCGAGCCCGTCCATTTCGGGCATCATGATGTCGGAGATGATGAGGTCCGGACTCGACTCCTCGAGAAAGTCCAGCCCCTCCTTGCCATTGGTGACGCGGTCGACAGCATATCCCGCCGAAGTGAGCGTGAGCGAGAAGAGTTCGGACAGCACGGTGTCGTCCTCGACCAGCAGGATCGGCTTCGGGCGCGGTTTCGTGTCTTGGGGTAAGCCTACCACCGGATATCCAATCCTCCGCTGAAAGTGGTGCGGATGAAGGCATCGGACCCGCCGCTCAGGTTCGAATTCTGGTGGCTGGTGTCCAGCCCGAAAGTGATGCTGCTGTTGGGTGTATAGGAGGCAGACAGCACGCCGCCCCAGATCGGCTTTGACTCATCCGCCTGCCACTCGTAACCGGCATTGGCCACAGCGCCGATGCCCCAGCCGGGTGCCGGCTGCCATTCGGCCCGCAAAGTCGCCTCGATCGAGTGCAGCCACGCGGTGTTGAAATAGCCGTTGTCGAGTTCAGGCTCCGAGAAGCCCGTGTAGGTATAGCGCGCAGCCGCGAACACAGTGGGCATGTGGCGGAGCACGCGGCGCTCCGCTTCGGCCTGCGCGAAGATCCTGCGATTGCCGTCCGAAATGAAGCCATAGGAACCGCGCGCCGAGAGGCGGAGGTCAGGGTCCGCCTGAAGGTCCATCGACAGGCCAACCGTCTCCATAAGGATGTTTTTCTCGATGGAATCGACGTCATCGAAAGAGGAGCGGCTCGTGCTGATGTCGAAGCGCATCATGTCGCTCGGCCACAGCGTGAGCCACACATCATAGGTCGGCTCGTAGCGCGTCTCGCTCTCGGTCTCGACCCGGTTCAGGAACAGCGAGGCGTCGAGCTCGACCATGTCGTTGAAGCGGTTTTGGCATATTCGACCGCCAGTTCAAGGCGGCGGCCGGGCGTCACCTTGATGGCCTCGGCGTAGCGCTTGCTCCACAGGAAGGCGAGTGCAAGACCGCGGCGAGCTTGCCGTCGGCGGAGAACACGGCGATTCCCTCATCGATGCTCTCGAGTGCCGTGCGGAGGAGTTCGGTGCGCTCTGCGAGGTGGCGCTGGTTGAAGCCATGCGCCAGGCGCCCGGCAACCAGCGCATTGCCGAGTTCCGCCAGCTTGCCCAGCCTTTCGAGGGCGGCGGCGGAGATGTCGCGCGGCTGCGTATCCATTACGCTGAGCGATCCCACGCGCTGTCCATCCGCCATCAGCGTGGCCCCGGCGATGAAACGGATATAGGGGTGCCCCGCCACCAGCGGATCATTGCAGAAGCGGGGGTCGCGGCTTGCGTCGCTGACGGCAGCGGGAGTTGCCGTGCCCTGCCGCGTGATCGCGCAGAGCGACGTCAGGTGGATGCCAGGCAAATCGACGCCGGAGGCTCCGATGATGCGGTTGTCCTCGCCATGGACAATGGTGACGAGCCCGCAGGGCATGCCCAGCACGTCAGCCGCCAGCGCTGCAAGCTGGTCAATTGCGGCCTCCCGGTCTCCGCTGGTCAGGCGGTACTTCACGAGGGCGGCAACCTGAAGCACGCTGCCGGACGCGGGCTTCGCCTCGCTGGCCGGACACGGTTCAGTCTTTGTTTTCAGCTGGTTTTCCCGGGCTTTGGGCATCTCTGCCTTTCCAGCCAGGTTATCGGGGTCATCTCGATCACGCGACTTTAAATTGAAATATCAACATATATCGCTACATACGGATCAGATCGGGTGGTGTTAAAGTGTCAAGACGTCACGACCCCGAAATACGTACAAGCCGTGCTATGCAAAGCTTCCCTTCACTTCAGATCGGAATGAGCTGGGTTGAGCCCACGGTGAAGCGCGTGCCGTCCGAGGTGATCTTGTTGCAGCTTGACGGCGTACCCTTGGGCAGGAAGCTCGTCGGGTTGCGGGCTTCGCACAGCTTGCCGTCGGCCGCCGTCCAGATGCCGGTGCCGGTGCCCTTGCCGGTCTCGTCATATTCGAAGGTGCCGTCACGGAAATAGGTGACGGTGCCCTTGCGCCCCGCGCTAGCGAAGCTGAAGCGGCGTTCCGCCAGGGCGCGGGAAATGTCGGAGGCCTTCATGGGGCCAGTCGGCAGCGGCGCCAC
>JBEILC010000150.1:0-7461 GCA_040379425.1 Hyphomicrobiales bacterium
CGTCAATGGCCAAGCGCCATCAGGGCTTTTCCCATTTCCGGCTCTTTTCCGAGCGGAACAGGGCATCGAGGATCCTCATATTCTGAATGGCGTCCTCCACCCCCCAGAAGGGCTTCTGCTTTTTGCGGACAACGCGCCCGAAGGCCTCCGCCTGAAGCTGGTACTGGTCCGAGACGGGCAGCTCGGTCCATACCCCCTGGTTCATCTCCATGCCCTGCAGGAAGTAGCGGTTGGGCTTGTCAGGCGGCGCGTTGAAGGGGATTTCGATCTCGATCCGGCCCTTGGCGCCCATGATGTTTACCCGCTGATAGGGGGCAAGCTGGGTGGAAACCGTGAAGGACAGGTGCCGCCCCTCGCCGAAATCCGCAAGGCCGCCGGCCAGCCGGTCGGTCCCGAACTTCGGGTCGCGGTCGATGGTGGCGGTGACGCGCTTCGGCTCCGCATCGAAGATGAAGCGCGACACGGTGATCGGATAGCAGCCGATGTCGAGCAGGCCCCCGCCGCCGATGTCCGCCATGTTGCGCACGTTCTTCGGGTCACGGTTGAAATAGGCGAACATCACCTGGATGGCGCGCACGTCGCCGATCTTGTTCTTCTTCACCAGGTCGCGCGCGGCAAGCCACTGCGTGGCATGGCGCACCATGAAGGCTTCCGCCACGAAGACGTTCTTGATCTTCTTGAGCTGCATCGCCTCCTTCGCGGTGATGGCGATGGGCTTCTCGCACAGCACATGCTTGCCCGCCTTTGCAGCCTGAAGCGTCAGCGGCACATGGAGATGGTTGGGCAGCGGATTGTAGACGGCCTCGATCTCCGGGTCCGCCAGCATCTCCTCATAGGAGCCATAGGCCTTGGGGATTCCGAGCTTTCCCGCCCACTCCGCCGCCGTCTTCTTCTTGCGGGAGGATATTGCAACGATCTCGATGTCCTTGCTCTTCAGCATGCCGGGGATGACCTTGGCCACGCCGATGTTCGCTGTCGAGATGATGCCCCACTTGACCGGTTTCATAAAACGACTCCCATGTTCAGGATGGCATGTTTAGTCCGCTGCGGGCGGGGTTGAAAGCCCGTTCGAGCGACGCCGAGACATAATCGCGTGTCAGCGCGCGCGGTGTTTCAGGGTGATCGGGCTTGCCAGTGAGGGCATAGCGCAGCCACAACCCGTCGATCATGGCGCCGGTGCCTTCGGAGATGCGCCGCGCATCCGGCTCGGAGACGATGAGACGCAGTTCATGGAGCAGGGCGCTTTGTAGCCGGCGGTGATAGACCGAGACGATCTTGCGCAGCCTGCCGGACTGTCGGGCATTGCCGTAAAGCGCCAGCCAGGCGCTGAACACCTGCTCGTCGAACTGCCCCTCCCCGAAGCAGGCATCAATGATGGCGCGGATGCGCTGATCGGGCCCAGTCGCGCGGGAGAGGCGCGTGACCGCATCCGTCCGGAGCTCCGCCAGAAGGTGGCGCATGGTTGCGAACAACAGGTCTTCCTTGCTCTCGAAATAATGATGCACCATGCCGGAGGATATACCGGCCTGCCTGGCGATCCGCGCTACGGTTGCGCGCGAAAAGCCCTGCTCATGGATGACAGCGATTGCAGCCCCCACAAGCTGCCGCCTTCTGAGCGGACCCATTCCAAGCTTCGGCATCACCAATTCTCCCGCAGAAAGCGTAGTTTTTGTTGGCCACTCGTCCAAGAAAAAGTTGCGCGCCTGCACGGACGCGGCCTAGAGTTTCATCCACATCCGGGAGCGCAAAAGACTTCCGGAACATCATAATGACTGGGAGAACACGAATGAATTCCTTTAGAAGAAGCGTGGTGGCCGCAGCGGCGATGGCAGCAACCATGGCAGGCTCTGCTTATGCAGCAGAGCCGGAATCCTGCAAGAAGGTTCGCTTTGCTGACGTCGGCTGGACCGACATCCAGGTCACGACAGGGGCTAGCTCCGTTGTGCTCGAGGCGCTGGGCTATCAGCCGGAGGTGTCGACACTGTCCGTGCCGGTGACCTATGCCTCGCTCAAGAACAAGGACATTGACGTGTTCCTCGGCAACTGGATGCCCTCGATGACGGCGGACATCCAGCCCTATCTCGACGACAAGTCGGTGGAGCAGATCGGCACCAACCTGGAAGGTGCAGGCTATGGCCTTGTCGTACCGCAATATGTCGCGGATGCAGGTGTCAAGTCGCTGGCCGATCTCGGCGCCAATGCCGAGAAGTTCGGCGGCAAGATCTACGGCATCGAGGCCGGCAATGACGGCAACCGCATCATCCAGACGATGATCGATGACCCGAAGAACAACCTCTCTGGCTTCACACTGGTGGAAAGCTCGGAAGCTGGCATGCTGACCGAGGCCGAGAAGGCCCTCAAGAACAATGAGTGGATCATCTTCCTCGGCTGGACGCCGCACCCGATCATGGGTGAGATGAAGATCCACTATCTCGACGGCATGGGTGATTCCGGCTTCGGTGCCGCCAGCGTCCTCACCAATGTGCGCGCCGGTTACACGCAGGAATGCCCGAATGCCGGCAAGCTGCTCTCCAACCTCAAGTTCTCGCTTGAGATGGAGGGCGCCATGATGGAGCCGGTGCTGAAGGACGGCGCGGACCCGAAGGAAACCGCCCGCGCCTGGCTCAAGGCCAATCCGGATGTGGTGAAGCCGTGGCTCGAAGGCGTCACGACCTTCGATGGCGGTGATGCGGCCGCCGCGGTCGAAGCCGCGCTGAAGGGCTAAGACAGACGATCCAGGGCCCGGGAGGAAAACCTCCCGGGCCCTTTCACATACGGGGCTGTACTTCTGGGGAGGGGCACATGGATCCGGTCTCCGATCTGATCAGATCGTGGAAGATGCCAGTCGGCAAATGGGGCAAGAGCCTCATCGACTTCATCGTGGACTATTTCCAGTGGCTGTTCGACACCCTGAAGATCTCGCTCAATTTCGTGGTGGAGGGGACGACGGCGGGGCTCCTGATGCTGCCGCCCGTGCTGCTCGCCGTGCTGATCGCCGCCTTTGCTTACTGGCTGCGGAGATCCTGGAAGCTGGCGCTGGGCGTTCTGATCGGCCTGCTCTTCATTCTCAATCAGGGCCTGTGGAAGGAGACGGTGCAGACGCTCGTGCTGGTCACCGGCGCCACCGCGCTCTCCATGGGCATCGGCGTGCCGCTCGGCATCTGGGCCGCGCACAAGCCACGAGTCTGGCGCGTGCTGCAGCCAGTCCTCGACCTGATGCAGACCATGCCGACCTTCGTCTATCTGATCCCCATCCTCATCCTCTTCGGGCTTGGCGCGGCACCTGCCCTGATTGTCACCATCATCTTTGCCATGCCGGCCCCGGTGCGCATGACCTATCTCGGCATCACCTCGATCCCCAGGCCGATGATCGAGGCGGGCGAGGCCTTCGGCGCCACGAAACGGCAGCTGTTGTGGAAGGTGGAGCTTCCCGCGGCGCTGCCCTCCATCATGGCGGGGCTCACGCAATGCATCATGCTCTCGCTCTCCATGGTGGTCTTCGCGACACTGATCGGCGCACCCAGCCTCGGCAACCCCGTCAACAAGGCGCTCGCCAATCGCAACATTCCGCTCGGCATTGAGGCGGGCCTCGCCATCGTCGTGCTGGCCATCATCCTTGACCGCATGCTGGCGGCCCGGACCGGTGGAGCAAAGACATGAGCGCGGCCATTGAATTCAAGAATGTCGATATCATCTTCGGCGAGAACATTGCCGAAGCGCTGAAGCTCGCTCACGCGGGATCCCCCCGCAACGAGATCCTGAGCCGCACGGGTGCCGTGCTTGGCGCCACGGGTGCGAACCTCACCGTGAACGAAGGCGAGATCAGCGTGCTGATGGGGCTTTCGGGCTCCGGCAAGTCCACGCTGCTGCGCGCCGTCAATGGCCTCAACAAGGTGACGGGCGGTGCTGCCCTCGTGAAGGACGGCGCGCGCACGGTGGATGTCGCCAGCTGCAATGAGGCAACGCTGCGCCACATTCGCCAGAAGCAGGTGGCGATGGTGTTCCAGCAGTTTGCGCTGCTGCCCTGGCGGACCGTGCGGGAGAATGCGGGCTTCGGCCTCGAACTCTCGGGCGTGCCAGAGGCGGAGCGCAATGCCAAGGTGGATAAGCAGCTGGACCTTGTGGGCCTCAAGCAATGGGCCAACAAATATGTGCATGAACTGTCGGGCGGCATGCAGCAGCGCGTCGGCCTCGCGCGCGCCTTTGCGACCGAAGCGCCGATCCTGCTGATGGACGAGCCCTTCTCGGCACTTGACCCGCTGATCCGCACCAAGCTGCAGGACGAGCTGATTCAGCTGCAAAGCAAAATCAAGAAGACCATCCTCTTCGTCAGCCATGACCTCGAGGAGGCGCTGAAGATCGGCAACCGCATCACCATCATGGAGGGCGGGCGCATCGTCCAGTCAGGAAGCCCGGAAGACATCGTGCTGAAACCCGCCAATGACTATGTGCGGGACTTCATCGCCAATGTGAACCCGCTTTCGGTGCTGACCGCCTGGAACGTGATGCGCGCGCGCCACGACCTGGAGCGTGACGGCGACGGCTGGGTGTGGCTCGACAAGCGCAAGACCACGCGCTTCAAGCTCGACGCCGAGGGCAAGGTGACCGCCGCCGAGCGTGACGGCCAGCCCGCCACCTGGGTCTCCTGCGACCGGATCGACATGCCGGTCGAGGAGGGTACGCGCCCCGTTTACTGGGCAAGGCCCGGCACCTCCCTCAAGGTCGTGATGCTGGCGATCCACAACACGGACGTCGCTCCCGTCGCGATCTTCGACGAGAACGGCAAGTTCCTGGGTGCTGTGGGCGTCCGTAATGTGCTGCAGGCCGTGCTGAAGCGGCCGGACTGAGGGCCGCTCAGTTTGCCGGCGTCAGGACGTCCGTTCCCCGGCCGCGCTGCCCGGCGATGGTCCAGACGCCATTGAGCGTGCCGTCATCCTGCACGCGGTAAATCACCAGGCCCACCACATCTTCCATCACATAGGCGGCTGCCAGCGCATTGCCATTCGGCATGCAGATGCCCACCGATTCACGGCCCGCCGTGACCCATCTGATCTCACAGGTCGTGTTCGAGGTGATCAGGATCTCTGCCGTGCCCGTGTAGGACGAGCCGTCGAGATTGGTTCCCTTTACGGTGTACTGACCGCCCAGGTCCTGCGCCGCTGCGGGCAGCGCCAGGGCGGCGAGGCAAAGACAGGCTAGCGAAGCACGGATCATGCGGGTCCTCCGGAGCAGTGTTATGCGGCTACCAGCCGGTGCCGCTTCCAAGCGGCCCCACCTTCAGATGCGCCGCTACCGATTGTCCTGTATCAGAAAAACTCTTTCGCAATCCAACGCTGCCGGGCGTGTTTCCACAACTATAGATGAGGATCGGCACCTGTTCCCGCGTATGATCTGTGCCGCGCCATGTGGGATCGTTTCCATGATCGGCGGTGAGGATCAGGAGGTCGCCCTCCTTCAGCTTGCCCAGGATGAGCGGCAGTTCCGTATCGAAGGCCTCAAGCGCCCGGCCATAGCCGATGGGGTCGCGGCGGTGGCCGAACTCGGTATCGAAGTCGACGAAATTGGTCATCAGCAGGCCGCCGTCCCCCAGCCCATCCATGTTGGCGAGTGTCGTATCCATGAAGGCGCGGTTGCCGGAAACCTTGATCTCACGGCCAGTACCGGCATGGGCATAGATGTCTCCGATCTTGCCAACCGAGACCACATCGCGCCCGGCCTTGCTCAGCACCTCAAGAAGCGTGGGAGACGGTGGTGTGACCGCAAAATCCTTGCGGTGGCTGGTGCGGGCGAATGCGCCACGCCTCTCACCCAGGAAGGGCCTGGCGATGATGCGGCCGATGTTCATGTCATAGGTCAGCTCACGCGCCACGCGGCAGACCTCATAGAGCCGCTCCAGCCCGAAATGCTCCTCATGCGCCGCGATCTGCAAGACGCTGTCGGCACTCGTATAGGCGATGGGCTTGCCTGTCGCGATGTGCTCCTCGCCATAGTCCTCGATCACCTCCGTGCCGGAGGCATGGTGCATGGCGAGCAGGCCGGGCAGCTTGGCGCGCGTCACGATCGCCTCGATCAGTTCCGGCGGGAAGGCGGGCACCGTGTGCGGGAAGTAGCCCCAGTCGAAGGCCGGCGGCACGCCGGCGATCTCCCAGTGGCCGGTGATCGTGTCCTTGCCGCGCGAGACCTCGCGCGCCACGCCATAGCGCCCGATGAGCGGCGCGGATGCGAGCGGATTGCGGCCCGTAGACAGTGCGGCAGCCTCGCCAAGCCCGAGTGAGGCCAGATGCGGCACGTTCAGCACCATGTGATCGCAGATGTGGCCAAGCGTGTTGGCGCCCTCATCGCCGAAGCTCGCAGCATCGGGTGCTCCGCCGATGCCGAGCGAGTCGAGGATCAGGAGAAAGGCACGCGGCATTCCGCCTCCGCTTCTTCAGGCTGCGACGCGGGCAAGGACGGTGACCGTTCCGCCGAGCGACTCACCGAGATTGTATGCGCCTTTCACGATCTCCGCAGCCTTCGCGAAACTTGCTTCATCCGCCGCATGGATAAGGCAGAGCGGTGCCTCCCGTCCGGCCCTGGCACCCTTGCCGAGGAGCGCCGAAAGGCCGACGCGGTGGTCGATGCGGTCCGCGGCGACGCGCCGGCCGCCGCCGAGCTCGATCACCGCAAGGCCCAGCTCGCGCGTGCGGATCGAGGCGACGGTTCCCTCCTGCGCGGCAAAGACCGGGCGAATGATGGGAGCTGCCGCGAGATGGCTGTCATGGCGGGAGAGGAAATCGGAAGGTCCGCCGAGCGCCTGCACCATCCGGTCGAAATGATCGGCGGCCTTGCCGGAGGTGAGTGTCGCCTGAAGCCGCCCACGCGCGGACTCCGCCTCGCGCTCGATCCCGGCGCTCATCAAGAGTTCTGCACCGAGTGCGAGCGTGATGTCCATGACGCGCGGCTCCGCCCGGCGGCCCAGCAGGAAGTCCGCGGCATGAGCCACCTCCAGTGCGTTTCCCGCGCAGGGTGCCAAGGGCTCGTCCATGTCGGTGATGAGTGCCGTGGTCTTCAGCCCCGCGCCATTGGCCACGGCGACCAGGCTTTCGGCAAGTCCCCGCGCCTCTTCCATGGTGGCCATGAAGGCGCCGGAGCCTGTCTTGACGTCCAGCACGAGATGCTGGAGCCCCGCCGCAAGCTTCTTCGACAGGATGGAAGCGGTGATGAGCGGAATCGACTCGACCGTCGCCGTCACATCGCGGATACCATAGAGGCGCTTGTCGGCGGGTGCGAGATCGGCCGTCTGGCCGATGATGGCGCAGCCCGCCTCGCGCGTCACCTGTCGGAACAGCTCCAGTCCCGGCTGTGTCACATAACCCGGAATGGAATCGAGCTTGTCCAGTGTGCCGCCGGTATGGCCGAGGCCGCGGCCCGAGATCATCGGCACATAGAGCCCGCAGGCCGCAAGCATCGGCGCGAGCATGA
>JBEILC010000151.1:0-7440 GCA_040379425.1 Hyphomicrobiales bacterium
CTTGTGAAGCCCGCGGTGGAGGCCGCCGCCCAGAAAATGGCAGCGCGCGGCGTCACCGCCGACCAGGCCACGCTCGCGGGCTTCGGCTTCGGCATGATCGCGGCGATCCTGATTGCCTTCGGCTTCACCACGCTGGCCATCCTGCCCATTCTCCTGAACCGCGCGCTTGACGGCGTCGATGACGCACTCGCCCGCATGTCGCGGACGACGGAGCGCGGCGCCTTCCTCGACATCTCGCTCGACTTCATGTTCTACGCCGCGATCCCGCTCGCCTTCGCAGGCCTCGCGCCGGAGCAGAACGCCATGGCCGCCGCCGTGCTGCTCGCCGCCTTCGTGGCCACCGGCACGAGCTTCCTCGCCTTCGCGGTGATGGCGGAGAAGCGCGGCCTCAAGAGCACGGCCTATCCGTCGAAGTCGTTCTACTATCTGGGAGGCCTCACCGAGGGCACCGAGACGATCCTGTGCTTCCTCGCCATGTGCTGGTGGCCGCAGCACTTCGTCGCCATCGCGATTGCCTATGCAGCGCTCTGCGCGCTGACCGCGGGGACACGCCTCGTCGCCGGCTGGAAGATGTTCGCCTGAAAAAACTTTCGCTGCCGGGGCAGAAAACCCTTGCATGTGACGGCGAATGGAAACATATACCGCGCGCCCAAGATCGCACGTGCCCCAAGGATTTCCCCAAAGCAACGACGGTGCGGGCTTTTTGGTCTCTGCCGGCTCCTCCAAAGGCCGGGGTTACTGAGAGGCACCACTATCCTTGCCCCACGTGCGACCGGGACTCCCGGTCAAGCCAAGGCGAAACGTCAGTACGGGTCGCACGTGTCCACGTCTCCACAGCGTGGGGCGAGTGCCCTGCTACCGGCTCCGGCAACCTGATTTTCGGGAGATACCCCCATGGCAGCGACCGCCCGCATTCTCGACTTCCTGCGTGACCGACATCCCGAGGGCCCCTGCCTCGTGGTCGACCTTGAGGTCATCGCCGACAATTACCGCGCCTTCACCCGCGCCATGCCCGACACCCGCATCTTCTATGCGGTGAAGGCCAACCCGGCGCCGGAGATCCTGAAGATGCTGGCCGATATGGGCTCCTGCTTCGACACGGCCTCCGTGCCGGAGATCGAGATGGCGCTGGCCGCCGGTGCTGAGCCTTCCCGCATCTCCTTCGGCAACACCATCAAGAAGGAGCGCGACATCGCGCGCGCGCATCAGCTCGGCGTCAAGCTCTTCGCCGTCGATTCGGACGAAGAGGTGGAGAAGGTTGCCCGCGCTGCTCCCGGCGCCCAGGTGTTCTGCCGCATCCTCACCGATGGGGCGGGTGCCGAGTGGCCGCTGTCGCGCAAGTTCGGCTGCGAGCCCGCCATGGCGGTGGATGTGCTGATGCACGCCCATGCCCTGGGGCTTGATGCCTATGGCATCTCCTTCCACGTCGGCTCGCAGCAGACGCGGCTCGAGGCCTGGGACACGGCACTGGCTGAATCGAAGGCGATCTTCGATGCCATGCAGGCGCGCGGCATCACCTTGAAGATGGTGAACCTCGGCGGCGGCTTCCCGGCCAAGTACCTCAAGCAGGTGCCGGGCACGGGGGCCTATGCCAACGCCATCCACGAGGCGCTGACCAAGCACTTCGGCAACGCGATCCCCGAGACGATCATCGAGCCGGGCCGCGGCATGGTGGGCAATGCGGGCGTGGTGAAGGCGGAGGTCGTGCTGATCTCGAAGAAGCACGCCAACGACAACCACCGCTGGGTCTATCTCGACATCGGCAAGTTCGGCGGCCTCGCCGAGACGATGGACGAGGCGATCCGCTACCCGATCGTGACGGCGAAGGACGGCGATGCAAAGGCGCCCTGCGTGATCGCGGGCCCCACCTGCGACTCGGCCGACGTGCTTTACGAGAAGGCGCCCTACGATCTCCCCGTGACGCTCAGCGTGGGAGACGAGGTGCTGATCGAGGCAACCGGCGCCTACACGACGACCTATGCGGCCGTGGCCTTCAACGGCTTCTCGCCGCTCCAGTCCTACGTCATCTGACGTTTCACAACTCCAGTCGCCCCCGGCGTTGAGCCGGGGGACCAACCCCACGCTTTGGTTTCCGGCGCATATCGCCGGGATGACAGGAAGGTATTCGACATGACCATGATCCGCACCGAAATCGCCGCCGACGCGCCCCAGCGCGAGCACCTGCTGGACCGTGCCTTCGGCAAGCAACGCCGCCGCAAGACCTCCGAGCGCCTGCGTGAAGGCCGCCTTCCATCGGAAGGCCTCGCCTTCACCGCCGTCGACGAGACCGGCAAGCTCCTCGGCACCATCCGCCTGTGGGACGTGCTCGCCGGTTCGGCGGGGCCTGCCCTGCTGCTCGGCCCCCTCGCCGTCGATTGCAAGGCGCAAGGCCGGGGCATTGGCGCGGCGCTGATGCGCCATGCCATCGCGGAGGCACGGCTCAGGGGGCACCGGGCCATCATCCTGGTGGGCGATCAACCCTACTATGCGCGCTTCGGCTTCACGCCCGGCACCGTGGCGGATCTGCATCTGCCCGGGCCGGTGGAGCGTCAGCGCTTCCTCGGGCTCGAACTCGCGCCCGGCGCCCTTGATGGGGCGGAAGGCCTCGTTACCGGCTGCGGACGGCGCGCGGCCACTGAACGGCAGGCTGCTTGAGCCTGCGTTGACACTCAGGCGCCGCGTCACCGCCCCGGCGAGGCGGCTGCGCGCCTGAGTGAGCGCCTCCCCACCGGTCACTCGCCCCGCTGCCGGGTTCTGGCGCGCGCTGAAGGCGCAGCCACTCCCAGCCCCCCGCCTCGCCCGCGGGCGGCCAGCAGTGAGGTGACACCGGTGGGGATGGTCCAAAGCAAAAGGGCGGCCTCGGGAGGCCGCCCTTTGCCGTTTGTGAACCAGCCTCCGCTCAGGCGGCGGTGAAGCCGTTGTCGACGAAGAGATGCGTGCCGTTGACGAAGCTTGCGTCATCGCTGGCCAGGAAGAGTGCGGCGCGCGCCACCTCCTCCGGCTCGCAGATGCGGCCCTGCTGGGCGCCAAGGGCGGCTTCCGAGACATCGACGCCGTAGCGCTGCAGCTCCGCCACCTCGCGAAGCCCGTGCGGCGTTCTCACGAAGCCCGGGCACACCGCGTTGCAGCGGATGTTGCGGTCACGGAACTCGACCGCGATGGCGCGGGCGAACATGTGGCAGGCCCCCTTGGTGGTGTCATAGAGCACCTCCATCGGTGTGCCCGCCACGGCCGAGATCGACGAGGTGCAGACGATGGAACCGCCGCCCGCCGCGATCATCTGCGGCAGGACGGCCTTGGTCACCAGGAACATGCTCTTGACGTTGATGGCTGTGAGCCTGTCCCATTCCTCCTCCGAGGTATCGAGGAAGGGCTTGATGACGATCGAGCCCGCATGGTTGAACAGCACGGTGATGGGGCCGAGCCTGGCGCTCACCTCCGCCACCGCAGCCGCCACCTCATTGGCTTTCGACACATCCGCCTTCACGAAGCAGGCCGTGCCGCCGGCGCGCTCGATGTCCGCCACCGCCTCCATCCCCGCTTGCGCGTTGATGTCGAGGATGCCGACCTTGGCACCCTCGGCAGCGAACAGGCGGGACGCTGCCCCGCCCATTCCGGTGGCCCCGCCTGAAATCAGGGCCACCTTGGTGTTGAGCCTGCCCGTCACGTTTCGCCGAAGATGGCTTCCTTCTGGGCGATCTCCGCCTGGCGGCGCTTGATTTCGTCGCCAACCGGAGGACCCTTGAAGCGCTTTTTCTCGATGGCGAACCAGAAGATCAGCGCCAGCACGAGGAAGCCGATCACGACGTAGAGCACGCGCTCATTCGGCGGCGCCACGGCGATGAACAGGATGATGCCCATGCCGATGACCGAGAGCACCGTGACGAGCTTGTAGACTCCCGTCGACATCGCCCAGGGGCCGGGGCTCGGCCACTTGGACGTGCCATAGGCGAAGAGGCCGGCGATCAGCGGTATGGTGAAGGACAGGAACAGGAACACCAGCGTCGAGTTCACGACGATGACGTAGATCGAGGTCTCGCCAACCTTGATGCTCAGCGCCAGCAGCACATAGAGGATGCAGAGCGCCGTCACCGTCCAGATCGCCGCCACCGGCGTGCGGAAGCTGGTCGAAACGCTGGCGAGTGCGGCGGAACCAGCGGGCATGCCGTCGTCACGCGCGAAGGCGAAGAGCATGCGGCTCGCCGAGGTCACCGTCGCCAGGCCGCAGAGCAGCTGCGCGATGAAGATGCCGATGTAGAGGATGTTGCGCAGCGTCTCGGGGATCACGGCATTCATCGTGCCGAAGAACACGCCCCAGCCCTGGGCCGCGCCCGCCGCCATGTCCGGCACCGCCAGCATAATGGCGCTGATCATGACCCAGCCGACCAGCGAGGACCACAGCACCGCCGAGACGATGCCCTTGGGCACCGAGGTCGCGGCATTCTTGGTTTCCTCCGAGGTATGCGCCGAGGCGTCATAGCCCGTGATGGTGTAGACCGGCAGAAGCAGGCAGAGCAGGAACAGGTAGAACATGTTCTCGGTCTGCGGGAAGACGTTGCCGCCCGCTTCGCCTGAGAAGTTGGTGAAGGTCCACAGCCGCGAGAAGTCGAGGGCCGGCGCATAGGCCAGGCACGCCACGACGAGAACGGCGGTGGTGATGAAGATGATGTAGCCGGAGATGTCGGTCAGGAAGGTCGTGACCCGGATGCCGACATGGTTCAGCACCGCCTGGATGATGGTGATGATGGCGACGAACACCACGACCTGCATGTCGGTGCCGGTGAAGAAGGTCGTCACCGTGCCGTCGGCCGCGGTCGTGCCGAACATCGGTGCGATGGCGCCGGCGAAGAAATAGGCGGTGCCGATGTTGATGGCGCCCAGCACCGTGATCAGGCCCAGCAGGTTCAGCCAGGCGGTGAGCCAGCCCCAGAACCGGTTGCCGAGGATCGAGGCCCAGTGATAAAGGCCGCCCGCCGTCGGGAAGGCGCTGGCGATCTGCGCCATGGCGAGGGCGAACATGCCCGAGACGAGGCAGCCCGCGATCCAGCCGATGCCCGCTCCGGCGCCGCCGATCGAGGAGATCGCCTGGGCGAAGGAGTTGATGCCGCCTGACAGGATGCAAATGATCGAGAACGAAATCGCGAAGTTCGAGAACTTCGACATGGACCGTGAAAGCTCCTGCGCATAGCCCATGCTGTGCAGGATTTTCTTGTCCTCACTCACGTTGTTGTTGGCCATCTTCTGGCTCCTCCCCCGCGCCCCGGGAAGCCGGACGCATTGTTTTGAACATCACATGCTGGCGCTGCCGGACATTTCCGGTGGCACGAGCCTTCTCCCCGTTTACATTCTGTTCATTCTTTTACAATCGGTCAACGGTCGGTAACGGTCTTTTCTTTCACTTCCCGAACATTCAATCGATGCCGATTGAGCTTTCCCGGTGCAAAGAGCTGAAATAGGCTTTGGCCTTTCAGGAGATTCCGCCGATGACCGATGCCGCCGCCCCTGCACCGCAACCAGGACCCGCGCGGCGGGGTGGAGGCCGGGAGGGGCGGCGGGCCTTGCGCGCCGCACCCATGGCCTCCTTCCCCACGCTGGTGCGCGAGATCCCCGTCTACAACCTGGCGCCCGACGAGGCGGTGGAACTGATCCACGAGGAATCTCTGAGGATTCTCGAGGAGGTGGGCTGCGAATTCCGGGACGATGAGGCAGTGGCCACCTGGAAGGCGGCGGGTGCAGATGTTTCAGGAACCCGCGTCAGGATCGACCGGGCTCTGCTGATGGAACTGGTCTCGAAAGTGCCGCCGGAATTCACGCTGAATGCCAGGAACCCGGAGCGCACGGTGAAGGTGGGCGGGAAAAACACCGTCTTCGTGCCGATGTATGGCGCACCTTACGTGCGCGACCTCGACAACAACCGGCGTTATGGCTCGCTCGCGGACCTCGAGAATTTCCACAAGCTCGCCTACATGCTGCCCGCACTCCACTCCTCGAGCTCGATCTGCTGCGAGCCGATGGAGATCCCTGTGCCGAAGCGGCACCTGCACATCATCCATTCCGCACTGAAGCACTCCGACAAGCCCTTCATGGGCATCGTCACCTCGAAGGAGCGTGCGGAGGACGTGATGAAGATGGCGGGGATCGTCTTCGGCGATGACTATGTGAAGGACAACACCGTCCTCGTCTCGATCACCAACTGCAATTCGCCGCTCGTCTGGGACCAGACCATGCTGGACGCGATGCGCGTCTATGCGCGCCACAACCAGCCGCTGATCCTCGCCCCCTTCGCGCTGTGCGGCGCCTCGACCGCGGCCTCAGCGGTGGGTGCCGTGGCGCAGGTCAATGCCGAGGCGCTGGCGGGCGTTGCCTTCACGCAATTGATCAGGCCGGGCTCGCCGCAGATCTACGGCCAGTTCATGGTGACGGTGGACATGAAGACGGGTGCCCCCATGGGCGGCACGCCCGAGGCCGCGCAGATGATGTTCCTGATGGGCCAGCTCGCCCGCAAGTACCGCCTGCCCTGGCGCACCTCGGGCTTCCATGTGGGCTCCAAGCTCAATGATGCGCAGGCGGGCTATGAATCGAACATGCTGATGCATGCGGCGATCCTGTCGGGCGCCAATTACATCTGGCATGTGGCGGGCTGGCTCGAAGCCGGCCTGTCCTGCGGCTATTCGAAATTCGTGACCGACGCCGAACAGCTCGTCGGCTGGTACAAATATGCGGGCGGCCTGTCCTTCGCCGACTTCAAGGAGGCGATGGCGGCGGTGCGCGAGGTGGGGCCTGCCGGCCACTTCCTCGGCACGCAGCACACGCTGGAGCATTTCGAGAAGGCCTTCTTCATCCCCTCGATCATGGACTTCAATTCCTTCGAGCAGTGGTCAGCCGAAGGGGCGAAGGACCATGACACGCGCGGGCGCGAGAAGGCCCGCGCGCTGCTGGCGGCTTACGAGGAGCCGAAGCTTGACGATGGCATCGCCGAAGGCGTGCGGGACTTCATCGCCAGGCGCGAGGAGGAACTGCCGAACACCGTGAGCTGACCTCAGCGGGGCTGCAGGCCGGACTTGAAGCGCGGCACCAGCTTGGTGCCGACAAAGCCCAGCGCCAGCAGCACGAGCGTCACGAAGCCCCACACGAGGATGACCAGCCATTCGCCGGCACCCGTTCCGGCGGACGCAAGCCATGAGGCCCACTCGACCAGCAGCGGATCGGCCGGAATGATGTCCGCATTATTGGCAACAAGGCTGCCTGCCACGCCGACCAGCCCATGGGCGATCCACGCCACCAGCGACCAGAGGCCGATCACAATGGCGGTGCCAATCCAGATCAGGGTTTTCATCGATTGATCTCCACGAGGTACTGCCGGAGCAGGTTGCAGTTGCGCTGGTTGGCCTTGAAGCCCATGTCGAACAGGAAGCCCACGACGGGAACTGCGCCGAGCAC
>JBEILC010000152.1:0-7438 GCA_040379425.1 Hyphomicrobiales bacterium
CGGATGATCGCACCGAAGCGGTCCTCCGTGCAGGCCAGCACGCCGCCCACGAGGTGATCCGCCACCTCGGTGGTGGTGATGTCGATTGCGGCGGTGAGGAGGCCCGAATCGATCAGCTTCTCGAAGCACTGCCCGCCCGTGCCCGTGGCGTGGAAGACGAAGCACTCGGCTTGCGGGTCGAGCATGTGGCGGATCTGGTCGATGCAGGCCGTCGTGACCCCGAACTGGGTGATGCCCACGGCACGCCTTGTGGAGGCGGTTTCGGGAATGCGGTTCAACGCCATGCCGGCGGCGGCATGCGCGGCATTGCCGATGACCCTGGCGGTGATGGCGTTGAGGCCCGCCACATCCGCCACCGCATGCATCATCATGATGTCGGCGGGGCCCACATAGGGCGCCACATTGCCCGATGCCATGGTGGAGACCATGAGCTTCGGTACCCCGATGGGCAGGACGCGCATCGCCGCCGTGACCATCGATGTGTTGCCACCGCCGCCCAGCCCCAGCACCGCGCCGATGTCATCGCGCGACAGCAGGAATCGGGTGAGCGCCTCCGCCATGGCGGTGACGGCGCGGCCGCGGTCGGCGTGGCCCAGCACGGCATCCGCCCCTGAAGGATGATGCCGCGCCACCATCTCCGGCGTCACGTCAGCCTTGGCAGAACTCGGCGTCGTCGAGATGTCGAGGAGCAGCGCAGGGGCGCCGGCCGCCCGGACGCGCTCGATCGCGTAGCGGAGTTCCGCCTCCTTGGTGTCACAGGTGCCGATGACGAAGACCGGCTTCACGGGTTCACGCCTTTGCCCAGCCTTGCTTCATGTTGCGGTAGCCGAGCTTGTAGACCTCCTCCGGATTGGGCGCGAAGTCCCGCCACACGCGGGTTGCAGCGGCCAAGGCCGGCATGGCGCGGCCGAAGGCCTCGATGGTGAGGAAGCCGTCAAACTTCGTCTTCTTCAGCGCCTTGTAGGTCTCGGGCCACGGCACATGTCCCTTGCCGGGCGTGCCCCGGTCATTCTCGGAGATGTGGACATGCACCATGTGCCTGGCGATGGTCTTGATGGCGCCAACCGGATCCTTCTCCTCGATGTTGGCGTGGAAAGTGTCGTACATGCCCTTCACATGCGGGTGGTCCACCTCATCGAGGTAGTCGGAGAGCTGCTGCATCGTATTCAGGAAATAGCATTCGAAGCGGTTCAAGGCCTCGAGCGCGAAGGTCACACCCTTCTTGCCCGCATAGTCGCCCGCCCGCTTGTGGAAGGAGACCGCCCGCTTGCGCTCCGCCGCCGTGGCGGGGTTGCCGGTGAAGAAGCCCAGCTCCGAATGCATCGGCCCGCCGAGAATGGGAGCGCCCAGTGCGGCACAGCAATCGATGGTCCATTTGGCATAGTCGAGCGCTGCCTTCTGGTGCGCGGTGTCAGCGGACAGCGGGTTCTTGCCCTGGGGCCCGATCACGCTCACCACCGAGCGCTCCAGCCCGATCTTGTCCAGAAGCTCGCCCAGCCTGGCGTAATGCAACGGGTCGCCTTCGAACATGGGGATCTCGACACCGTCATAGCCCGTCTTCTTGAGGGCCTTCAGAATGGGTTCATGCGCCAGCGTCACGTGTGGCGTCCAGAGCAGAAGATTGAATCCGAGTTTCATGATGTGTGCCCTCCCAGCAAGGCTGGCAGGACAAACCGTCTCGCGCCGCTTGTCAATTCCTGATATACGCCTTTCATTCGCTTTTTCCGGAGGATCTCCCATGAACAGCCCGCACGGTCCCGCATCCGCCACCAATGCCGCGCTGCTGGGGGCCCAGGCCTTCATGACGCCCTCGCCCGTGCCGTCGATCTCGACCGAGCTGCTCGTCTCCGCCGATGGCGAATTGAACCGCGAGCTTCACCGCTTCCTGTTCGACCCGCCGTCCAATCCTGAGCGGCTGAGGGGCAAGAAGATCGCCATCTGCCACGGCCAGTGGGTGATGGCGAGTGCGGGCATCCTGAAAGGCAAGAAGGCGACCGACGTGTGGAATATCCACCCTGACCTCGCCAATGCCGGGGCCACCGTTCTGGACGAGCCGGTCGTCGTCGATGGCAACCTGATCACCGCCCGCTTCCCCTATGACCTGCCGCGCATGGTGGAACAGCTGGTGAAGCAGCTGGTGGGCTGATTCAACCGAACAGCACTGTCCCCGTCTCCACCATGATGTGGAGGCCGATGCCCATGGCGATGATGGCGGCCAGGGCCTGAAGGCCGCGGCTGGCCCAGGTCAGCGTCTTGCCCGTGAGCGACAGCGGAACCGCGATCACGGCGGAGAACAGCACCATGCCGGCAATCGAGCCCGCGCCGAACAGCAGCATGAAGACAAGCCCCAGTGGCACGGAGGGGGCGGAGGCCGTGGCAAGCGCGACCAGGGCGGCGGAGCCCGCCAGCCCGTGGATCATGCCGACGGTGAGGCTGCGGCTCCAATGGCCCTGGGGGTGCACATGGGCGTGCGTGCTGGCGGCGTGGTCCACGACATCGCCCGCGTGGCTGTGGGCGTGGAAATGCACCTCACCCGGGCCGTGGCGGTGCACATGGAAGTGAATGCGCGCCTTGATGAGCACATAGAGGAGCCGCGCACCCAGCAGCACCAGCATGACGCCGACGGCGAATTCAAGCCCGCTCGCCAGCTTTTCGTCCAGCGTCAGCTTCAGCGCATAGACTGCACCGCCGAAGGCGCCGAGGGTGACCGCATGGCCCAGCCCCCACAGCGCGCCGTGCCTGACGATGGGGCGGAAGCCCTTCTTGTCCGCGGCGATCGAGGCCACGGCGGCAATATGGTCCGCCTCCAGCGCGTGCTGCAGGCCGAGGAGGAAACCGAAGATGATCCAGGTGAGCATGAGACCGGTATATCCGCTCCATACTCATCCCGCGAGAGTTGATTGCGGCAATTCCTCCTGCAATACCGTCACCCCGGCGAAGGGGCGGTCAGATGACAGCCCGGCTTGCGGTGCCCCGCCACATACTCGTCGATCAACTGGCGAAAGCGCGTGGGGCCGAAGCTGGGGAAGTGACCGCCGTGGACCACGGAGACCGCAAGCGATCTCAGCCGGTCCATCGTGTCCACATAAGCCGGCACATCCGAGTGATAGGCGTCATCGATCAGCGGGCCATCATAGATGATGTCGCCTGAGAGGAAGGTGCCGGTCTTGCGCTCGAACAGGCCGATGCCGCCCGGCGAATGGCCCGGCGTATGGACGACCTCGAAGGCGCGGTCGCCGAGGTCGATGACGTCGCCATGGGCCAGTGCCAGGCCAACGCTCGCGGGCTTCACCTGGTAGCGGGACTGGTCCCAGCCTTCTGGCAATGCATCGAACATCTCATCGGTCGCGTAGCGGTCCGCCAGCGTCCACGCGTTGCGCGGGCCGGCGAGGATTTGGGCTTCCGCGCCATGCACCAGGCAGGCGCCGAATTCATGGTGGCAGCCGATGTGATCGAAATGGGTGTGGCTCGCCACGCAAGTCAGCGCGCGCTCGCTCACCAGCGGCACATGCTGGCGCAGGCTGAAATGGCCGAGGCCTGAATCGAACAGCAGGTCGCGGTCGCGGCCGCGCACATGCCAGATGTTGCAGCGGTAGAAGGGCTTGATCCAGGGTTCATGGATCAGCGTCACGCCATCGGCGAAGCGGATCGTCTCGTACCACTCATGCGCGCTGATGCGGAGGTCCATGGGGCTAGTCCTCGAGAATGATGACGCGGGCGGGGTCGATGCCGAAGCTCACCTGCTGGCCCACCGCCACGGCGGCATCGGCGGGAAGCCGTGCCAGGAGTTCGACGCCATTGGCCGCGGCCGTCACGCGCTTGAAGCTGCCCTGGAAGACGACGTCGGTGATCCTGGCGGAGACCGGCCCGCCGAGCGAGACATGCTCCGGCCTGATCGCCACATGGCGTGCTGCTTGAGGAGCCGGGAAGCGGCCGAGTGCGGTGTCAATCATGCCGTCCGCCACATTGCCTTTCAGGATCGTGCTCTCCCCCATGAAGGTGGCGGCAAAGCGGGTAGCGGGCCTCGCATAGAGGCGTTCGGGTGCGCCCTGATCCTCGATGCGGCCGTGGTTCATGACCACCAGGTGATCGGCCAGCGCCATCGCCTCCTCCTGGTCATGCGTCACATGGATGAAGGCGGTGCCCACGCGCTTCCGGATGGCCTTGAGCTCATCCTGCATCTGGCGGCGGAGCTTGAGGTCGAGTGCGCCCAGGGGCTCGTCCAGCAGCAGCACGGCGGGCTCCACGACGAGTGCGCGGGCGAGCGCCACGCGTTGGCGCTGTCCGCCGGACAATTGATGCGGCTTGCGGTCAAAGGCCGTGCCGAGGCCCACCACATCCAGCATGGCGCGCGCCTGTTCATCACGCTCGGCGCGGGCGACACCCTTCATGCGGAGCCCGAAGCCCACATTGGCGCCAATCGTCATGTGCGGGAACAGCGCATAGTCCTGGAACACCGTGGCGGTGGGGCGCTTCGCCGGGGCCATGCGGGTGACGTCCTCCCCCTTGATCAGCACGCGGCCCTGATCAGGCGTGAGGAAGCCGCCAAGGATCGAGAGCAGCGTGGTCTTGCCGGAGCCGGACGGGCCCAGCAGCACGGTGTAGCTTTCGGGCGGCAGCGACAGCTTCACACTCTCCAGCACGCGTGTCGCGCCGAAGCTGTGGGAGATGTTCTCGATCGACACCAGCGCGCTCATGCCGGGCGCTTCCGGAAGGCGATGAGCTCGAAGATGATGGCGAGCAGGATGGAGATGCCGAAGACGAGGGCGCCCACCGCATTGGTCTTGGGGTTGAGGCCAGCGCGCAGCATGTTCCAGATCTCGACGGGCAGCGTCGTCTCGAAGCGGGTCAACAGGAAGGAGATCACGAATTCATCCCAGGAGAAGGTCATGGACAGAAAAAAGGCGGCGAAGAGGGCGGGCCACAGCATGGGTGCCGTAATGAGCAGCAGGACCTTCGCCTCGCTGGCTCCTAAGTCCCGCGCCGCGCGCTCGATGTTGGCCTGGTGCGCGCCCATCTGGCTGTAGATGATGGCGAAGCAGAGCGGCAGGTTGATCACCACATGGCCGATCCCCGCGGCGAGCAGCGATTTCGGGATGCCGATCCAGTTAAAGAAGATCAGCAGGCCCATGCCGATGATGAGATAGCTGACGGTCAGCGGCAAGGTGATCAGCCCCCGGAGCAAGGCGGAGGCTGGCAGGTGAAAGCGCGCAAAACCCCAGGCGGAGAGGAAGCCCAGCAGCGTGGCAATGGCGGAGGTGATGACGGCGACGATCACCGAATTGACGAGGCCGGAGGTCAGCCGCTGGTCGCCCAGCACTGCCTCATACCAGCGCAAGCTCGGGCCGTTGAAAGGCGGGATGGGGAAGAGCGTGCCCTGGAAGGAGAACAGCACCAGCACGGCGACGGGCAGGAAGATGAAGCCATAGAGCAATGCGGCATAGAGAATGGCGAGTGCCCTGGTCATCACGCCCTCTCGATCTTGAGCCAGCGTGCGCAGGCGAGATAGGCGAGGGTGACGACCGCCATGAGGATCAGCGACAGGGCGGAGGCCGAGCCGAAATCACCGCGCCGCCCGATCTGCATCATGATGAGCTGCGGCATGAGGAGCTCATTGTTGCCGCCCAAAATCTGCGGCGTGATGTAGTCGCCAATCGCCAGCACGAAGGTGAGGAAGGCGCCGACCATGATGCCGGGGAGTGTCAAGGGCAGGATGACATGGATGAAGGACTGGAGCGGCGATGCGCCAAGGTCCGCCGCGGCCTTGCGGTAATTGGGCGAGAGCTGCTTCAGGTTGGCGTAGATCGTCAGTGTCAGCAGCATCACGAAGAAATGGACGAAACCGATCACCGTCGCGGCGCGCGTGTTGGCGATCTGCACGGGCTCGCTCAGCAAGCCAAGGTCAAGCAATGTGGAATTGACGACACCTTTTTCCGCCAGCACGAGAAGCCAGGAATAGGAGCGCACCACATAGGAGGTCCAGAAGGGCAGCACGGCCAGCATCAGCGCCAGCCGCTGCCAGCGCTCCGGCACAACGAAGGCGAGGATCCAGGCGAAGGGGTAGGCGAGCAGCACGGAGATGACGGTCACGATTGCCGTCACCTCAATCGAATTGGTCAGTGCGCGCCAGTAGCTGGGGTTGGTGAAGAACTGCGTGTAGTTGGCAAGGCTCATGCCCTCCGCGCCCTTGGGGCTGAGGCTCATCACCCCCATGGCGATGAAGGGCACGGCGAAGAAGACCAGCGTCCACAGCAATGCCGGTGTGACGCTGGCCCAGCCGATGCGTGAGGTGGAAGACGCGATCACTGCGCCTGGATCATTTCAGTCCAGACATCCTGCATCTTCTTGTCGAGGTCCTCCGACGGTGCCGGATAGCCCTGGGCGCGGGCGAGGAAGCCCGGCTGCTCGTCGAAGCGCAGGATCCTCTTCTGCTCATCGGTCAGCGCCGCGGTCTTGGTCGCGGGCATGCCCCAGTAGCACGACGAGGTGGCAAGCCGCGCCTGGCCTTCGGGGCTCAGGATGTACTGGATGAACTTCAGCGCCATGTCCTTGTTCTTCGAGTCCTTGAACATGGCAAGCGACTGCGACCATAGCACCGCGCCTTCCTTCGGGATCGAGAAGTCGAGGTCCGGGTTCTCCTTGGCGATGCCGGCCGTCACCCATTCGCCGCCGCCGATCAGGATGTCGGCCTCGCCGGTGGCAAGTGCCGTCTGGCTGGCGGCGACATCCGTCACCGCCTTGGCATTGGCCTTCATCTTGAGGAGAACGTCCTTGATCGCCGGAAGATCGGCCTCGGTGAGTTCCGCCGTCTTCTTGCCGATCGACATTGCGGCAAGGCCCATGACGGGCAGGTAGTAATCATAGATGGCGATGCGGCCCTTGTACTTCTCGTTCGTCAGTACACTGAGCGTATCCATGTCGGCGGCATCGACCTTCGACGTGTTGAAGCCGATGGTGTTGTAGCCGAACTTCTCGGTGATGCCGTAGCGCTGGCCGTCGATCTTCGAATGCTGGTCCATCAGCACCTCGGGGAAGATGTCGGCGATGGGCAGCTTGTCTTCGGGCAGCGGCTCGAACAACCCGCGTTCCACGCCGCGGCGGACGTCCACCGTATCGATCACCATCACGTCCCAGTCGCCGGGCTGTGACTGCTCGACGAGTGCGAGGCCCGCACCCGTGCCCTCGAACTCCTTCACATTCACCTTGATGCCATTGGCATCCTCGAAGGGCTTCAGCAGGTTCGGGTCGGCGTGGTCACACCAGACCAGCGCATTGAGGTCCGCCGCGGAGGCGGCTGCGTAAGAGCCCATGAGCGCCATGGCGGCGAGCGATGCGCCGAAGAGACGGCGCGTGAAGCGATTGGTCATGTGAGCGTTTCTCCCTGTTTGACGAAAAGTTGAACCAATTACAAAGTTGAGTCAATTCCAAAAATCCGGCA
>JBEILC010000153.1:0-7414 GCA_040379425.1 Hyphomicrobiales bacterium
AACCCCAAAATCGAAGGGTTTTTCAGCAGCCTGCTAGAGGGTGGAGATGGTGCGGAGCGTGGCCACGTACGCCGCCGGGAGCCCATTCTCCTCCGCCCCAGTGACGATCGCGGTCATGTAGTGCGTACTCGGAATATGCGTGCCCGGCTCCGGCCGCGCGATGTAGGTCAGGCAGTCGAGTTCCTTGCCGTTCATCACCACGCGGACGCTCTGGCGGTTGTAGCGGTTCTCCTGCGCGGATCTCGCGGGGTCATAACCCTCGCGCTTGTCCAGTACGGCGAGGTCACGTTCGCTCAGGCGGTAGACGACGCCCCAGACCTCCGCGCCGTGGCTGGCCGCGATACCGGCCACGCCGCAGAGCCGGATGGGCGAACTGCGTGGGAAGCACAGGGCGTGGTCCTTGAGCACCGCGACACCCAGACACTCATGATCCGGGCAACGTTCGCGCATCTGCTCGCGCCACATGTTGGAGCCATAGGCGAAATAGAGCACCTCTATTCCGCCGCCTGTCTCTTGCCGCGGCGCAGCACGTCTTTCAGGAAGTGGCCGGTGTAGCTGCGCTTCTCGCGCACCACGTCCTCGGGCGTTCCCGCCACCACGATCTCACCGCCGCCGTCGCCGCCTTCGGGGCCGAGGTCGATGATCCAGTCGGCAGTCTTGATGACCTCGAGATTGTGCTCGATCACCACCACGCTGTTGCCCTGGTCGACCAGCTCGTGCAGCACCTCGAGGAGCTTCTTCACGTCATGGAAGTGGAGGCCGGTCGTCGGCTCGTCGAGGAGATAGAGCGTCCTGCCGGTGGCCCGCCGCGACAGCTCCTTGGCGAGCTTGACGCGCTGCGCCTCGCCGCCAGACAGCGTGGTCGCCTGCTGGCCGACCTTGATGTAGCCGAGCCCCACGCGCTCCAGCGTCTCCATCTTGTCCCGCACGCTGGGCACGGCGCGGAAGAATTCAGCCGCTTCCGAGACCGTCATATCCAGCACGTCAGCGATCGACTTGTCCTTGAAGCGGATCTCCAGCGTCTCGCGGTTGTAACGATGGCCGTGGCAGGCATCGCATGTCACGTAGACGTCGGGCAGAAAGTGCATCTCGATCTTGATAACGCCGTCCCCCTGGCAGGTTTCGCAGCGGCCGCCCTTTACGTTGAAGGAGAAGCGACCCGGCTCATAGCCGCGCGCCTTGGCCTCCGGCAGGCCGGCGAACCAGTCACGGATCGGTGTAAAGGCGCCGGTGTAGGTGGCAGGGTTCGAGCGCGGCGTGCGGCCGATGGGGCTCTGGTCAATGTCGATGATCTTGTCGAGGAGTTCGAGTCCCTCGATCCGGTCATGCTCGGCGGGGGCTTCGCGCGTGCCCACAAGTTTGCGCGCGGCGGCCTTGTAGACGGTGTCAATCAGCAGCGTGGACTTGCCGCCGCCTGACACGCCCGTCACGCAGGTGAAGACGCCCAAGGGGATTTCCGCCGAGATGTTTTTGAGGTTGTTGGCGCGCGCGCCCTTGACGCGGATCGAGCGGTTCTTCTCCCACTTGCGGCGGATGCCGGGGAGCGGCACGGCAAGCTGGCCGGTGAGATATTGGCCGGTGAGGGATTTCGGGTTCGCCATCACCTCCGCCGGCGTTCCCTGCGCGATGATCTCGCCGCCGTGGACGCCCGCACCGGGGCCGATGTCGACCACGTAGTCCGCAAGCCGGATCGCATCCTCGTCGTGCTCCACCACGATCACCGTGTTGCCGAGGTCGCGCAGGCGGGCGAGGGTTTCGAGGAGGCGGGCATTGTCCCGCTGGTGCAGGCCTATCGACGGCTCGTCAAGCACGTAGAGCACGCCCGTCAGGCCCGAGCCGATCTGCGAGGCAAGGCGGATGCGCTGGCTCTCGCCACCCGACAGCGTGCCGGAGGTGCGCGAAAGGTTGAGGTAATCGAGCCCCACGTCGACGAGGAATTTCAGGCGGTCCCGGATTTCCTTCAGGATGCGCTGGGCGATTTCCTGGTCCTTGGGCTTCAGCTTGCCCAGCAGGCCCACGAACCACGCATTGGCCTCGCGGATCGACATCGCCGAGATCTCGCCGATGTGCTTGCGGTCCACCTTGACGGCGAGCGCCTGGGGCTTCAGCCGGAAACCGTTGCACTCCGAGCAGGGATGGTCGGACTGGTACTTGGAGAGCTCCTCCCGCATCCAGTCGGAATCGGTCTCGCGCCAGCGGCGCTCGATGTTGCCGATGACGCCCTCGAAGGGCTTCTTGGTCTTGTAGGCGCGGATGCCGTCATCATAGGTGATGGTGATCTCTTCCTCGCCCGTGCCGAACAGCACGGCCTCGCGGACCTTCTTCGGGAGATCCTTCCAGGGCGCCGACATCGACACCTTGTAGTGCTTGGCAATCGCCTCGAGCGTCTGGTGGTAATAGGGCGAGGTGTTGCCGGTGCGCGCCCAGGGCAGCACCGCGCCATCCTTCATGGAAAGCGAGGAGTCCGGCACCACGAGTTCGGGCTCGAAATGGAGTTCTGTGCCCAGCCCATCGCATTTGGGGCAGGCGCCGAAAGGGTTGTTGAAGGAGAACAGGCGGGGCTCGATCTCGTCGATGGTGAAACCCGAGACCGGGCATGCGAAGCGCTCCGAGAACATAATGCGCTCATGCGTCTCGTTCTTCGACTTGTTGGCGCTTTCCTCCGAGGTTTCGGAGGCCTTCAGCGGCTTGTCGGCGAATTCCGCCAGCGCCAGCCCATCGGCCAGCTTCAGCGCGGTTTCGAAACTGTCGGCGAGGCGTGTTGCGATGTCGGGGCGGACCACGATGCGGTCCACCACCACGTCGATGTCATGCTTGAACTTCTTGTCCAGCGCCGGGACGGCGTCGATCTCGTGGAACTGGCCGTCGACCTTGACGCGGGTGAAGCCCTTCTTCTGGAGCTCGGCCAGTTCCTTGCGGTACTCGCCCTTGCGGCCGCGGACGATGGGGGCCAGGAGATAGAGGCGCGTGCCCTCCGGCAGCGTCATCACGCGGTCCACCATCTGGGTGACGGTCTGGCTCTCGATGGGAAGGCCGGTCGCGGGCGAATAGGCGACACCGATGCGCGCGAAGAGCAGGCGCATGTAGTCATAGATCTCTGTGACGGTGCCGACGGTGGAGCGCGGGTTGCGGCTCGTGGTCTTCTGCTCGATCGAGATGGCGGGCGAGAGGCCGTCGATCTGGTCGACGTCCGGCTTCTGCATCATCTCGAGGAACTGGCGGGCATAGGCCGAGAGCGACTCGACGTAGCGGCGCTGGCCCTCGGCATAGATCGTGTCGAAGGCAAGCGAGGACTTGCCGGAACCCGAAAGTCCGGTGAACACGATCAGCTTGTCCCGCGGCAGTTCCACGGAGATGTTCTTCAGGTTGTGCTCCCGCGCACCCTGAATGGAGAGGACTTTCTTGTGCTCTGGCATAGGCTCTCGACTAGATCAAAAAGAGAACATCCGCAAGGACGGATCGCGCAGACGTCATTTGTACGCGCCGCAGTCCAGTCCGGTGCGGGTTATCCACAGATCCGTAAGTGGGAGCTGAGGTCTCTTTTGCCACCGGCCGTAGATTTACATGCGCGTGAAATCGAGATTCTGCGGTGTGTCATGCGTTTGCGGAGCCGAGGTCGGCACGTCATTTCCGACGGCCTCAAGGGCGATGCCAGAGAAGCGGGCCTCGCCGGTCCCGTAGAGATAGAAGCCGAACTGCAATTCGTGGGCTATGTCGGGGATATCGATGACAATGTCCCGCTTCGACCAGCCGGTCGTTGCCTTAAGGGAGCCACGCGATGTCCGCGTGCATCTCCGACTTGTCGATTCCGCCTGAGTAGCCATAATTGCTTCTGCCCGTGAGGTACCAGCCATCGGGCACATCGATCTTCGATGGCGGAGGCAGCTTGGCGCCCAGCTGGGCTGCCATGACATTCCAGTTCTCAAGGCCGAACAGGCGCGCCAGAATGTCGAGGGATTCGCCATGGCTGAGGTCGATCTTTTTCTCCTTCAAGGCCGCGGAAAGGCGTTTTGCGGCTGCCTTGGCATCCGACGCATTCAGATCATGCAAATCCAGCATGTTGGTTCTTCCTTCACATGGAGGGCTCTTGAGGCTGCCTGCATTGCCAGCGCGCCCATGTGTTGGATCAATAGAACAAGGCCGAAGGGCGTGTTCACCATCGCTCAACGCGCGCAGGCGGCAGGTCACGCCAGACCTGAGAGAAGAATACTGTATGGTTGTAGCGTGTCAATGTCTCGGAGGGCTAACGCAGGGTACTCGAAACTGCTCCCCCGAATCGCATCGGGGACGCTAAGCCCGTCATACTTCCTCCTCGCCTCCACGCATGTGGGGGAGAGGAACTAGATCTCGGTACTGGAACATCCGTGAACCCGCACGACATTCTGCGCAAGACATTCGGCTATGAGAGTTTCCGGCCTGGCCAGGAGGCGATCGTCGGTACGTTGCTCGAGGGGCGGAACATGCTGGCGGTGATGCCGACGGGGTCGGGAAAATCGCTGTGTTACCAGGTGCCTGCGCTGGCGCGGGGCGGGCTGGCCATCGTGGTGTCTCCGCTCGTCGCCCTCATGCAGGACCAGGTGGCAGCGCTGAAGCTTGCGGGCGTTGCGGCGGAGACCATCAATTCCACCGCTGATCGGGACGAGAATGTCGCGATCTGGCGCAAGGTGGCGGCGGGCGAGGTGCGGCTTCTCTACCTCTCGCCCGAGCGGCTGATGACGGAGCGGATGATCACGGCACTCTCCCGCCTCGATGTGCGGCTGATCGCCATCGACGAGGCGCATTGCATCTCGCAGTGGGGGGCCTCCTTCCGGCCGGAATACGACATGCTGAGCAGCCTGCGGCAAGCCTTCCCCGCCGTGCCCATCGGCGCTTTCACCGCCACGGCGGACGAGGCGACCAGGCGCGACATCGTGGCCAAGATCTTCGGCGGCGAGGCGGAGGTCTATGTCGCGGGATTCGACCGGTCGAACATCAGCCTCGCCGTGGCGCCCAAGGACAATGCCAAGCAGCAGCTTCTCGACTTTCTCGACGGGCGCGCGGGCCAGTCCGGCATCGTCTACGCCCTGTCGCGCAAGTCGACGGAGGAGCTGGCACAGTTCCTCGTCGCAAAAGGGTTTCGTGCCATCGCCTATCATGCCGGGATGAGTGCCGAGGACCGTGCGGAGGCGCAGAACCTCTTCATGACGGAGAAGGGCATCATCGTCTGCGCCACCATCGCGTTTGGCATGGGGATCGACAAGCCGGACGTGCGCTTCGTGTTCCACGCCGACCTGCCATCCTCGCTCGATGCCTATTACCAGGAGATCGGCCGCGCGGGCCGCGACGGCAAGCCCGCCGATGCGCGGATGGTCTATGGTCTCTCCGACATCCAGATGCGCCGCCGCTTCATCGACCAGGAGGAGGGCGGTGACGAGCGCAGGAGGCGCGAGCACAAGCGGCTCGATGCGCTGGTCGCCTATTGCGAGGCGCCCGAGTGCCGGAGGCAGAACCTGCTGTTCTATTTCGGCGAGGAGTCGGAAGCATGCGGAAATTGCGATGTGTGCCTCGACCCCGTTCATCTGGTGGATGGCACGGCGGAAGCGAAGTGGGTGATCGAAGCGGTGAAGGCCACGGGTGCGCGCTTCGGTGCGGCGCATGTAGCGGATGTGCTGGCCGGAAAGCCCAACGACAAGGCGGAGGCGCTGCGGCATACCGAGCTTCCCGTCTTCGGCATCGGCAAAGCGCATGGCCGCCAGCACTGGCAGACCATGATCCGGCAGATGGTGGGCGGCGGCTATCTGGCGATCGATGTGGCGGGCTATGGCGGGATTTCATTGTCGGCCAAGGGCCAGGCGCTGGCGCGGGGCGAGGGGAGCTTCCGCTACCGTCAGGCTGCGATGCGCACGTCCAGAAAAGCGGAGCGGGCGCGGAAGCTTGTGGCAGCGGTCGAAAGCGAAGGCGTTTCGGATGAGCTGCTGCAACGCCTCAAGAAACTCCGTGGACGGATCGCCCGCGAGCGCGGCGTTCCGGCCTATGTGATCATCGCCGACCGCACGCTGATCGACATGGCCGCGAAGCGCCCGCTCACGCGCTGGGATTTCGGCGAGGTCAATGGCGTGGGTGAATCGAAGCTTCAGCAGTTCGCCGAGATCTTCCTCGCGGAGATCCGGTCCTTCATTTCAGCGGGGCAGCCGTCGTGAAGCCATCCCGGCTGCTGGAATCCAAGGCGCTGCTCGTCATCGCCATGCCGCTGATTTTCGCCTATCTGGCGGATGTTCTGATTGTCGTCACCGCCAAGTTCGTGGTGGGGCGCCTCGGTGCGATGGAACTCGCCGCCGCGGGGATATCGACCGATCTTCCCTATCAATTCTGCATCGTGCTGATGGGGTTCTTCTCGGTCGTTGGCGTACTCGTCTCGGAAGCGCTCGGCGCGCTGAAGCGCGAGCAGGTGGTGCCGGACCTGGTGCGCGGCATGATCCTGGCCGCGCTGTTTGGCGTGATCGTCACGATCATCGTGCTGAACTTCGGCGCGGTGCTGCGGTTCACCGGACAGGACCCGAAGGTGATCAGGCTGTCCGAGCCATACACCCAGTGGTTTGCCTTCGCGATGCTGCCGATCATCTGGTTCGGCGTGCTGCGAAGCTTCGTGGCCGCCATGATGCGCACGGGCTTCGTGCTCGCCATCACCATCATCACCGTGCTCTTGAACTACCTGCTGATGGAGGGCCTGGTGCACGGGAGCTTCGGCCTGCCGCGCCTCGGCATCGCCGGGGCGGGGATCGCATGGTCCATTTCCATGTGGTTCAAGTGCCTGTGCCTTGCGGCCTATACGCTGTGGCTCATCCGGCGCCAGCGGCTGCCGCTGCACAGGGGCAGCATTGGCGGGCCATCGGCCTATGGACCGCTCGTCAGGCTTGGCTTTCCGGTGGCAGGCGTCGTGGCGCTGGAAGCGGGCCTGTTCGGCGCCACTGCACTGCTCTCCGGCAGGCTGGGCGCGAATGAACTCGCGGCCTACCAGATCGTCATGGGCTGGATCGCCGTGCCCTTCGTCATCTCGCTCGGCATTTCGGAGGCAGCGATGGTGCGGGTGGCCTATTTCGTGGGGGCGGGCAGCCCGGCGGCCGCGCGCCAGGCGGGCCATCTCGGCATGCTGATCGGCGTTGCCGTGCCGCTCCTGCTGGTGCTGATCCCGCTGCTGGCGCCGGGCTTTCTCACGCGCATCTTCCTCGATACGTCTGATCCCAGCTATGAAGCGATTGCCGCCATGGTCGCCGGGCTGCTCGTGGTCACGGCGTTTTTCCAGGTTTTCGACGGATTGCAGGTGATCGCCTCGCATGCGCTGCGCGGCCTCAGGGATGCCGCGGTGCCGCTCGCCATCGCCGCCATCGGCTACTGGCCCATCGGGCTCGGGAGCGGATATGTGCTGGGCTTCACC
>JBEILC010000154.1:0-7368 GCA_040379425.1 Hyphomicrobiales bacterium
CCGAGGACTGCCGGGGTGCCGTGATCGCCATCGGCAATTTCGATGGCGTGCATCGCGGCCACCAGGCGCTGCTGGCCGAGGCTGAGGCCGAGGCCCGGCGGCGGGGCCTGCCCTGGGGTGTCGTCACCTTCGAGCCGCATCCGCGCACCTGGTTCAAGCCTGACGAGCCGATGTTCCGGCTGACGCCGGAGCCCCTGAAGACGCGGCTCGTCGCGGCACTCGGTGCATCCTTCATGGCGGTGCTGCCCTTTGACCGCGCGCTGTCCGATCTCTCGCCCAAGGATTTCGTCGAATTCCACGTCGCCAGGCGTCTCGGGGCGGCGCATGTGGTGATCGGCTATGACTTCCACTTCGGCCAGGGCCGCAAGGGCAATCCGGCGAATCTGACGGAGCTCGGCAAGGCGCTGGGCTTCGGCGTCACCGTCGTCGAGCAGGTCACCGGCGAGGGTGACCGGCATTCGCCCTTCTCCTCGAGTTCGATCCGCCAGGCGCTGCGCCATGGCCACATGGAGGCCGCCGCGCGCGAGCTGGGCTACCGCTGGACGGTGCTGGGCGAGGTGGTGAGGGGCGACCAGCGCGGCCGCACCATCGGCTTTCCCACGCTCAACATCGTGCTCGACAAGGGGGCAGACCCGTTCCGCGGCATCTATGCCGTCAGGGTGCGCGATGCGGAGGTGGCGGGCTCACCGCACATGCCGGGGGCTGGCTATTTCGGCGACCGGCCCACCTTCGATACCGGCCGCACCTTCCTTGAAGTCCACCTCATCAACTTCGACGGCGATCTCTATGGCCGCCAGATGCTCGTCGAGTTCATCGGGCTGATCCGCCCGGACAAGCGCTTCGCCTCGGTCGAGGAACTGGTGGCGCAGATGAAGAGCGATTGCCGCAACGCGCTCAAAACCCTCATCGCCGCGAAGTCGGATGACCCGATCGCCGCCATGCCGCTCGGGCGGCTGCAGGCCAAGGGCAAGATCTAGGCTGCCGCCTTCGCCTCGTCCCGCTGCTGGCGGCCGTCGAACCAGATGATGGCAAGCCCTGCCAGCGCCACCAGCGCCATGCCGGCTATGGCGAGTTGGTTGGGGATGTCACCGAACAGAACGACACTCGACAGCACCGCCCAGATGGTGAGCGTGTACATGAAGGGCGCAACCGTGCGCGCCTGCGCCATGCGATAGGCGACATAGAGCAGGAAGTGTCCGGCAACCGCCGTGGCGCCCGCCATGATCATCAGCAGGACCTCGCGGCCATCGGGGATCTTCGGCGTCTCGAAGGCGAGCATGCCGATGCCGCCGGCGGCACCGAGGATGACAAGCAGTGTCAGCGTGGCGACAAGGGGCGGCACGTCCTTCGGCGCGCGCGGCGTGATCAGGTCACGCGTGGCAGCCGCCATGGGGCAGAGGAAGGCGAGCATCGCATAGAAGGAGGCAGCCCCCCCGCCGGGCTGGGCCACCAGGAGCGCGCCCGCAAGCCCCATGAGGATCAGCGCCATGCGCAGCCGGCCCGGCGTCTCGCCCCGGAAGGCCCATGCGCCGAGCAGCACGAAGAGCGGTGCTGTCTGCGCGATGGCCACGAGATCGGCGATGGCGATGAACCCTAAGCCCAGCGTGAAGCTGACATTGGCGGCGACCTCGAGAGCCCCACGCGCCACGAACCAGCGATTGAACATGCGCTTCAGGTGATGGGCCTGGCCCAGCGCCACGATGAGGCCAAGGCAGATCAGCACGGAGGAGATGCCGCGCATCAGCATGAGCTGGCCCAGGGGCGCGTCCTGAAGCGCCATTTTCATGCAGCTGTCGGAGGTGACGAACATGCCCATCGCAACGACCATCGCGAGGATGGCGCGGGAATTGCTGTGGCTGTTCATGGGTGCGGACTGCCTCGGAGGTTGTTGCCTCCTCTAGCTGCGCCGCAGCAAGGGCACAAGCGGCGGCCTCACAAGGCAGGCATGCGGCTTGCCGCCCGGGCGGGGCTCACGTCGTGGCCGTGGGGTCCAGCAGGCGGTGCAGGTGCACGATGAAATAGCGCATCTGGGCATTGTCCAGCGTCTCGCGCGCCTTGGCGAGCCAGGCCTCATAGGCTTCGGCATAATTGGGATAGAAGCCCACCACGTCGAGATGCGCGAGATCCTTGAAGGTCACGGACTTCAGGTCGTCGAGCTCGCCCCCGAAGACGAGGTGAAGAAGCTGCTGGTCAGGCTTGGCGGGGGCTTTCGTCATGTGGTCCTCAGTGCATCGATCAGCGCCGCGTGGCGCTTCGCACCTGCAGCAACGAGGCCTTGCTGCCACGGCTCGGGCCGGTTGTAAATGTATCCTTCGCCGGAGGAGGTGGACACAGCACCGCCTGCTTCGAGAACCAGCAGTTCGCCTGCCGCCAGGTCCCAGTCGTTGCGCTTGCCGATCGAGACCGCGCCATCGAGGAAACCCGCCGCTACATGGGCGAGGCGCAGTTGCAGGGGGAGGGCGCCGCTGGCATCAGCCGCGATCCCCAGATGGCCAAGCCCTGAAAGCGCCTTGCGGTTTCCGGCGATGCGGGCCCCCTGGAGCGTCTCCGAGTCGGGAATCCGGAGGGGCGTATCGTTGAGGCGCGCCCCTTCGCCCGCCCGCGCCCAGTAGAACTCCTCGAGGCTCGGCCGGTAGACGGCGGCCATCACCGGCCTTCCGCCGATGGCAAGCGCCGCCGCCACGCACCACTCCCTGCGGCCTTCCAGAAAGGCGCGGGTGCCGTCGATGGGGTCAATGATCCACAGCCTCTCTTGCGGCATACGGGCATGCGGCGCGTCGGGTGTCTCCTCCGAGAGCCAGCCATCGCCTGGCCGCTGGGGCCGGAGCCGCTCCTCGAACAGGGCGTTGATGGCGAGGTCGCCCTCCGTCACATGGGAGCCGTCGGGCTTGGTCCAACGTTTCAGGCCGCGCTTCTTCGCCAGCGCGAGGCCAAGTTCTCCTGCCTCGCGCACGGTATCGATGAGCAGGCGGGCATCGGCTGCGAGCGCATCAGACACCGGCAATGGTCAGCCCCTCGACGAGGCAATTGGGGGAATTCACCGATGAGCGGAATTCGAGGTTGCTGGCCGGCTGAAGCGTCTTGAACATGTCCTTGAGGTTTCCGGCGATGGTGATCTCGCTCACCGGGTAAGTCAGTTCGCCATTCTCGATCCAGAAGCCCGATGCGCCACGGCTGTAATCGCCTGTGACGCCGTTGATGGACGAGCCGATGAGTTCCGTGACGTAGAGACCCTGGCTGATGGATTTGATCTGATCCTCGGGGCTCTGTTCGCCGGGTGGCAAATAAACATTGGACGTCGAGGGACCGCCGCGTGAGCCCTGGCCCGTGGGTGTGAGGCCCAGTTGCCGCGATGAGCGGAGGTCCAGCACCCAGCCCGTCAGCACGCCGTTGTCGATGAGGTTCCGCTTGTGGCAGGCGAGCCCCTCGCCATCGAAGGGGCGGGAGCCGAGGCCGCGGCGGATGAAGGGGTCTTCCACGATGGTGATGTGGGGGCCGAAGATCTCCTGTCCCAAGCGGTTCTTCAGGAAACTGGTGCCGCGCGCGATGGCCGCGCCATTGATGGCGCCCAGCAGATGCCCGATGAGGCCCGAGGCCACCCGCCGGTCATAGATCACCGGCACGGACTGGGACTTCACCTTGCGCGGGTCCACCCGCTTCACCGCGCGTTCGCCTGCGCTGTGGCCGATGGTTTCAGGATCGCGCAAGTCCGCGAAGTGGATGGCGGAGGTGTAGTCATAGTCCCGCTGCATGGCGAGGCCTTCGCCCGCGATCGCCGACATGGAGAGGCCCACGCCGGTGCGCCGGTAGCCCTGCGCGAAGCCGTTGGAGATGACGACGCCGACCGTCGTTTCCGAGCGGGACGCACCGGCCCCGCCGGACTTGGTGACGCCCTTGACCGCAAGCCCCGCGGCCTCCGCGCGCCGCGCCAGCTCCTCGATGCCGTGAGGTCCGGGGAGATCATCCGCGGCGAGGTCGAGGTCGGGAATGTCCTTTGCGAGAAGTGCGGGGTCGGCCACGCCCGCATAGGGGTCTGGCGGGGCGAGCCGCGCCACGTTGAGCGCGGTTTCGGCCAGGCGGTGGATCGCCTCCTTGGTCAGCACGCTGCCGGAGATCGAGGCGGAGGATTTGCCCGCATAGACCTTGAGGCTGATGTCGCGGGCTTCCGACTGCTCCACCTTCTCGATCTTGCCGTCGAGGATGGAAATCTCGGTGGAGCGGCCATCGGCTGCCACCGCATGCACGGCATCAGCGCCCAGTTTCCGGGCGTGGGAGACGGCCTCGCCCGCGAGCGAGAGGAGTTCGTCGATCATGTGAGGAGTGTATCCAGCAAAAGCCCAAGGGTGATGATGAGGCCAAATATGCGGTTTGACCTGAAAAGTTCAAGGCAGCGCGCGGAATTGGCATGGTCGAAACGGGCAAGCTGCCAGGCGGCGTGGAGGGCCGCTGCCGCAACGCCCAGATGCGCGATGAGGCTTCCTCCAGCGAGCCAGATCGCCCAGTCGATCAGCGCCAGCGCGAGGAAGAAGAACAGGCCGAGCCACCAGATGGTCGCATTCCCGAACTTCAGCGCCGTGGATTTGAGGCCGATCAGCGCATCGTCCTCCTTGTCCTGGTGGGCGTAGATCGTGTCATAGGCGAGCGTCCAGGCGACGCCACCGGCATAGAGGAGGATGGGAGCGAGCGAGAGCGATCCATGCACCGCCGTCCAGCCAACGAGTGCTCCCCAGTTGAAGGCGAGCCCCAGCACCGCCTGCGGCCAATAGGTGATGCGCTTCATGAAGGGATAGACGGCGACGATGAGGAGCGAGGCCGCCCCGGTGAAGACGGTGAACCAGTTGAACTGAAGCAGCACGCCAAGCCCAAGGAGGCAGAGCAGGATGAGGAAGGCGAAGGCCTGTGTGACGCTCACCTGGCCCGACGGGATGGGCCGGAGCCTCGTGCGCTCCACGCGGCCATCGAAATTGCGGTCGGCGATGTCATTGAGGGTGCAGCCCGCACCGCGCATGATGATGGCGCCCGCAAGCAAAAGGGCCGCATACCAGAGGTTCGGCAGCCCGCCGCCATTGGCGATCGTTCCCAGCGCCAGGCCCCACCAGCAGGGGATCAGCAGCAGCCACCATCCGATCGGGCGCTCCAGCCGCATCAGCCGGGCATAGGGGCGGAACGGCCGGGGCAGCACGCGGTCCGCCCAGTGGCCGGGCAGCGCGTCGGCAACGCTTCGGTCGGGCAGTGGGCCGCTGGCTTCGCTCATGCGCGCGGTGTACATCAGGAGCCCCATGAAGACCACCCCTCGCCTCCACCTCGACCAGGACCTCAGCCCCGCGCGGGACATCGCCCTTGCGCGCGAGCAGGCGCATTACCTGACGGGCGTGCTGCGGCTGCAGCCGGGCGATCCGGTGGCGGTGTTCAACGGGCGCGACGGCGAATGGCTTGGCCATCTGACCGAGGTTTCGAAGAAAGGGGCCTCGCTCCGCCTCGAACGGCTTGTCTCCGCCGTCAAGCCACCGCCCGACATCGAATATTGCTTTGCGCCCCTGAAACATGCGCGGCTTGACTATGTGGTGCAGAAGGCCGCCGAACTTGGCGCGAGAAGGCTCCGGCCCGTCATCACCCAGCGCACCATCGCCGAGCGGGTGAACCTCGACCGCATGAGGGCAAACGTCATCGAGGCGGCAGAGCAGTGCAACCTCGTCTTCGTGCCGGACGTTCATGAGCCGGTGAAGCTGCCGAAGCTCCTTCACGACTGGGAGCCGGGCCGCGCCCTCATCCATTGCGACGAGACGGCGGCGATCGCCAGTCCCATCGACGCGCTCCGCCGCCTCAAGCCGCCCGCCGGCGTGCTGATCGGCCCCGAAGGCGGCTTCACGGCGGGGGAGAAGCAGCTTCTGGCCTCGCTCGCCTTCGTCACGGCAATTTCACTTGGGCCGCGCATCATGCGGGCCGATACTGCGGCGGTGGCGGTCTTGAGCCTCGTGCAGGGCGTGCTGGGCGACTGGGGCGGCGTTTCGTGAATGGAACCCATCACAATCTTTGACTTGCCCCTCAAAGGTCAGCCGCCTACATCCTCGGTCACAATCTTGACAGGAAGCAGCTTGTGAGCGGACCGACCCCCGACAGCCCCAAGGCGCTGATGCCGATCGAGTCCAAGGCGCAGCTGATCGATGAGCTTGCACAAGGTTCGAAGCCCATCGAGCGATGGCGGATCGGCACGGAGCATGAGAAGTTCCCCTTCCTCACCGACACGCTGGCGCCCGTTCCCTATGAGGGCGAGCGCTCCATCAAGGCGCTGCTCGAGGGCCTGCGCGACCGCTTCGGCTGGACCGGCGTGCTCGAGGGCTCCAACATCATCGCGCTCTCGGACCCCAAGGGGCTCGGCAATGTCTCGCTCGAGCCCGGCGGCCAGTTCGAGCTTTCGGGTGCCCCGCTCGAAACCGTGCATGACACATGCGAGGAGGTGCATGAGCACCTCACCCAGGTGCGCGAGGTGGGCGACAGGCTGGGCATCGGCTTCCTGGGCCTTGGTGCTTCGCCCACCTGGAGCAGGGCGGAGATTCCCGTCATGCCCAAGGGCCGCTACGGCATCATGGCGCCCTACATGGACAAGGTGGGCCGCTATGGCCGCGACATGATGTTCCGGACCTGCACCGTGCAGGTGAACCTCGATTTCGCCTCCGAAGCCGACATGGTGAAGAAGCTCCGCGTGTCACTGGCTCTTCAGCCGGTGGCGACCGCACTCTTCGCCAATTCGCCCTTCCTTGATGGCAAGCCCAATGGCTTCCTGTCCTTCCGCTCCGAGGTCTGGCGCGACACGGACAACAATCGCTCCGGCATGCTGCCCTTCGCCTTCGAGGGCGGCATGGGCTTCGAGCGCTATGTCGACTATGCCCTCCAGGTGCCGATGTATTTCGTGATGCGCGAGGGCAGGTACATCAATACCTCGGGCGAGAGCTTCCGTGCCTTCCTTGATGGCCGCCTGCCGCAGCTTCCCGGTGAGAAGCCGGTGATGAAGGACTGGGCCGATCACCTGACGACGATTTTCCCCGAGGTGCGCCTGAAGCGTTACCTGGAGATGCGCGGGGCTGATTCAGGCCCCTGGCGCAGGCTCTGCGCGCTGCCCGCCTTCTGGGTGGGGCTGCTCTACCACCAGCCCTCGCTCGATGCGGCGTGGGATCTGGTGAAGGACTGGACGGCGGAAGAGCGCCAGGCCTTGCGCGACGCGGCGCCGAAGCACGCGCTCGCCGCAACGATCCGTGGACGGACGATTCGCGATCTGGCGAAGGACGTGCTGGCACTTTCCCGCGCAGGCCTCGAGGCACGCAACCGCCAGGGCTGCAAGGGCAAGACGGAAGCGGCCTTCCTCGACAC
>JBEILC010000155.1:0-7356 GCA_040379425.1 Hyphomicrobiales bacterium
GCGTCGGGTGCCGCGGCTTCTGCATCGTGCGCGGGACGCTCCGTCAGAGGCGCGGCTGGGCCATGGCGTCTGCGGTACGGGTGTGGGCGGTGGGGCCTCGTGTGGCCTGTGGCGGCTGGGCGAGCCGCAGTGGGGGCGGCGGTTTCCTCGCCTATGCGCTGGCGCATATCGTCATCGGCGCGGCCAATGGCATCAGGCCCTCGCTGGAGGTGCGCGCCGGGCATGATCTCCTCTCGGTGCTCATTGGCATCGCGCTTTATGGCATCGCGGCGCAACTGCACGGCGCGCTGATCGGCGTTCCGGTGTTCCAGCTGCCCTTGCCCGGCTGACGCTGCGGGACTAGGCTCCATCCATGTCACAGCATGTTGCAACGCGCCGTATGACGGCGCCCGAAATAACGGCGCGAAAGGGCAAGGAGCCCATCGTGTCGCTCACCTCCTACCACGCGCACACGGCGGCGATTGCCGATAAATATGTGGATTTCCTGCTGGTGGGCGACAGCCTCGGCATGGTGATGCACGGCTTCGAGTCGACCTTGCCCGTGCCGCTGGACCTCATGATCCTGCATGGCCGGGCGGTGATGCGCGGCGCCAAGCGCGCGCTCGTTGTCGTGGACATGCCGTTTGGCTCCTATGAAGAGAGCCCCGCCCAGGCCTTCCGCAACGCCGCCATGGTGATGAAGGAAACCCAGTGCGGCGCCATCAAGCTCGAGGGCGGCAAGCGCATGGCGGAAACCATCCGCTTCCTTAGCGAGCGTGGCATTCCCGTGATGGCGCATATTGGCCTGACGCCGCAGTCCATCAACATCCTCGGCGGCTTCAAGACGCAAGGCCGCACCAGGGAGCAGTGGGCGATCATCGAGGAGGATGCCCGCGCGGTAACGGAGGCCGGCGCCTTCGCCGTCGTGCTGGAAGCGATTGCCGAGCCGCTGGCGGTCAAGATCACCCGGGAGATTCCCATTCCCACCATCGGCATCGGCGCGTCGCCCGCATGCGATGGCCAGATCCTGGTGATGGAAGACATGCTGGGCCTCAGCCCCCGCGTGCCGAAATTCGTGAAGGAGTTCGGCAAGGTCGGTGTTGCCATCGAGGGCGCGATCCGCATGTATGCCGAGGAAGTCCGCGCACGGAGCTTCCCCGCGCCCGAGAACACCTACGAGATGAAGGACTAACCCTCAGCTCTTGCTGCCGTGGCCGAAGAAGGCCTTGGCCACGATCTGCCATTGCCCCTTGTCCTTGATGAAGGTGAGATCGTGGTGAAGGTGGTGCCGAAGCAGTCGTCCGTGATCTTTGCGATGGCCGTGTCGCCCGTGATGTCGATGGCCAGGATGGATGAGGCGATCGGTGTTCCTGCGGGTTCCGGCTTTTCGCCCTTGAGTTGTTCGATGAACGCTTCGCGCGGCATGAAGTCATCGTTTCCGGGATAATGTCCCGCCACGATGCATTTCTCGTGCATCGCGCGCCTGAGTGTGCCGAACTCGCCGTAGATCATGCCTTCGAGGTCGTCGCGGATCACCGCCTCGGTTGCCCCGCGCCCGGCTGCCGCCATGTGCCCTTCTCCCTCAGCCCTGCTTGGCGCCAAGCTTGTTGGGATGCACCCGTCCGGTCAAGAAGGGCGGGCGTCATCTTGCCGCCACGGATCGATTCGAGTTTAGTGGATCACGTCTGGAAGGGATCAGCCATGTCATTCTCGCGTCGGAGATTTCTCTCCTGTGCTGCGGCACTGGCGGGCATGGCGCGCCTGGCGCAGGCCGAGGCCCTGACGGCTGATGGCTTTCTCGAGATCCGCGCTGGCCGCCGGCGCCTCGGCCTGCTTGAGGGCGGGGCGGGGGAGACGGAAGCCTGGCTCATGGGAAGCGGCCCTGAGCCGCTGGTGATCCGCGCCCGCCAGGGGCAGGAAATGAAGCTGCGCTTCATCAACGATCTCGATCGTGAAATCTGGCTCCACTTCTTCGGGGTGCGCGGTCCTTCTGAACTCATGACCATCAGCATCCTGCCAGGGCCGGACGAGGCGGTGGATTGCGTCTTCGTGCCGCCTGATGCCGGCGCCTTCTGGATCGGACCGATGTCGGACCAGTCGCGCATGCGGGACATGGGCCTCAACGCCGTGCTGGTGGTCGAGGAAAAGGAACCGTTGGCGGATATCCAGGATGCGGTTCTGGTGCTCGATGACTGGAAGCTGGCGGATGGCGGCGCGGTGGAGCAGGGCTTCGGCGATGTCGAGGCCATGGTGGGCGAAGGGCGGCTCGGCAACTGGTTCACCGTCAACAACCGCTTCCGCCCGCGCATCCCGATGCAGCGCGACGGCTATATGAGGCTCCGCCTCGTCAATGCCGCCAATGTCCGAACAATGAAGCTGCTGTTCAAGGGGTTCGATCCTCTGCTGCTGGCGCGGGACGGACAGCCGGTGACGCCTAGCCTGCTGCATGGCAAGCCCCTGTCGCTCGCCCCCGGCCAGCGCGCCGACCTTCTCGTGAGCGGCGCGGAGGGTGATATCCGCTTAGCGCTCGACCTGTTCGAGGATGTGGTGGAGATCGGCTATCTCATCGCCGAAGACGGCGGCACGCGGCCGGCACTGGCGGAGAATTTCGCGCTTCCCCCCAACCCCGCCGTACCACCGGACCTCAAGGGGGAGGTTCGCGCCGTCCCCATCACGTTGGAAGGAGGCATCAAGGGCGGCCTGACATCGGCCGTGCTCAATGGCCAGCAGCGTGATCTCCGCACGCTCCTCGAGAATGGCAAGGGCTGGGCCATCAACGGTGTTGCGGGCCCTTCGCCAGAGCCTGCCTTCACCGCAAGGCTGGGCGAAACCATCCGGCTGGAACTGGCGAACCTCACGGCATTCGCCCAACCCGTGCACATCCACGGCCATGTGTGGCAAGTGGCCGGGATGCAGGAATCGGCCCCGCTCGCGGACACGGCGGTGATTCCCCCGGGGGAGTCGCTTTCGCTCGCCTTCAAGGCGGACAATCCTGGATTGTGGGCGCTCCATTCCACCATAGCAGAGCGTGCAGATGGTGGCATGATTGCCTCATTCAAGGTGGAATAATCGCAATCAGGGTTGCGTGTTGCGGCCACCTTTTACGCGATCTTAACCATTAACGGCTGAACCCGAACCCGGCGACTTCGAGAGGGACAGCAGCCATGATCTTCGAAATGACGGGATCTCTGGCCGGCGTTTTGGGCATCGGTGTTCCGATGCTGATGCTTTACCGGCGCCAGTTGAACCGCGCGATGACGACTCCGGGCGCGCGGCGCGGCATCTGAATTGCCTTGATTTGGCCCTGCCGCTGATCTACGCCGCTTCTCGTTGTTTTCCTGATGGTGAGGAGCCACCGCTTTGAGCGATGAATCCCTGTTTCGCGAGGTGGACGAGGAAGTCCGCCAGGAACAGTACAAGAAACTCTGGGCCCGTTACGGCAATCTGGTGATCGGCGTCTGCCTGGCCGTCATTCTTGGCGTGGGCGGCTATCAGGGCTGGAACTACTGGCAAACCAAGCAGGCGGAAGCCGCGGGCGACAGCTTCTTTGCGGCAGCCGAACTGGCGGCAGCGGGCAAGCAGGCCGAGGCTCAGGCACAGTTTGAAGCTGTCACTCATCCGGGCTTCCGCGGCCTTGCGCATCTGCGTGAGGCGTCGCTCCTTGCCTCCAGCGGCAAGCCGGCCGAAGCCGCCGCCATCTTTGATGCAGTGGCCGCCGACAACACCGCTGATGCGACGTTGCGCGACCTCGCGCGGATCCGCGCTGCCGCTGCGCTGTCTGACACTGCAAGCTTCGCGGACATCGAGTCACGCCTCAAGGCCTTCGATGCGGAGGGCAACCCCTGGCGGCACGTCGCGCGGGAGATCATGGCGTCCGTGCAATGGCGCCTCAAGGACTATGCCGCGGCCTCCAAGCTGGTCGAGCGTATCCTCGCTGACACCGATACGCCCCCTACGCTCCGCCAGCGCGCGCAGATGATGTCTGATCTGCTCAAGCCCCTGGTGCCCCAGAAATGAGCCAGGCTGGCAAGCTCTTCGCTCTTGGGCTGGCGGCGTTGGCGCTCACTGGCTGCGGCGCACTCAACAGCCTCACCGGGCAGACCGACAACACGGTTCTCCCCGGCCAGCGTGAGGATGCGATTCCCGGCCGCAGCTCATTCCCGAACAAGCAAGAAGCCTCAGCAGGAACCAGCAGGTCTGGCTCCCCTGACGAAACCTATTGCGCGCCGAACGATCCGGCCTGCAAGCCGCCGGGAACCACGGGCGATACCTTCAGCGACCCGCAATGACGGTAACCGTCGCCATTATGGGGCGGCCCAACGTCGGCAAGTCAACGCTGTTCAACCGCCTCGTCGGCCGCAAGATCGCGCTTGTCGATGACCAGCCGGGCGTGACCCGCGACCGGCGCGAGGGCGAGGCGCGCCTGGGTGACCTGCGCTTCCGCATCTTCGACACCGCTGGCCTCGATGACATCAAGGGTGACAGCCTTGAAGCGCGCATGAGCGCGCAGGCCGAAACCGCCGTGGACGACTCAGATGTCGTCCTCTTTGTCATCGACGCGCGCGCCGGCGTCACCCCGACCGACCGCGAATTTGCCTCCCGCGTGCGCCGCCGCGGCAAGCCTGTGATTCTGGTGGCCAACAAGGCGGAGGGCAGGGGCCATGAGGCGGGGTTGATGGAAGCCTATGCGCTTGGCTTCGGCGAGGCGCTGCCCATATCCGCCGAACACGGCGAGGGCCTCGACATGCTCTATGACGCGCTTCTTCCGTATACGGAGGAAGACGCCGAGGCAGGCGAGGGTGATGACCGCGGTGACGGCCCGTTGCGGCTTGCCATCATCGGCCAGCCCAATGCCGGCAAGTCCACGCTGGTCAACACCATCCTGGGACAGGAGCGCATGCTGACGGGCCCCGAGGCCGGCATCACGCGCGACGCGATCTCAACCGACTTCGAATGGCGCGGCCAGAAGGTCAGGCTGTGGGACACGGCTGGAATCCGGCGCAAGTCGCGCGTCGTCGGCAAGATCGAGAAGCTCGCGGTGTCGGATGCGCTGCGCGCCATCCGCTTCGCCGAATGCGTCGTCGTGCTGGTCGATGCCTCGCTTCCCATCGAGCGGCAGGACCTGGCGCTGTGCGGCCTCGTGGCGGGTGAGGGACGTGCGGTGGTGCTCGCACTTTCCAAATGGGACCTCGTCGAGGAAAAGCAGAAGAAGCTCAAGGACGTGAAGAGCGACATGGAAGACGTGCTGCCGGAAATCCGCGGCGTGCCCATCGTCACGCTTTCCGCCAAGCAGGAGAAGGGCATCGACAAGCTGCTCGAGGCCGTGCTCGGCGCCATGGAACGCTGGAACCGGCGCATCCCGACATCCCAGGTCAACCGCTGGCTTGAGGGCGCGGTGGAGCGCAATCCGCCGCCCGCCCCATCGGGCCGCCGCATCAAGATCCGCTACGCCACCCAGGCCAATGCCCGGCCGCCGACCTTCGCCATCTTCGGCAACCAGCTCTCCAAGATGCCGGAGAGCTACGTCCGCTATCTGATGAACGGACTTCGCGAGGCCTTCGACCTCAAGGGCGTCCCCATCCGCTTCAGCCTGCGCGGCGGCAAGAATCCCTTCGACAAGGACAAGTAAGCGTCTTCTCCCGCCCCTTCAGCGGGAGAAGAAGTGCCCCGCGGCGCGGGGAGATGAGGGGAAGTCAGGCACTGTGCTCGCGGTCCCTCACCTCCCCCAACTGCGTTGGGGCCCCTTCCTCTCCCGCGTTTCAGGAGAGGACGCGAGCTACACCGTCTCAGAACTGCTTGAACAGCCCTTTCGGATCGTATTTCCACACGCCGCCATTGTCGTCGAAGGCGGGCTCGCACATCGGCACGATCTGGGCTGCGACGTCATCGGGGTGGGGCAGTGTCATCGGGTCTTCGCCCGGCATGGCCTTGGCACGCATGCCGGTGCGCGTGGCGCCGGGACTGAAGCAATTGACTTTCAGGTTCGTGGTGGCGATCTCCGCCGCAAAGGTCTTCACCATCGCCTCGAGTGCGGCCTTGGAGATCGAGTAGGGTCCCCAATAGGCCCAGCACTTGTGCGCCAGTCCCGATGTGACGAACACCGCGCGCCCCGCATCCGACTGGCGGAGCAGCACGTCCATGGAGCGGATCAAGCGGTAATTGGCGGTAACGTTCACCGCCATCACCTCGTCCCACATCTTCTGGTCCACATGCGCCATGGGCGTCAGCTTGCCCAGCACGCCCGCATTGCCGACGAGAATGTCGAGCTTCTTCCAGCGCTCGAAAATCGCCGCACCCAGCCGGTCGATGGCCTCGAAATCGCGGATGTCGACGGGCACCAGTGTCGCCGATCCGCCCACGGACTTGATGGCGTCGTCGAGTTCAGTGAGGCCGCCTTCGGTGCGCGCTGTGGCGATAATGTGCGCCCCCTCCTTCGCCAGCGCTATCGCCGCGGAAGCGCCAAGCCCCCGCGATGCGCCGGTGACGAGTGCCACGCGTCCTTCGAGCCGTCCTGCCATGATGTCCTCAGCCTGCTTCAGCCAGCAGCGAAAGCTGCTGCTTCTTGGTTTCGCCCACGAGATCGGTCAGGTGGGTCGGGTAGTCGCCCGTGAAGCAGTGGTCGGTGAACTGCGGGCGGGCATTGTCACGGCCGGGCAGGCCCACCGCGCGGTAGATGCCATCGACCGAGAGAAACGCCAGCGAGGTGACGCCGATATACTCGCGCATCTCCTCCAGCGTGTGCGTGGCGGCGAGCAGCGATTTCTGCTCCGGCGTGTCGATGCCGTAGAAGTCCGGGTGCTTGATGGGCGGGCTTGAGATGCGCATGTGCACCTCCTTAGCCCCCGCCTCATACATCATGCGCACGATCTTGACGGAGGTCGTGCCGCGCACGATCGAATCGTCGATCAGCACCACGCGCTTGTCCTTGACGACCGCGCGGTTGGCATTGTGCTTCAGCTTCACGCCGAGCGAACGGATGGTCTGTGTGGGCTCGATGAAGGTGCGTCCCACATAATGGTTGCGGATGATGCCGAGCTCGAAGGGAATGCCCGTTTCCTGCGCGAAGCCAAGTGCTGCGGGAACGCCGGAGTCCGGAATGGGAACCACGACATCCGCCGCAAGCGTGGACTCGCGCGCCAGCTCCCGGCCCATGGCTTTCCGCACCTCGTAGATGGAGCGGCCGCCCAGCATGGAGTCAGGCCTCGAGAAATAGATATACTCGAAGATGCAGGGCCGTGGCGGCTGCTTGGGGAAGGGCCTGAGGCTTTCGATGCCGTCATCCGAGATGACGACGACTTCGCCGTTTTCGATCTCGCGGATGTATTTGGCGCCGATGATGTCGAGCGCGCAGGTTTCGGAGCAGAGGATATAGGCGCC
>JBEILC010000156.1:0-7340 GCA_040379425.1 Hyphomicrobiales bacterium
ATAGGCGCCGCCATAGGCCTTGCGGGTGATGACGGTGATCTTCGGCACAGTCGCCTCGGCATAGGCAAACAGCAGCTTGGCGCCGTGCTTGATGAGGCCGCCATATTCCTGCGCCGTGCCCGGCAGGAAGCCCGGAACGTCCACGAGCGTCACGATGGGAATGTTGAAGCAGTCGCAGAAGCGGACGAAGCGGCCGCCCTTCCTCCCGGCGTCGCTGTCGAGCACGCCCGCCAGCACCATGGGCTGGTTCGCCACGATGCCGACCGTGCGGCCGTTGATGCGCGCGAGCCCGGTGATCATGTTGCGCGCATGCGCCTCCTGGATCTCGAAGAAGTCGCCCTCATCAACGATCTTGAGGATCAGCTCCTTCATGTCATAGGGCTGGTTGGGATTGGCGGGGATCAGCGTGTCGAGCGACATGTCGATGCGGCCCGCGGGATCGAAACTCGGCAGCTCCGGCAGCGGGGCCGTGTTGGAGGACGGCAGGAAATCGATCAGCCGGCGCATCTGAAGCAGCGCCTCAACGTCGTTCTCGAAGGCCTTGTCCGCGATGGAGGATTTGGTGGTGTGGACGGAGGCGCCGCCGAGCTCCTCTGCGGTCACCGTCTCATTGGTGACGGTCTTCACCACGTCAGGCCCGGTGACGAACATGTAGCTCGTGTCGCGCACCATGAAGATGAAATCCGTCATGGCGGGGGAATAGACGTCACCGCCCGCGCAGGGGCCCATGATGACGGAAATCTGCGGGATGACGCCGGAAGACAGGACGTTCCTCTGGAACACCTCGCCATAGCCGCCCAGCGCGTTGACCCCCTCCTGGATGCGCGCACCGCCGGCATCGAACAGGCCGATGATGGGCGCGCGGTTCTGCAGCGCCATGTCCTGGATCTTGGTGATCTTGCGGGCGTGGGATTCGGAGAGAGATCCACCGAAGACGGTGAAGTCCTTGGCGAAGACATAGACCACGCGGCCATTGACCGTGCCCCAGCCGGTGATGACGCCATCACCGGGGAGCTTCTGGTCTTCCATGCCGAAGTCGGTGCAGCGGTGCTCGACGAACATGTCGAACTCCTCGAAGGAGCCTTCATCCAGCAGGAGTTCAACCCGCTCGCGCGCGGTCAGCTTGCCCTTGGCATGCTGGGAGGCCACCCGCTTCGCTCCACCCCCAGCCCGCGCCTGGACGCGGCGGGCTTCAAGTTTCTCGAGGATCTCCTGCATCGGGGTACTCCGGGCAAATTCGGTGGTTTCTCTCGTGTTAAGCCGGGCCGGGGTCGAGGTCAAATCAGCCGAAAGGCTGATGAAAACACCTGCCACGCGGACAGGGCACTCATCCGGCCTTCGGCCACCTTCTCCCATCCTTCGGGACGGGAGAAGGGGAAGCGGCACGATCAGCAAGTCCCTTCGCTCGTCGGCGCAGCTGATGGGCGGAGGTGGCCGCCAGGCCAAGGATCAGGGTTATCGGAAAAACAGGCACTATGTTGAAAAAATGGAGTGTTATTGCTGTTTATAGTTTATGAAAGGGATCAAGAACCGGCTACTCTTGGGCTGGAGATTCGTCACAGACCTCTGCGTGGACGCGCATGCAGCTGTGTCATTCACCGCTCCCATTCTGTCCATAGGATTGACTGTCGCTAAATGGGCAGGATTGCCAATTCCTGGGCTGCTGGAGCTATCATATGCATGGGCATTTCTTCCTTTGGCGATTTGGTTTCTGGTCGGTTACGCCAGGCGCAGGGAATTCACTGACAGGGGTCAGCGAGTAAAGCAGCTAAAGTACTTCTACAGTACCGTAGACGATGTATTGAATGCTCCCTCGGAAGATTTCGACACTTATAAGGCCAGTGCAGAAAAATGGTTCGAGGAGTGTGCTGAATGAATCAAAGAGCACATGGGGCCGTCGGCAACAGCCCGTTTCCTAGACCGGACGATGGTAATGCCAGTTCGCTATCGCCGCGCAAAGAACAACGAGCACAATCAGATCATAATCAATCTCAGTCGACACAAGCAGAATCTTAAGGAGATGATCGAGAAGCCAATCTGGGATTCGGACTGAGTTTCGCCATCCTAAAGGACTGACGTGGAGATGTCTCGCGCCAATCCCAAAAACCGGCAACAGGCCATGAACTCCGCATATCTCGCGGCGCTTTTGGCCTCGGCTTCGGCGTCCTGGCCCCAGTGCTCGATCTGGTAGTCCTCGTCGACATGCGCGGCGAGCCATGCGGCTTCCGGCGGGGTGGTGCGGCGGGCCAGCATCATGGCGATGAGGGCGGAGCCCGTCACCGTCATGATCGTGTAATAGGCGGAGAGTTCGAAGTCGCTCAGGTCCTTGAGCGCCAGGGCGTGGGCGGCGATTGCCGCAGCAGGCTGGGGCTTGTGGATGACGCCCACCGTCACCTCGAAGGGCGCATCGAGCGCCACGCGGGCCCAGTCGATGACGGGGTCCCAGTGCTTCACGTGGCGCTGGACGAGGTCCGGCGGGCGGTCCGTGCGGTAGCACACGAGGTCACTCCCCGCATAGTCCAGCACCTCCGCCTCGATCCGGGCGCGGCCGGGGCCGACGCGGTCGATCGCGGTGTTGGCAAGCTTGGTGAGGATCATGGTGGAAGGCTTGATCTCAGCCCCCTGCTCCGCCCATTCCGCCGCCACGGCCTCCGCCAGGGGGCGGGTCGGCAGCAGTAGCGGGGACTTGAGCGGCGTCTTGACCGGGCGGCCGTCCAGCGCAATCCCAAGGTCCTCGGTGACCGTCACATCCTTGTAGAAGCGGCGTCTTGACGTCATGCGCGAAGGTCCTGCCAAAGCGAGTTAAGGTCTCGCTCCAGATCGTTGAAATCATTCGATATAGAGTGTGCGCCCGCCTTCAGCAACTCAGCCGCCGGATGGTTCCCCCAGGCCACACCCGCAGCCCCAACGCCCGCAGCGCGGGCCATGGCGATGTCATAGCTCGTATCGCCGATCATGATGGCGGCGGAGGGTTCAAGACCGGTCTCGGCGAGAGCCGTGACGATCATCGACGGATGCGGCTTCGAGGGATGGTCGTCCGAGGTCTGTACCGTGGTGAACCAGCCTTCGAAGCCGTGCTTCTCGATGAGGTGGGCGACACCCCGGCGCGACTTGCCGGTGGCGATGCCAAGCAGCACGTCATCGCGCGCGCGGAGTTTCGTCAGCAGCGCGTGGGCGCCTTCGAACAGCTCCTCGGTGTGGTTGCCGCTTGCCCTGTGCTCCCAGAAGGCCTGCTTGTAGGCGGCACCCAGCCGCTCATGCATGGTCCGGCTCCCGCCCGGCACGAGGGTCGCCATCGCCTCGACCAGCGAGAGGCCGACGATGGACATCATGGCGGTCCGGTCAGGCACCGGCAGATCCTCCGCCTTGAACGCTGTGGTAAGCGAGGCGGCGATCATGGCGCTGGAGTCCACCAGCGTGCCGTCCACATCGAAGATGGCGAGCTTCACCCCTCGCCCTCCGTGAAGCGGTTGGGATCGAAGCCGAACATGGCGAAACTCGCCAGCATGTGGTCCGGCAGGGGGGCGGTGATGTCCACCGTGCCCTCGCGCGGGTGCGGGAAGACGATACGGCGGGCGTGGAGATGGAGCCTCGGCGCCATGCCTTCCGGCAGGCCTTCAAGCCCGCCATATTTCTCGTCGCCCATGATCGGCGTGCCGATATGGGCCATGTGGGCGCGGAGTTGGTGCTGGCGGCCGGTGACGGGCTTGAGCGAGACCCAGGCAGCCAGCTGCGCGGCCTTGTCGAGCACGGCATAGGAGGTAACAGCGCGCTGCTCATCCTCCTCCTCGCCTTCGCGGGAGGCGCGCATGCGGTCACCCTCCGGGCCCTTGGCCTTGATGAGCGCCACTTCGATACGGCCTTGCGCGGGCTTCGGCACGCCCTTGACCACGGCCCAATAGGTCTTCTTGACCGCACGCGTTGCGAAGAGCTTGCCCAAGGCCGAGGCAATGGCGCGGCGCTTGGCGATGACGATGACACCGGATGTGTCCCTGTCCAGCCGATGGACGAGCAAGGGCCGCTCGCCCAGCTCCACGCCGAGGCCCATCAGGAGGCCGTCGAGGTGGCGGTGCGTCTTGGTGCCGCCCTGAACCGCAAAGCCAGACGGCTTGTTCAGCACATAGATGTCACGGTCCTCGTGGATGACCATGGAGTCGAAGAGGCGGCGCTCCTGCGGCGTGAGCGGCTTCACATCCTCCTTCGGGAGATCGGCGGGGCGCGTATCGAAGGCGAGCGGCGGCACGCGGATTTCCTGCTCGGCCTGGAGCCTGGTGCTTGTCTTGGCGCGGGCGCCCGCAACACGCACCTGGCCGGTGCGGGTGAGCTTGTTGAGGTAGGCGAAGGTCACCTGCGGGAAATGCAGCTTGAACCAGCGGTCCAGCCGCATGCCGGATTCATCCGCCGTCACCACATGGCGCTTCACCTCGCTCATGCGAACATGGCGCGGATGAGGAAGAGCCCGGCGAAGACGGCGAGGATGGAAAGCAGCACCGAGGCGCCGACATAAGCCCCGGCGGCCAGCATCGCCTTGCGCTCCATCAGCAGGGCAGTATCGAGCGAGAAGGCGGAGAAGGTGGTGAAGCCGCCGAGAATGCCGGTGGTGAGGAAGGCGCGCGCCTCCTGCGAGAGGTTCAGCTTCAGCGCCAACAGGCCGGTGAGGAGGCCCATGATGAAGCAGCCCAGGACGTTCACGATCAACGTATGCCAGGGGAACTCGGCGCCGAGCACCCGGCCCGACCAGACATTGACACCATAGCGCGCCGCAGCCCCGATGCCACCGCCAAGCGCGACCCAGAGCACAACCGGCATCACAGCCAGCCTTTCCGCTTGAAATAGAGGAAGGGCAGGATGGCGGAAAGGATCATCAGGAAGATGGCGAAGGGATAGCCGAACTTCCATTGCAATTCCGGCATGAATTGGAAGTTCATGCCGTAGATCGAGGCCACGAGGGTTGGCGGCAGGAAGACGACGGCGGCGACCGAGAAGATCTTGATGATGCCGTTCTGCTCGATGGAGATGAGGCCCAGCACCGCATCCAGCAGGAAGCTGATCTTGCCCGACAGGAAACTGGCGTGATCAGTCAGCGAGACGATGTCGCACTGCAGGATCTTGATGCGCGCCAGGTTCTCCTTCATCTGCTTGTTGTCGCGCAGCTGGTCGCTGATGGCCTGCATGAAGGCCACCATGCGGCCGATGGAGACGAGGCTTTCACGCATCTTGGAGACGAAGTCGCCTTCCTCGCCGATGTTCTCGATCAGCTCCTGCAGATTGACGCTTTTGCGGGGGTTCGGCTTGTGGACGCCGGAGAGCTGGCGCTTGGCCCCGAAGGTCTTCTTGGAGGTCTCATCGACGATCTGGCCGGCGCGCTCAAGATGATCGGCGGCGCGATCAACCACGGCTTCCAGAAGCGAGATGAGGATGCCCCAGCCGGTCATGGCGGTCGATTGCGGTTTCATCGCCCGCTTCACATAGGCCGGGAAGGCCTGCGGGTGATGATAGCGGATGGTGATCAGGATGTTGTCCTTGATGATGAAGGTGACGGGCGAGGATTCCGGCTGGTCATGCTCGCCGCGGCGGATGAGGTTCGCCGTCATGAAGGCCGCGCCATCTTCCTGGTAGAGGCGGGAGGAGGCCTCGATCTCGGCCAGTTCCTCGCGCGTCGGGATGTCGATGCCGAGCGCCGCCTCGACGGCAGCTTCCTCCTGCGCGGTGGGCTCCACGAGGTCCAGCCACACAGCGTCAGGCGGCACGCCGGGCGCGGTCGAGGCCTGGAATTCCGTCAGGCAGCCATTGGCCGCTCCATAGGCAGTGAGCATCGGCGGACTCAGGGGTAAGGTTACGGGGGACTGTGCCTTCTCCGTAACCCCGGGGCGGCGGCTTGGCAAGCTTGGAGGGTAACCCTCTCACCCCCAGTCCAGCACCACCTTGCCGCAGCTTCCCTGCTTCATCAGCGCGAAGCCCTGGGCGTAGTCTTCCGCCTTCATGCGGTGGGTGATGACCTTTCGGACGTCGAGGCCCGACTGCAGCATCGCGATCATCTTGTACCAGGTCTCGAACATCTCACGTCCGTAGATGCCCTTGATGGTGAGCGCCTTGAAGATCACCCGGTTCCAGTCGACCGTGGTGGGGCCGGATGGGATGCCCAGCATGGCGATCTTGCCGCCCATGATCATCTGGTCGACCATCTGGTCGAAGGCCTTCGGCGCTCCCGACATCTCAAGGCCGATGTCGAAGCCCTCGCTCATGCGGAGTTTCGCCATCACGTCGCGCAAATCCTCGCGCGAGACATTGACGGTCACCGCATCCGTCACCTGGTTGCAGAGGTCGAGCCGATAGTCGTTGATGTCGGTGACGACCACGTGACGGGCGCCCACATGGCGGCAGACGGCGGCGGCCATGATGCCAATCGGCCCCGCGCCGGTGATCAGCACATCCTCGCCCACGAGATCGAAGGACAAGGCCGTATGCACGGCATTGCCGAGCGGATCGAGAATGGCCCCAATCTCGTCATCGACTTCGGGCGGCAGGTGGATGGCGTTGAAGGCCGGGATCTTGAGATAGTCCGCGAAGGCGCCGGGGAGGTTGACGCCGATGCCTTTGGTCTCCGGATCCAGGTGGAAGTGACCGGCCCTGGCCATGCGGCTCTTCATGCCGATGAGGTGGCCCTCGCCCGAGACGCGGTCTCCCACCTTCACGGTGCGCACATGCGAGCCCACATCCGTCACGATCCCTGCGAATTCATGGCCCACCACCATGGGCACGGGGATGGTCTTCTCCGCCCATGCGTCCCATTTCCAGATGTGGAGATCGGTGCCGCAGATGCCGGTCTTGGCGACCTTGATCAATATGTCGTCCGGCCCGATCTGGGGCGCCGGTTCATCCCGCATGACAAGGCCCTCGGCCTTTTCCGCCTTCACCAATGCACGCATTCAGATGACTCCCAGTTCGTGGCCGGCTTCGGTGAAGGCGGCGATGGCGCGGTCAATGTCCTCGGGCGAATGCGCCGCCGACATCTGCGTGCGGATGCGCGCCTGGCCCTTGGGCACCACGGGGAAGAAGAAGCCCGTGACATAGATGCCCTTGCCATAAAGCTTCGCCGCCATCTCCTGCGCCAGCTTCGCCTCCCCCAGCATGACGGGGATGATCGGGTGCTCGCCGGGGAGCAGCTTGAAGCCCGCGGCACTCATGCCTGCACGGAAGCGCTTCGCATTGTCGAAGAGGCGGGCGCGGAGGTCATCGCCCTGCTCCGCCATGTCGATGGCCCTGATCCCCGCGGCGGCGATGGGCGGCGGGAGCGCGTTGGAGAAGAGATAGGGCCTGGCGCGCTGGCGCATCAGGTC
>JBEILC010000157.1:0-7315 GCA_040379425.1 Hyphomicrobiales bacterium
AGGCCCCGCATTTCGGCCCGCCGCGTGGCGCGGATCGGCATCGCGGTGCAGGGTGTTGCCGACTCCAAGGCCGGAACCGTGGTGTGGAGCCCGGCCTTCCGGACGCGGAACATCGCGGTCTCCGCCGCCGTCCAGGACAGCCTCGGCATTCCCTGCAACATCGCCAATGACGCGAACATGATCGCCGAAGGGCTGATCAGCACCGACCGCGCGCGCTATGGCGGTACGGCGGCCGTCGTGTTCATCGGCTATGGCGTTGGCATGGGCCTCATCATCAATGGCCAGGTCTATCACGGGTCCACCGGGGCCGCGGCCGAGTTCGGTCACATGAACCACCTCCCCGATGGACCGCTGTGCCGCTGCGGGCGGCGGGGCTGTGTCGAGGCCTATGTGGCCGACTACAGCCTGCTGCGCTGGGCCTCGGGGGCGGCGGAATCGCAAGCCCCGTCCTTCACCGCCATTCCGCAGGATGACATGCTGGCGCTCGAGGCCGCGGCACGCCGGGGCGAGGCCAGTGCGGTGGCCGCCTATGCCAAGGCTGGCGAGGCGCTGGGCTTCGGGCTGGCCCGCCTCATCGCCATCCTCACGCCGTCACGCATCGTTCTCGCCGGACCCGGCACGCGCGCCATGGCGCTGATCGAGCCGCATCTGAGGCGCGCCATCGAAGCGGGTGTGGTGGACGAACTCCGCCGCAATGTGGAGATCGAGACCGTGCCGATCGACACCGACATGATCATCAAGGGCACAATTGACCGCGCACTGCGCCATGTCGACCGTGAGATCTTCGCCTATGGACCACCGGAGCGGCGCGGCCGCGAACTGGAGCACATCGCATGAGACTGACACGCAGAACCGTCCTTCTGGGCGCGGCGGCAGCCATTGCCTTGCCCGCCTTGCAGGTCCACGCCGAGTCCGCACGTGACGGCAGTGCGATCCTCAGGCGCTGGTACCGCCTCGTCCTGCAGTTGGTGCGCCACACGCCCACCTATTCGCCCCCGGTGGCGAGCCGCTCCTTCGCCTATCTGGGTGTTGCGGCCTACCAGGCTGTCGCCTCGGGCTCGACCTCGCTGATCTCGCTCGAAGGCCAGTTGAACGGGCTCGACTCCCTGCCGAAGCGCGAGAGCGGCAAGGCCTATGACGATGCGCTGATCACCCATTGCGTGATGGCAACAGCCGTCAAGACCTTCTTCGGCAACACCGGCCCCACCGGGCAGCGCGTCATGTCGGCGACCGAAAAGAAGCTCAAGGCCGAGGCCCTCGACGGTGTCGCCCCGGACGTCAGGGACCGCAGCCTGGCCTTCGGCGAGGCGCTGATCGCCGCCATCGTCAAGTGGTCCGAAGGCGATGGCGGCGCGGTGGTCGAGAATCTCGGCTTCCCGATGGACTACACGCTCACCAAGGGCGATCACAACTGGGTGCCGACGAGCACCATCCGCCTGCAGCAGGCGCCGCTCCTGCCCACATGGGGCAAGAACCGCACCTTCGCCATGCCCGGTGGCAATTCCTGCCCGCTGCCGCCACCGCCCGCCTACAGCGAGGACAAGAACTCGGACTTCTACCGCGAGGCGCTCGAAGTCTATGAGACGGTGAAGTCCCGCACGCCGGAGCAGGAGGCGATCGCCCGTTTCTGGTCGGATGACCCGATGCTCTCGCCAACCCCGCCCGGACACTGGATCTTCATCGCCAATGATCTGCTGGAACAGGAGAAGGCCTCGCTCGACCGCAGTGCCGAGGTGCTGATGCGGCTGGGCGTTGGCCTGGCCGATGCCTTCATCGGCAACTGGTACGCCAAGTTCCAGTATGACCTGCTGCGCCCCGTCACCTACATCAAGCGGGTGATCGACCCCAAGTGGGAACCGATCCTCATCACCCCGCCCTTCCCCGAATATCCGTCAGGCCACTCGACCCAGTCGGGTGCGGCCGCCGTGGTTCTGACTGCAATGTTCGGCGAGAACTTCGCTTTCACCGACCGCACCCATGAGCGCGACGGCATGAAGCCCCGGAGCTTCCCGAGCTTCGAGGCGGCCGCACAGGAGGCGGGCATGTCGCGGCTTTATGGCGGCATCCACTTCCGCGCCGCCATCGAACGCGGCCTCGAACAGGGCCGCTGCATCGGCCAGCACGCCACCGCACTTCGCACGAGGAGTTCGACATGAGGCTGATCCTGTCATCCGTGGCGCTCATCGCCCTCGCGGGTCAGGGGCTCGCCGCCGAAACCCCGCGCTTTGTCGAGGAGACCGAAAGCTCCGGCCTCGACTCCGTCTATGCCGGTGACTGGCAATACATGGTGGGCGGCGGTGCGGCCGTCTTCGACTGCAATGGCGACGGCTTCGAGGATGTGTTCCTCGCGGGCGGCGAAAAGCCCGCGGGCTTCTTCGTAAACCGCAGCACGCGCGGCGGCGCGCTCTCCTTCGAGCGGCAGCAGAGCGGTCTCGAATTTGATGCCGTGACCGGCGCCTACCCGATCGACATCGACGGCGACCGCATCATGGACCTCGTGGTGCTGCGGGTCGGCGAGAACATCGCGATGAAGGGCGAGGGCGGCTGCCGCTTCAGCCGCGCCAACGAGGCCTGGGGCTTCGACGGCGGCGATGGCTGGTCCACCGCCTTCGCCGCGGCGTGGGAGAAGGACGCCTCCTGGCCAACGCTCGCCATCGGCAATTATATCGACCGCAAGGAAGAGTTCGAGCCCTGGGGCTCCTGCACCGCGAACTGGCTGCACCGCCCGGCAGCCGCTGCGAAAGGCTTCGCGCCGCCTTTCGACCTTAAGCCCAGCCACTGCCCGCTCTCCATGCTGTTCACCGACTGGAGCAACTCCGGCACCCCCGACCTCCGCGTCTCCAACGACCGCGAATACTATGAGGGCGGCGAGGAGCAGATGTGGCGCATCCGGCCCGGCGGGGAGCCCCGCCTCTATACCCGCAAGGAAGGCTGGCGCTATGTGCGCATCTGGGGCATGGGCATCGCCGCCTATGATCTCGACGGCGACGGCTTCCAGGAATATTTCCTCACCAGCATGGCCGACAACCGGCTGCAGACGCTCGCCAGCCCGCCGAAGGACGGGACACCACCGCGCCCCGATTACAAGGAGGCCGCCTTCTCCAAGGGTGTGACCGCGCACCGGCCCTTCACCGGCGATGACCTGAAGCCCTCGACCGCCTGGCACACCGAATTCCAGGACATGGACAATGACGGCCTGGTCGATCTCTTCATCGCCAAGGGCAATGTCGCCGAGATGCCGGACTTCGCCATCAAGGACCCGAACAACCTCCTCATGCAGCAGGCGGACGGCAAGTTCACCGAGGTGGCGCACAAGGCAGGTGTTGCCAGCACGAAGACCTCGCGCGGCGGCGCCATCGCCGACTTCAACCTCGATGGCCTGCTCGACCTCGTGGTGGTGAACCGCTGGGAGAAGGCGCAGGTCTGGCGCAACGTGACGGAGAAGCCCGGACAGGCGCTGATGCTGCGGCTCGGCCAGGAGGGGCCCAATGTCAACGCCATCGGCGCGGTGATCGAGGTCAAGACCGGAGACCGCGTTCAGCGCCGGGAGATTACCTCGGGCGGTGGCCACGTTTCCGGCCAGGCGGGCTGGATCCATGTCGGCATCGGCACGGCGGACCAGGCGGAACTCCGTGTCCGGTGGCCGGGGGCGGACTGGAGCGCGCCGCAAACCCTTGCGGCGGGGAGTTTCGCCGTGATCCGGCGGGAGGCCGCCGCACCTGAGGCCTGGCAGCCCCCGCGCTGAACACGGAATACTCACGACAAGCTGATTTTCTTTTGCCTCCGGGCGTCCTATGACGGCGGCATGACACAGTTGCTGACCCGCCGTGCCTTCGCCAGCCTCCTCGCCCTGTCGCCCTTTGCCGGATTGGCACGCGCCGATGCGGCCTGGTCCGCCATTGAAGCGGAGGCGAAAGGTCAGACCGTCTATTTCAACGCCTGGGCCGGTTCGCCGCAGATCAATGACTATATCGCCTGGGCGGGCGGAGAGCTCAAGGCGCGCCACGGCATCACGCTCGAACACGTGAAGCTCGCTGACACGGCAGAAGCCGTGCGCCGCGTGCGCGACGAGGTGAAGGCGGGAGCCATGGGCAGCGCCGATCTCATCTGGATCAATGGCGAGAACTTCCGCGTGATGAAGCAGGAGCAACTGCTCTTCGGCCCCTTCGCCGAGGACCTGCCGAACTTCGCGCTGGTCGATACGGACGGCAAGCCCACCACGCGCATCGATTTCGCGGAGGCCACCGAAGGCCTCGAATCACCCTGGGGCATGGCGCAGCTGACATTCTTCGCCGATGGCGCGAAGCTGGCCACACCGCCCATGTCCATGATGGAACTTCTCGATCTCGCGACGTATGAGCCAGGCCGCATCAGCTACCCCGCCCCGCCCGATTTCCACGGCACCACCTTCGTCAAGCAGGCGCTGGCCGAGACCATGGCAAACCGCGGCCTTCTGCCGGTGAGCATCGAGAAGGACGCATTCACCACGGCGGCAGCACCGCTGTTCGAATTTCTCGATGCGCTGCATCCGCGTCTGTGGCGGCAGGGCAAGCAGTTCCCGCAATCGCAGGCGCAGGTGAAGCAGATGGTGGCGGATGGCGAATTGCTGCTGGGCCTGACCTTCAACCCCAATGAGCCCGCGAATCTCGTTGCAACGGGTGAAATGCCCGCCACAACCATCGCCTGGCAGCATGAGGTGGGCACCATCGGCAACACGCATTTCCTGGCGATCCCCGTCAATGCGCAGGCCAAGGCAGCAGCCCAGGTGACGGCGAATTTCCTGCTCTCACCCGAGGCACAGGCGAGGAAGGCCGATCTTGCCGTCTGGGGCGATCCCACCGTGCTCGACCTCGACAAGCTCGCGCCGGACGCGCGTGCGCTGTTCAAGGGCGAGGATGCTCCGGGCGCTGTCACACGGCCGGCACGCACCATCCCCGAGCCGCATGGCAGCTGGGTTCCGCTGATCGAGGCGGCATGGCTCGAACGCTACGGCGCATGAGGCCCGCCGCCGGGGCCCTGCCGCTGGTCCTGCTGTGGGGCGGACCCCTGCTGCTGTCGCTGGCAATGCTGGCGCCGGCGGTGGTCGATGCACAAGGCTGGAGAGACGTCCTCGCACATCCGCAGCTCGCCGGGGCATTGCCGCTCTCGCTCTTCACCGGCGCTGCTTCGGCCCTGCTCGCCCTTGCCCTTACAGTGCTGCTGCTCGCAGGCCTCCATGGCGGCAGGGCATGGCGCATGATGCAGGCGGCCAGTGCCGCTGGCCTCGCCCTTCCGCATCTCGCCTTCGCCATCGGCTTTGGCTTCCTCATCATGCCGTCGGGCCTGCTGGCGCGTCTCCTCGTGGGCGGTGACACGCCGCCCAACTGGGTGAGCGTGCAGGACCCACTTGGCCTCTCGCTCACCGCCGCGCTGGCGATCAAGGAGGTGCCCTTTCTGCTCACCGCCGCTTTCGCCGCTTTGTCGCGCGGGGATGCCGAACAGAGAATCACGCTGCAGCTCCGCGCAGCGGCGAGCCTCGGGCATGGCAGCGGCTCGGCCTGGCTGCGCATCGTGCTGCCGCAGCTCTTGCGTGACCTTCGCTGGCCGCTCGTTATCGTCTTCGTCTATGGCGCGACAGTGGTCGATTTGGCGCTGGTGCTGGGCCCCACCCAGCCGCCGACCTTCGCCGTGGTGATCTGGCACGCGCTGAACGATGCCGAGCCGCAGGTGAACCGCATGGGCCTCTCGGGCACGCTGCTGCTGACGGCGGCGCTGGCCCTCGTCCTTGCTGTTGCAGCACTCCTGATTCGCGCCCTGCGCCCGGGGCTGCGCGGGTTCCTGACCACCGGGCCTTCCGCGCTGAAACCTCCTGCATGGAGTGCCAGACTCATCGGAAGCCTGGGGCTTGGCGTCTTCGCCGTGACGCTGCTTCTGCTGCTCCTTCTCTCGCTCGCGCCTCGATGGCCCTATCCGGCGCTGCTGCCGCCCGCATTTGGAACAGATGCATGGACAGGCATGGAAGCCGCGCCGCTCTGGCTCAGCCTCGCGCTGGGGGTTGCGGCCTCGGGCGTAGCGCTCATCACCGCCGTGTTGTGGTTCGAGACACAGCCGCCATCGCGGGACCTCTGGCCCATCGGCCTCGCCATCGCCAGCCTCGCGCTGCCGCAGCTTGCCGTGGCGGGCGGGCAATACCGCCTGTTCCTCGATTGGGGGCTTGCCGGACATCTCAGCGGCCTGTTCCTCGCCCATCTCGCACCGGCTGCCGCCTATGTGCTGATCGTGCTGGCCGGGCCTTACCGCTCCTTCGACGCGCGCTACATGCAGGCGGCGCGCGCCCTCTCCGTCAGCGTGACCTCCGCCTGGGTCAGGGTGAAACTGCCCCTGCTCAAGGCGCCGCTGCTGACAGCCGCCGCCATCGGCTTCGCGGTGTCGATGGTGCAGTTCGTGCCCGCCCAGCTCATCGCCGCGGGCCGCTTCAGCACGCTGCCGATGGAGGCGGTGACGCTGTCATCGGGCGGCAGCAGGCCGCTCACCGCCGCCTTCGCCCTTCTGCTGGCGCTGCCGCCACTTCTTTCGGTGCTCGCCGCCGCCACGCTGGGGAGGCCCAGATGGCGCTGACACTCTCCAACGTGTCCGTCAGGCTCCGTGACACGCAATTGATCAAGCCCTTCTCGCTCACCATCGATGCGGGCGAGACCGTGACGCTGATGGGCGCGAGCGGTGCGGGGAAGTCAACACTCCTCTCCTTCATTGCCGGCGAACTCGAAGCGCCCTTCGCAGCAACGGGTGCCGTGAGCCTCGAGGGCCGCGATCTTGCCGGTGTTCCGCCGGAGCGCCGCCGCATCGGGCGGCTGTTCCAGGACGATCTTCTCTTTCCGCATCTCACCGTGGCGGAGAACCTGCTCTTCGGCATGCCGCGGGCCCCGCGCGAAGAGCGGCTGAAGAAGGTTGATGCAGCACTTGCCGAGGCGGAGCTCGCCGGGTTGGGGCCGCGCCCGCCGCACACGCTCTCCGGCGGGCAGCGCGCCCGGGTGGCGCTGATGCGCGCCCTCGTTGCCGAGCCGCGCGCCATGCTGCTGGACGAGCCCTTCAACAAGCTCGATGCTGAACTTCGGCAGGCCATGCGCGATTTCGTCTTCAGCCATATTGCCATCCGGGGCATCCCGTGCCTGATGGTCACGCATGACCGGGCCGACGTACCCGCGAATGGCCGCGTTCTGCTGCTGAGAGATGGCGAGGTGATCCATGCTTGACCGCCTTGCCCTGAAGCTCGTGAAGCCCGTGGTGGAGGCCGCCGCCGAGCGGCTCGCCGCGCGCGGTGTCACCGCCGACCAGG
>JBEILC010000158.1:0-7054 GCA_040379425.1 Hyphomicrobiales bacterium
CTCTCCTTCACCCTCCTTGAAATCCCCCTTCTGAGTATCCGTCCTTCTCTTCGTCTCTCACGTCGGCCCGCACCCCCCCCCCCCCCCCCCCCCCGCGCGCCCCCCCCGCCCCCCCCCCCCCCGGGGGGGGGGGGGGCCGCACGCTGTCTAGCCAGGAGGACATAAGAAGACGGATCGAAGCACGGATTGGTCAGGGAGAGTTCCTCGCCAATATGCTTTACGTCGCCAGACGCGAGTCCGAACAGGCCCAGGCACAGTTCGTGGACCGCTTGGCCCGGATTGCGGCCGCTGTCCGGGACCTTCTCGAGAATAACGGGCTGGTTCGATCACTGACATACCGCCCCAGCGTTTACTGGCCGACTCTTAAGGGCAACGCCTATGCATTCATTGACGGGGGTGTCGCGAATATCGAACTGCCCTCCGCCGCGCCGATTGGCATTCGCGTCGGCTCCTATGTGGTCAGACCAGGCGACGAAACGGACGCCCGAGAAAAGTTCGCCATCGAGCTCGCCCTGGTCGATGACCTCTTCAGTGACCAAGGCATTCTGTTTGACGATGATTTCCAGGACATCGCAAAGCTAAGGGATGCAGCGCGCATGTCGAGCGAGATCGCGGCAGCCCTGAGGCTGGCCCGTTCAGACCCATCGGAAAATCTGAATGCCATCATCCTTCACGGACCGCTCGTGAACCCGGTTGCGCCATACGGCCTCGAGGGCTTCCCGCCCTTCGGCTTGGTGGCATCCAGGAAATTTCTGGCAAACGATGTGTGGGATGGCGACGATACGGCAAGAAACTTCGTATCGCTCTACCTCGAGCAGCTCAAGGCACTCCGCGACACCGGCACGCCCGTGGTTGGCGCGGTAGAGCGCTCGATTGGCCGGGACCCTGTCGTCCTGCGCAGGTTGCTTGACAAGCTCCAGCGTGACGGAGTTCTGAAAAAGGACGAAGCGAAGAAAGTGGAGGATGAAGTCGTTGCCTACGGCCTGAACGACGCGGCGCTCCTCGACGTGGTACTCGCCGAAGGTGAATATGTGACGCCCATTCCGGTCATGCGTCAGGGACCGGAGAGCAAGTGGCCCGAAGAATGGAAGCGCTGGATCCGCGAATACCCGGACGCCCTGACTACGTATCTGAAGCCCTCGGCGCTCGTGACGCCCTTCCGCGTCGAGGCGTTCGACAATATCGCGGATTTTGAAGCGGTGCTGGACCTGATCTTGCACACGAGCCGTCTGCTGCCGAGCTATGGCTTCCCGGTCGGCCTCGATATCGTGGACAAATTTGCCAAGGTCCCCGCCTGGATGTCGCGGAGCATTAAAGGGCAGCACCAAGTCGTGCTGCTGAAGAAAGCACTTGAGAGCGGCGACCCGGCGACCATCGCCTTCGCCAAGAGAGTTCTTGCGGCAAGAGGGCGGGACTGGCTGTTCCGGCCAACGGCCTGACTGGGGGGAAGATGGACGGCACCGATGCATCAAAGGCCGGAAGGCCGAAAGGGGCTGACGGCGTTCCGGCAGGGTGGACGCGCATCGGCACGGTTGTCGGTGATGCATCCACCTCTGGGTACACGTTCATCCTCCGAAGCCTAAAGGGAAAGCTGGGCGACATCGTTGCAACGCGCGTCGAGGTTCCCGCGGATACCGACGGTTCGAAACGGGTCGCTACGGTCTGGGGCAGGATAGTTGGCATCTCACGAACCAATCCCTTTTTTCCCGCTGAGGCCGCTCAGGAGTTGGCAGACGAAAACGTACGTTTTCTTGATACCGTGCTTTCAGGTAGCCGCGACCATCTGGAAGCTGAAGTCCTGATACTTGGCACCACATTTGGTGCCGATCCGGGGACGACTCAGTTGTCTCCGCTGACCTATCCGGTGAAGCCGTCGGCAGAGGTCTTCTATCCAGGTGCCGATGATGTCCGGCGCCTGCTGACTGGCGACGATGAGACAAAGAATCCGCCTCCTTCCAAGCTGCACATTGGGAGCCTGATCGCTCGCGGTGACGTGGACGTGTCGCTGGGAGCGAAGCAGGTGGTGTCCCGGCACCTCGCCATCCTCGCCATGACCGGCGGTGGCAAGACGGTGGCCGCGCGTCGTATCATCCGGGAACTCATTGAGATCGGCTATCCGCTGATTATCTTCGACCCGCATGGCGATTATCTGGGCCTCGCCGAGAAGCAGAAGCTGTTCCCGAAGTCGCGTATTCGCACTTGGTATCCCATGCTGCGTGTGCGGGAAGGCAACGTCGGCGCCGTCACAGAGCTCATTGAGAAGATGGGCAAGCGGCTCACGGATGCTCAGCAGCAGCTATTCCTCTACCTGCTGACCAACACCAAGGCGACGGACGGCGAGGAAGCGGCCACTTTCATCCAGCGCATGATCGACCATGCGGAGGCCATTGCTTCGAAGAAGCGGAAGAAGGATGCACAGCTGGACGAGGAGCTGGAGTCTATTCGCCTACCAACGATCCAGGCGGCGAAGCGATCGCTGGAGTTCGTGCTGGGCAACCTCCAGCAAATGAAGGGGAACAACGAGCGACTGCGAAGCCAGGAGCGCTTCAGGGGCTACGATTTCAAGGAAATGCCTGACCCATGGGATGCGCCGGACGACATCGTTGCGCCTAACCTCGTCTCTATCTTCTATCTCGCGGGCTACGACCACCTGAATCAGTCGGCCATCGTCAGCATGGTGCTGGAAGCGTTATTCGCGCACCGCTCAACCCTTTCAGGCGTCATTCCGCCTTTCCAGGCGATTATTGAGGAGGCGCATAACTTTATCCCAAGCAGATCAGAGGGCACCGACGAAACACCGTCGCTTCAAACTATCAGGAAGGTCATCACCGAGGGCCGGAAGTTCGGCACTGGCTTGGTCCTGATCTCGCAGCGGCCTTCCCGGCTCGACGAAACAACGCTTGCCCAGTGCAATAGCTTCCTGGTGTTGCGGCTGGTGAACCCCAACGACAAGCGGTTCGTTCGGTCCGTGATGGAGAATCTGTCGGAGCAGGACGCCAATATCCTGCAGACTTTTGGCCCTGGCCAAGGGATCGTATCCGGCCAAGCCGTACGGTTCCCGCTATTGGTAAAGGTTAAGTTCGACGAAGATCTCGTCAGCGAAGCGATCGGCGACGAGGATTTCATCGCAGAGGCTGGCCGCTGGAACCCAGATGCTCGTCGCAAAGCGAACGCGGAGAGCGTCGCCCGGAACCTTGGCGGGGAGCGCTCCAGCGGGTTTTCCGGTAGTGCGGGAACATCAGGAGCCAAGACAGGAACGCGCAACGCGCCTGGTACGGATAGGCGGACGAAGAAGAAGCCTGGGCGCCGCGGACGCGGTGGCGTTAAGCCGGACTACTGACGCTTAACCAAGCCGGGATATCGCATGGCACTCGCGTGCATACCTGAATTGTTGCCAATTTCCGGAAGGCTTCTTTTCTCAATGCTCTGCCCCCAATTAGCGTAATTCCTGCGGCTGGAGTTTTCGGCGGGGCTGAAAGACAATGTGTCTGTGATCCTGCATGCCAGCAAGCTCGACGCATGTAATCTCTATGTCCCGATGAGGCGTGCTGCCCGCCGCTTGGTAATCAGTGGACCGAAGCCAGTAATGTGCGTCTGATCCGCATTGAGCAAACGGAGCCATCCTTCGGCCAACTCCAGCAAGGTCAATCGGGTAGAATGCCTGCCCGCCTTGCCGCTGATACTAAACGTGCCCCACGCACTGCCTGCTTTAATGACGGTTCCTTTTGCCAATGCTCCATTGCGTATCGACTGATGGTGTGTGCGACCTTCCTGTCGAATTCGTCGATGCCTGGGGTCCTTGCCGCCCAGGCCATCAATAATGCCCATTTCTCCCCGTCCAGAGCCATGCAGGTCATCACGGGATCTTCGCCGTGCGCACGAGGTCCATTCACGCCATCCTCATCAGAAACCTCTGCCCCTACCTCCGCAGGAAGCGGTTCGGGCAGTGGCAGGACTAGCCCACGAATAATCTCCCAGCAGCCTTCCTTTTTGCACCATTCGGTGACGTTGCGCTTACCGGCGCTGTCGATGATGGCTTGATGGATGAGGGGCGCCCACGAAGCGAGCATCGAAGCCATCTCGGAGGAGACCTCTTGAAACTCCCAGATACCGTTAAGGTCTATCCTACTGCCGAATTCTGACGCGAGCCTCGCGACCATGAACGTCACTACGTTCGCTCCGTAGGACTGCAGTTTGGCCTTACGCACAATCCCTTGCGCCGCCTTGAAGATGAGAGCCTTGGCGATCGTATCTTGATAGAAATCCCGATCAGGCTCCCAGTCCTCGCCTAACCGTTCGCGTAGGCCGAACATGAAGGCCGCATAGTTCTTCTGGGCGCCCCTGCTAACCGTGTGCGGCTCACCCCACCAGGTCATTAGGAACTTGGCAAGATCAGCCTTCCCAAAGTGCTGGGCTTTCGGAAGCATACGGTCGAACTCGCGGCGCTTCGCTGGCGTGGTCCCATGGCGCATCCGTGCAACTTGGTAGGAGCCACGGGCGCGCTCGTAAAACCAGCGCGTCTCCTCGCCAGGGCACCACACCGTTTCCGACAGTGTTTCCAATTTCTGATGGAAAACATCGCTGGCAGAGAGGTCCGCGATCTGGATGGGGTTCTGGGTGTTGGCGAAGCGCGCGATGAGAGGCACGAACTCCTGGAGGTTCTCAGCAGGCACGAGGGTCAGCTTCATCGAGACGGCCACCTGATCGAGCGACAGCTTATCCACCTTTTTGGCACGATGGATGGATGCGGTCGTTTGAGCACCATTGACGATCTGCAAACCCTTGAGGCGGTGGATCACCGTTTCACCGCTTAGGGTGCCAACTTCGATATCGTCAGCTGTGGCGGTCAAGCCGTTGTTATAGGCCAGAAAGCGGCCAGGCTGTTCCTCAATGGTCTTCCTGATTCCTTTGTTCACGCCGCCCTTTGCCTGAAGGAAGGAGCGGACGTTGAATTCGAATAGCCTCGCGCCATACCGTTCGTAGAGATCGTAAACAACATTACCGGGCACGACGAGGAGGAATGTCTGATATTCGGCCGGAGGGGGCTTCATCTCAAGGCATGTAATCGGGCGACCCATCAGTGCCTTAAAGTCCACCTCAATGCGATCGCGGGAGACCTCCTCGCCACTCGCCCTGTAGAGGCGCTCCAGGTCCCAAACTTCAGTCTCGACCGTCCTACCAATGACCGTGATGTCCTCGACTGCACGGTCCCTAACGCGGGCATTGGTAAGGAGATGCACACGGACATCCTCAATGCGCGCAATCTCCTCGCGGATAAGGGCTGCAGCGCCCCCCGCGGCTGAATTGCGGGAGAACCGGTCATGGTCGCCCTTGGCAGCGTATTCGAAAAAGCGCGCCGCACCGCCGGACAAACGCGCTACCTCCTTGGTGGGCAAGTTTGCGGGACCATCTGGAGGCACGAATATGGCCGTGAACAGGTCTAGGCGAGTGGAGTCCTCGGGCAGCGAATAGCCGAGGATTCGGCATGGGCGCCTTAGTCCATGATCCTCATGCGGACAAAGGTCATGTCCTGCGACCGCGCCGGCCTCCTCAAGATATCCAAGCATGGCCTCGGCAAGCGCTATATCAGCAGCCAGCGGGTTCCCCTGATCCTGTTCCGCCAAGGCCTCTGCCGCTTGGGCTCGAAGCGTGGCAGCGAATTCTTCGAGGAGCTGGTCCTCAAACACCTCCAATGAATCTCCCCGAATCTGCAATCCTTAACGTCCGTCGTAGCACAGTGTTCTTCATCATAGCTAAAGACCTCCGAAATAAATCGGCCAAGTCGGCAAGTTCGGAGAGAATTGGCCCTCTAAAGCGATTTTTAGGCTTTCCCCCGGGGTGGCTGGAAATAGGCCTAACCAAAAACCTACCCATGCCAGGAAAAAATCCGAGAGGGTGTTCATAATCAGCCCCCCACCCCCCGTCTTTCGATGTGCCGGGGGGGGGGCGCCCGCCCGCCCGCGCCCGCCGCTCGCTCGCCCGCGTCAATCGTTCCAGGCTGCTGCTACTTGGCTGCCCCACCTGCCTCGCCGACCTGCCTGACTTCCGACCCTGCTTCGTCCCCGGCCTATTAGGGCGGTTTGTTTTCCCGGGGACGCCATCCCCCCGGCACGAACTGCGCGCCAGCCTTGCCACTGCCCGGCACCATGAAGGTCCTGGAGGCTGGCTACAGTGCCCTGTGCTTGCTGATACGGGCGCCTCTGGCTACCGGCGGGCAGCATGCATCCGTGCTGCACGCGCTGTGCGGCCTTGCTTTTTGGCTGCCGTGCGCCGGCAGCTTGGATAAGTAAGCTCCCTCATCCACTTCAGACCGTGAGCTCTGCTGAATGAGCGATACGACAATGCAAAGCCGGTGGCCGCCGATACCGGGGCAACAAATGGCATGGTGCCCACCGGGCAACAATCCGGCACTGGCGGCAATTCCGCTGCTGCCGGAGGTGCTGGCGGGCCAAACCCTGACGGGGACGGGGTATCGGCAAATCCTGACGGATCGAGTGGCGTGGATGGTTGGCCTGCTGCCGGAGCGGGAGTAAATGCGGGCAGTCGGTCGGCTTCAGCGGGAAATGGAACTGCGGGGGCTATGGATGGCCCCACAATGGTCGCCGGATCAGACCAGTTGGGACAGGGTTCAAGCCCTTCTGGTAGACAACCCAATGTGGCCGGATTACCTCAATCTGGTGGTGGAAACGCCGGAATGGCCGGCGACACTGGAAACCTTCCCGGCAGCCGTGAAGGCAATTCAGCAAACCTCAGTGGCGGAGTGGATCAGGCTGGCGTTCCTGCCAATCCACAGCCTGGAATAAGTTTCCTGCCTGCAAAATATAGCGCCAGGGTCAATCGCACTTTTGGCTTGAGTTGGGGCGATGCTGGGGGACGCATCGCTCAAGCCGCTAGGCCAGCAAACCACGCCATGTCAGAAGGTCCGTTGGGAACGCTGTTGGGAACCGCCAAAGTCACCGTTCAGAAAATATAGTTAAATCAATGCTTTGTGGGTAAAACGATGGTGGAGCCAAGGGGAATCGAACCCCTGACCTCTTGAATGCCATTCAAGCGC
>JBEILC010000159.1:0-6979 GCA_040379425.1 Hyphomicrobiales bacterium
AGATAGGGAAGGCCCAGCCGCTTCACCCGCGCGATGTTGTCGAGGATCATGAAGCTGCCGAGGCTGCGGCGGCTCTCCTCCGGGTCATAGAAGCTGTAGATCATCGAGATGCCGTCGCCCAGAATGTCGATCAGCACCGCGCCCACGAGGCGGCCGTCTTCCTCGCCACCCCGGATGCGGTATTCGACGAGGCGGCTGTCGACAAAATTGTCATCCACCATGGCGGAGAAGTCGAGCACCGTCATATCCGCCATGCCGCCATCGCCGTGGCGGGAGTCGATATAGCCGCGGAACAGCGCGTAATGCTCGGACGTCGCCTCGCTCTTCGCCACCGTTCCCACGAGATCGGCATTGGCCTTCACGGTGCGGCGGAAGTTGCGGTTGGGCTCGAAGGTGTTGACCGGCACCCGCACCGAGACGCAGGCCCCGCAGCCGTCGCAGGCAGGGCGGTAGGCAATGTTCTGGCTGCGGCGGAATCCGCCCTGGCTCAGTTGCGTGTTGAGGCTCCGCGCGTCCTGTCCGACAAGATGGGTGAATACCTTTCGCTCCACGCGCCCCGGGAGATAGGGGCATGGCGAAGGGGCGGTGATGAAGAACTGCGGGAAGTTCCGCCGCTCGATGCTCAAGACCGGTAAGCTCCCAAGGACTGTTTCAACCTGGCATCATGCCACCGGCATCCTTCGATGCAAGGTTTTTGGAGGCGGCAGGCTTCATTGATTCTAGACCACCGATAGCCTAGGAGGAAGCGTCATCGATTGGGAAGCAGGAATGCGTGTGGCGTGGATCGGACTTGGAGTTATGGGCTATCCCATGGCGGGGCACCTGGTGACGAGTGGCGGCCTCGATGTGACCGTCTACAACCGCACAGCCGCCAAGGCGGAGAAATGGTCCGAGACTTTCAAGGGCCCTTTGCGCAAGACCCCTGCCGAAGCCGCGCGCGATGCGGATTTCGTCTTCGCCTGTGTCGGCAATGATGATGACCTGCGTGAGGTGACGGTCGGGCCCAACGGCTGTTTCCAATCCATGAAGCAGGGGGCGGTCTTCGTCGATCACACCACTGCGTCCGCACTTGTGGCGCGCGAGTTGCACGGCATTGCCAAGGGCAAGGCGCTGGGCTTCGTCGATGCGCCTGTGTCCGGCGGACAGGCGGGGGCCGTGAATGGCGTGCTCACCGTCATGTGCGGCGGCGATCCGGAGGATTATGCCAAGGCTGAACCGCTGATCACGCATTTCTCGCGCATGCGGAAGCTTCTGGGGCCCGCGGGTTCGGGCCAGCTCGCCAAGATGGTCAATCAGATCGCCATTGCGGGCCTCGTCCAGGGCCTCGCCGAGGCCGTCAACTTCGGCATGAAGGCCGGCCTCGACATGGAGGCGGTGGTCGAAGTCATCTCCAAGGGGGCCGCCGGCTCATGGCAGATGGAGAACCGCCACAAGACGATGATCCAGGGCAAGTTCGATTTCGGCTTTGCCGCCGACTGGATGCGCAAGGACTTGGGGATCTGCCTCGATGAATCCCGGAGGAACGGCGCGCCTCTGCCGGTGACCGCGCTGGTCGACCAGTTCTACGCCGAAGTCCAGAAGCTGGGCGGCGGCAGGTGGGACACCTCGAGCCTCATTGCGAGGTTGCAGAATCTGGACAAGGCGACGTAGCGGTCTACGCCTTCAGGCTCTTCGCCACTTCGACCGCGAAATAGGTCAGCACACCATCGGCACCCGCGCGCTTGAAGCTCATCAGCGCTTCGGGGATCACCTTTTTCGGGTCGAGCCAGCCATTGTTGCAGGCCGCCATGATCATCGCGTATTCACCCGACACCTGATAGGCGAAGGCCGGCACCTTGAAGGTGTCCTTCACGCGCCGCACGATATCGAGATAGGGCATGCCGGGCTTCACCATCACCATGTCCGCACCCTCGGCAATGTCGAGTGCGACCTCGCGGATCGCCTCGTCAGTGTTGGCTGGGTCCATCTGGTAGGTGCGCTTGTCGCCCACCAGAGTGCCTGAGGAGCCGACGGCATCCCGGAAGGGGCCATAGAAGCCGCTCGCATACTTGGCGCTGTAGGCCATGATCTGAACGTGCTGGAAATTCTTTGCCTCCAGCGCCGCGCGGATGCGGCTGATGCGGCCGTCCATCATGTCTGATGGCGCGATGATGTCGCAGCCTGCTTCCGCCTGAACGAGCGATTGCTTCACCAGCGCGTCAAGCGTCGCGTCATTGAGGATGTGCTCGCCTTCCATCAGCCCGTCATGGCCGTGGCTCGTGTAGGGGTCGAGGGCGACATCGCACATGATGCCGATCTCCGGCACCGCCTTCCGAATGGCGCGCACCGCCTGGCAGACAAGATTGTCCGGGTTGAAGGCCTCGCGCGCATCTGCCGTGCGCAACTCGCGCGGCGTGTTGGGAAACAGCGCGACGGCGGGAATGCCGAGGTCCGCGGCCTCCTTCACCTTGTCCGTGAGCAGGTCCACCGAATAGCGCGTGACGCCCGGCATGGAGGCGACTTCCTCGGTGCGGTTCCGCCCCTCAATGACGAACACCGGCCAGATCAGGTCATGCGGCGTCAGTGTGTTTTCGCGCACCATCGCGCGGGACCAGTGGGTGCGGCGGTTGCGCCGCATGCGGGTGGCGGGGAAGCTGGAGGAGGTGTCAATCTGCTTTGTCATGATCGATCCATAACAAGAGTTGACGGCCCCGCGCAACGGGATGACTCCGCCTCACTTGCAGATGCGGTAATCGTTTTTGCGCCGCAGCTCGTCCACATGGAAGTGGTCGCCATGATAGGGGTCGGACCCTGGCCCAAGCACTGTCGTGAAGTGTTTGCAGGCCCCCTGGCGGATGTGCGGAGGAAGGAATCATCCCGGCTCACGCCGAGCGCTGCGAGGATGCCCTCGCCCCAGTTGCTGCCGCCCACTGCAAGGCCCTTAACCTCACTGGCGAAACTGAAGCCTGACATGTCCAGCGCATTGGCACGCTCATGCTCCGACAGCTTGCCGGAGGATGAGTTGTTGCGGCGGCGGCAGGCATAGGAGGTGGCGGTGTTGATGGCTGTCACCTCGGCCTTGAGGCGCTTCAGGGCGGCGGGCTTGACGGTGCCGGAGATCCAGCCATGGAGGTCCGCCGCCATGTCGCAGGTCAGCGTCGCGGGTGGGAGGAGGGTGACCCCTGCCACCTCGCTGACGAGCACAGCGGCAGGCGCCCCGCAGCCGCCCGGCGTGCCGATGGGGTCGAGCGGCTCAACAGCGATGTCCAACCCAATGAGCAACGCACGGCACGCCTCGCGTGCTTCCGAAACGGCGGCGGCGGACCATTGCGCCTCCTCAACGGGTGGAGCCGCTGCGTCCGGCAGAGACGAGGGCGGGGGGCGCGGCTTCGGCACTTGCGCGTCGCCAAGCGTAGCCTCCGGCAGCGCCAGCAATATCGCGGCAAGCAGCACAAGGCGTTTCACCTGGCGGAGTGTTCCACGGCTCTGGTCCTCCTGCAAGCCTTTGCGATTTAATCACCGTGTTTGTCAGGCAAGCATCAACCGGCTTCGGGAAGGATCTGTAAAGCCTGACTGCTGCTTCTCCAAATAATTGAAAACATAAGGATATGTTTACTCAACCAGTTGAGCGTGCCTTAAGCGCTGGGGCCTAGCGTTCTCCCCACGCAACAGGGACAGGATGCAAGAGCCAGCCCGTCCGCGAAGGGTTAAGGTGATGAATATGAACGCGAAGGTGATGGCAAGCGCGCTTCCGGCCTCCATGGAGGCCCGGGGGCAGGTGTTGAAGGTCAGGTATCTCAATGCCCTGAACCTGATTGAACGCCTGCACCGCCGCCTGCTCGATGTGATCAAGGATGATTTCGATCGCCATGGCCAGCCCGACGTCAACCCGGTTCAGGCGCTGCTGCTTTACAACATGGCCGATTCGGAACTGACGGCAGGAGAGCTTAAGACACGCGGCCATTATCACGGCTCCAACGTGTCCTACAATCTCAAGAAACTGGTCGAGCTGGGATATATCCACCAAGAGCGGTCGGCGGCTGACCGCCGCTCCGTCCGGGTGAGGCTCACCCCCAAGGGACAGCAGATCCGCAATCGCGTCGATGCGCTCTACAACCGGCAGATGGATGCGATCGAGCAGCTTGCCAGCCTTGATGCCAGCGAGTTCGACCGCATCAACCTGGCACTCGCGCGGCTCGAGCGCTACTGGACAGACCAGATCCTCTACCGCCTCTGAGCAGACCCAAACCGTATTCCCCTCCAAAGCCGAAGGGCCATGATGTTGCTGAAATGCCGCATCATGGCCCCGACGTTCCGGCATGCCGCTGTGCAGGTGCTGTTATCTCAATCCTGCCGCAATTGACGGGCTTGAGATGGCCGGAATGTGTCCGGCTTTTGACGGGCACGGCGCTTTGCTGCTAATGCATCATCGTGGCTGCGGCGATTCAGGTGAATGAGGGTTTTTGATGATTTCGTGGGCGTTCTGTCGTACTGGAAAGGCTCTCAGGAGCGTGTCGCTGGCGGCCGTTATGGCCCTGGCCGTGGTTGCCGTCGCTCCCGCTCCGGTTCATGCCGAGGCGGATGATCAGCCGGGCGCCAGCCAGCAGCAGCAGAAAAAGAAGAAGTGGTCGTTATTCAACAGGGATGACGTTGGACCAACCACCTCCCGCGCCCAGTCACAATCGCGTTCGGCGGGCTCCGGCACCAAGGCCACGACCGAGACTGAGATCCTGAATGATGGCAGCGTTGCGCCCTTCATCACCGCTGACAGCCCGGCGCAGATTAAGGCAATGGCCGACAGATATGCAGGCATCGTGTCTGCGGGCGGCTGGCCGCGGCTGCCCAAGGGCAATCTCAAGAAGGGGTCATCCGGCAAGCATGCCGGCATCCTGAACCAGCGACTCTATATCGAAGGCTATCTCCGGGTCGAAGGCACGCAGGGCGAATATGCCCAGCTCTTTACCTCCGCCACGGAAGAGGCGCTGAAGCAGTTCCAGCGCAATCACGGCCTTGCGGTGACGGGCACCGTCGATGGACCGACGCTGCAGGCGCTGAACGTTACGGCTGACCGCCGCCTGGCCACCATCCGCGCCAACATCGCGCGGCTTGCGGAGTATTCCAAGGACCTCGGCAACCGCTACATCGTCGTCAACATTCCCGCCCAGCAGATCGAGACGGTGAATGACGGCAAGGTCTATTCCCTTCACAACGCCATCGTCGGCCGTCCGTCGCGGCCGACCCCGGTGGCCATGACGCCGCTCACCGTCATCCGCTTCAATCCCTTCTGGAACGCCCCGGCCTCGATCGTCGAAAAGGACATCCTGCCCCGCATGCTGTCCAAAGGCCCGTCCAAGGTCATGAACGAGATGAACATGAAGGTGTTCGATGGCGTGGGCGGCCCGGAGATCGACCCCGACAAGGTGAATTGGCGCCGCGTTCGGGTGGACGACTATCACTTCCGCCAGGAGCCCGGCGGGACCAACGCGATGGCGACCGCCAAGATCGAGTTCAAAAGCCCTTTCGGCATCTACCTGCATGACACGCCGGAGCCGCACCTCTTCCAGACCGGCAATCGCCTGTATTCCTCGGGCTGCGTGCGCGTCGACGGTGTCGCGATCATGATCGACTGGATCCTCCAGGGCCAGGATGGCATCGATAGGGCCCGCATCGCCGAACTCGCCGAAAGCAAGGAGCGGCTAGATACCGAGATCACCACGCCGCCCCAGATTCGCGTCGCCTATCTCACCGCATGGCCCGCGCTCAATGGTGTCGTGGCCTTCCGCCCTGACGTCTATGAACTTGACGGCACGGGCTTCGTCGTGGGCCAGCCTCTGCCGGTGGGCGACAAGATCGATGGCCAGCGATACGTGCTGAAGCCCATTCCGCGCCTGCAGCAGGACATCGACACGAATGATGGATTCGGCTTCGCCTCGCTGTTCCGCAGCAAGGAGGAGGTGCTTGGACCGGGCATGATGCGCAAGGGCAATGACAGCCTGATCAGCACGTCCAGCATCAATGCGAAGAAGGAAGCCGAGCGCAGGAAGGCCGAAAGAGAGAAGCTCGCCAAGAAGAAGGCCGCAGAGAAGGAAAAGCTCGCCAAGAAGAAGGCTGACGAGAAGGCCAAGCTGGCCAAGAAGAAGGCCGACGAGAAGAAGAAGCTCGCCAAGGAGAAGGCCGACGAAAAGAAGAAACTCGCCAAGGAGAAGGCCGACGAAAAGAAGAAACTCGCCAAGGCCGATCCGAAGGACGCAAAGACGAAGAAGGTGGTGAAGAAGGACGCCGCCGTGGCCGCCGCCAAGAAGCCCGATGCAAAGGCAACAGCCGCCAAGAAGGATGCAAAGCCTGCTGAAAAGAAGCCGGCGAGCTGCAAGTCCGGCGCTGACGGCAAGTTGCCTGCGGGCTGCGCTGCGGCAGCGCCCGCCAAGAAGTCTGAACCCAAGACCGAGAAGACGGCCTCGGCCAACTGACCCGCCGATCAAGGTGACTGCATGAAAGGGCGGGGGCTTACCCCGCCCTTCCGCGTCTTGCCGCGAATGGAAGCTCACCCGCCGCAGCAGGCGCGGGATCCGGCTAGCCAAAGAGGTATCTGGACCTCCTGCACGCAATCTGCCAATTGCGGCTCATCGTATAGAGCGCCGGTGAAGGGGTGATCGAATGGCAAAATCCGTGAAGAAGACTGCAAGCAAGGCCGCGCCGAAGGCGAAGGCCAAAACGAAGGCCAAGACCAAGGCCGCGCCGAAGCTGGTGCAAAAGAAGGCCACGCCTTCGAAAACGTCGTCAAAGTCCGCGGCCCGCAAGGCTGGCGCGAAGCCGCTGTTCCCCGGCTTCTTCAATGACACGCTGTCAAAGTCCGACCCGAAGATCGCCAAGGCGATTGCCCAGGAGCTTGGCCGCCAGCAGCATGAGATCGAGCTGATCGCGTCCGAGAACATCGTTTCCAAGGCGGTGCTGGAAGCCCAGGGCTCCGTCATGACCAACAAATATGCGGAAGGCTATCCGG
>JBEILC010000160.1:0-6926 GCA_040379425.1 Hyphomicrobiales bacterium
GGCGCATCGGGCTTGTCCTCGCCGGTCAGCTCGGCCATGACCTTGTCCTTTGCCTTGGCGACGGCCTCGTGACGCTCTTCCTTCTTGGGGATGGCATAGGCGGCGCGGACATCCGCCTCCGCGATGGCCTTCACCTTGTTGTAAAGCGTGGTCTCGTCCGGCGGCGTGAAGTCACGCGGCTCGCGCGAGGAGCGCTCGGCCAGGCGGATGATCGCCTCGATCACCGGCTGGAAACCGCGGTGGCCGAACATGACGGCGCCGAGCATGATCTCTTCTGAAAGCTCTTTGGCTTCCGACTCGACCATAAGCACCGCGTCCTGCGTGCCGGCAACGACGAGGTCGAGTGCGGAGAGCTTCTGCTGCTCGATCGTGTGGTTCAGCACATATTCGCCGTCGATGTAGCCGACGCGCGCCGCACCGACCGGGCCCATGAAGGGAATGCCAGACAGCGTCAGCGCCGCGGAGGAGGCGACGAGCGCGAGGATGTCGGTGTCGTTCTCGAGGTCATAAGAGAGCACAGTGGCGATCACCTGCGTCTCGTTGCGGAAGCCCTCGACGAAGAGCGGGCGGATCGGGCGGTCAATCAGGCGGGAGATCAGCGTCTCGCGCTCCGTCGGGCGGCCTTCGCGCTTGAAATAGCCGCCCGGAATCTTGCCGGCGGCATAGGTCTTTTCCTGGTAGTTGACGGTGAGCGGGAAGAAGTCGATTCCCGGCTTGGCGCTGCGCTCTGCAACGGCGGTGGCGAGAACGGTGGTCTCACCGAGAGAGGCAACGATGGCGCCATCGGCCTGGCGGGCCATGCGGCCGGTTTCGAGGCGGAGCGTCTGCCCGGCCCACTGAATTTCTTCGACGTCGATCTTGAACATTCGGATTTTCCTTTGTGCCCTTCGCCGCCGCTTGAAAAACGTGCACCACCACTGTGGACGGCATCCCCTTTGGGCCTAACGGGAGGCCGGCCCTATTGCCGGACTCTTGAGTGTGGGGACGCGGGCGGCAACTCGGTGATCCGCCCGCTCGACCTTGTTTCCGAAGCCCGCTTAGCGGCGGATCTCGAGGCGCTTGATGAGCGTCTGGTAACGCTGATCGTCGGTGCGCTTCAGGTAGTCGAGAAGCGAACGGCGCTTGCTCACCATCGTCAGAAGCCCCCGGCGGGAATGGTTATCCTTCTTGTGGGTCTTGAAGTGGTCGGTGAGGTAGTTGATGCGTTCCGTGAGGATCGCAACCTGGACTTCGGGCGAACCGGTGTCACCCGGCTTCGTGGCGAATTCCTTCACGAGAGCGACCTTGCGCTCGGCAGTCATGGTCATTCGGTCATCTCCAATACATGGATGGTTACAGGTTGAACAAACGCTTCGGCTTGAGCGTTCCCTCGCTGATCTGGCCAAGGCCGAGTGGCTTGCCGCCACTCATCACCAGAACCACATCTTCTGCGATGGAAGCATTCGCGCCTCTGAGCAGGACGGGCTGTCCGAGCTTCAGGCGTCGGGCCTTCTCTTCATCAATGGCCAGTGCCGGGATGCCGTCCAGCACGGTCTCGATGGGGAGCAGGACCCCATTTATGGCGTCTCCGCCGGGGGCCTTATGGCTGAGATCGCTCAGCTTTTCCAGAGAAATCATGTGGGCTTCGCCGAACGGCCCAACCGCAATCCGGCGCAGCATGGAAACATGGGCCACCGTTCCGAGCGCGCGCGCCATGTCGCGCGCCAGCGAGCGGATGTAGGTGCCCTTTCCGCAGGTCACCTCGAAGGTGGCGTGATCCGGGTCCGGGGCTTCCACCAGCCGCAGGGCTTCGATCGTGACCGGCCGCTCGGCAAGTTCCACCGCCTCGCCAGCCCGCGCCAGGTCATAGGCCCGCTCGCCATCCACCTTGATCGCCGAAAAGGCAGGCGGCGCCTGCATGATCTCGCCGGTGAAACGGGGGAGGACCTCTTCGATCTCAGATTGCGCGGGCCGCCGGTCGGAGCGGACAGTCACCTCGCCCTCAAGGTCATCCGTCGTCCGTTCCTCCCCCCAGCGGGTGGTAAAGCGATAGACCTTCCGCCCGTCCATGGCATGGGACATGGTCTTGGTCGCCTCGCCCAGCGCAATCGGCAGGAGGCCCGAGGCCAGCGGATCGAGCGTGCCGCCATGGCCCGCCTTCTCGGCGTTGAACAGGAACCGCACCTTGCCCACCGCCTGGGTGGAGCTCATGCCATAGGGCTTGTCGAGGATGACCCAGCCGTGAACGGGGGTTTTTTGTCGCTTCATGTTCAATGACCGTCATGCCAGCGAAAGCTGGCATCCCGCTGTCTTTCCGCCGCACGAAGCGGGACCCCGGCTTTCGCTGGGGTGACGGAAGGTGTGTGAGTTCACTTCTTCTCCAGATCCCGCGCCACGTCCGGGCTTCTCAGGATCTCGTCGATATGGGTGGCGTAATCCAGCGCCGTATCGACCCGGTAGCGGATCTCTGGCGTGAACTTCATCTCCAGCTTCGGCGCCACCAACCCGCGTATGTAGCGCCGGTTGCGGTTCAGCGCCTCGAGCAGCGCCTTTTCCTTGTTGGGCCGGAGCGTCCGGACATAGGCGGTTGCGATCTTGAGGTCGGGCGAAATCTGCACCTCGACAACCGTCGGGTTCAGCCGCTCAAGATCGGGGTCACCCGATTCCCCGCGCAGGAAAATGTCCGCCAAAGCGTGGCGGATCAGTTCGCCCGCGCGGAGCTGGCGTTGGGAGGGGGCGCTGCCTTTGCTCATCTCGTCCGATCAGTCCAGCGTGCGCTGGACCTTCTCCACGCGGAAGCACTCGATGACATCGCCCGCGCGGATGTCCTGGTAGTTCTCGAAGGCCATGCCGCATTCCTGGCCGACCGGCACTTCCTTCACTTCGTCCTTGAAGCGCTTCAAGGTCGAGAGAGTACCCTCGTGGATGACCACGTTGTCGCGGATGAGGCGCACCTTGGCGCCGCGCTGCACATTGCCTTCGGTGACCTGGCAACCCGCCACCTTGCCGACCTTGGTGATGTTGAAGACTTTGAGGATCTTCGCATTGCCGAGGAAGGTTTCGCGCAGTTCCGGGGCGAGCTTGCCCGCCATGGCCTGCTTGATGTCGTCAACGAGGTCATAGATGATGTTGTAATAGCGGATCTCAATGCCGGCACGCTCGGCCGCATCGCGCGCCTGGGCGGAGGCACGGACGTTGAAGCCCAGCACCACGGCCCGGGAAGCTTCCGCAAGCCCAACGTCGGACTCGTTGATACCGCCCACCGCGTAATGGATGACGCGCGCTTTGATCTCGGCATTGCCGATCTTCTCCAGCGCCTGCACGATAGCTTCCGCAGAGCCCTGCACGTCCGCCTTGACCAGGATCGGGAACTCGGTCGCCCCTTCCTTGATCGCCGACATCATCTGCTCAAGCGAGGAACGGGCGGAGGCCGCACCGCGGCTCTCGCGGCGCTTGCGCTCGCGATACTCGGTCACCTCACGCGCGCGCGCATCATTCGGCACGACGTCGAACTGGTCGCCCGCTTCCGGTGCAGAGTTGAGGCCCAGAACCTCGACCGGGGTCGAGGGGCCCGCTTCCTTCACCTGCACGCCCTTGTCATTGACGAGTGCGCGCACACGGCCCCAGGCGGAACCGGCCACGAAGATGTCACCCAGTTTCAGCGTGCCACGCTGCACGAGCACGGTGGCCACGGGGCCACGGCCCTTGTCGAGCTGTGCTTCGACGACCATGCCGCCGGCCTCACGGTCCGGGTTGGCCTTGAGGTCGAGAACTTCCGACTGCAGCAGGATCACCTCGAGCAGCTTGTCGAGGTTGGTGCCCTTCAGCGCCGAGACTTCGACCTCGAGCGTGTCGCCACCCATGCTCTCAACCACGATCTCGTACTTGAGAAGTTCATTCCGTACACGGACGGGATTGGCCGCGGGCTTGTCGATCTTGTTGATCGCCACGATGATCGGCACGTCCGCGGCGCGGGCGTGGTTGATGGCCTCGACCGTCTGCGGCATAACGCCGTCGTCAGCCGCCACCACCAGCACCACGATGTCGGTTGCCTTCGCACCACGGGCACGCATGGAGGTAAACGCCTCGTGGCCCGGCGTGTCGATGAAGGTGACGACGCCGCCCTGGGTTTCCACCTGATAGGCGCCGATGTGCTGGGTGATGCCGCCGGCTTCGCCCGAGACCACATTGGTCTTGCGCAGCGCATCGAGCAGCGAGGTCTTGCCGTGGTCGACGTGACCCATGATGGTCACGACCGGCGGACGGCTCTGGAGCTGCTCGGGCGCATCGTCTTCGCCGGCAAGGCCTTCGACCACGTCGGCTTCCGACACACGCTTCACGCGGTGGCCCATTTCCTCGGCCACCAGCTGCGCGGTGTCGGCGTCGATCACGTCGTTGATGGTGTGCATCTGTCCCTGCTTCATCAGGAACTTGATGATGTCGACCGCGCGCTCGGCCATGCGGTTGGCGAGATCCTGGATGGTGATCGCCTCGGGGATCACGACCTCGCGGCGCGCCTTCTCGGTTGGCATCTGGAATCCCTGCACCTGCTTCTTCAGGCGTTCGGTACGGCGGCGGAACGCGGCGACCGAGCGGGCGCGCTCATCGTCCTCGTTCAGGGCATTGACCACCGAGAGGCGGCCACGGCGCTTGTCGGCCTCGCCCTTTGTACGGGCGGGAACGGGCGCCTTGACTTCGCGCTTGACCACGCCCGGAAAGGCGCGGCGGGGTGTTTCTTCCTCGTCATGCGTACGCTTGACAGGGGCTGCCGCGGCCTTGCCGGTCACCGGCTTCATCGGGACGGTGGCCGGCGTCACCACGTTGGACGCAACCGGCTGCTTCGGCGCCAGCTTGCGGGCGGCTTCCTCGGCCTTGCGGCGGGCATCTTCCTCGGTCTTGTGGCGGGCCTCTTCCTCGGCCTTGCGGCGGGCGGCGGCTTCACGTTCCTTGCGGTCGTGCGCCTCCTGCTCGGCGCGGCGCTTGGCATCTTCTTCCTGGCGCTTGCGGTCCTCGGCCTCGCGCACGCGCGCACCGGCAAGCGCGCGGTCACGCGCTTCCTTTTCCTCGGAGGTTAGCGTGCGGAGCACGACGCCCGAGCGCTGCGTGGGCTGCGGCTTGGGGGCTGTTGGTGTCTGTGTATTGGAAGGCGGCGAAGGCGTCACGCGCGGCTGCGCCTGGAAGGCGGGCTTCGCCTCCGCAGCCACCGGCTTGTCGTCGCCGAAGCGCTTGCGCTTGGTCTCGACCACCACGGTCTTGGACCGGCCGGCGCCGAAGCTCTGCTTGACCTTGCTCTGCTCGATCGAGGGCCGCTTCAATGTCAGCGTTCCGCCTGCGGGGCGGCTGGCATCGGTCTTGCGGTCTTTGTCGTTGTTGTCAGTCATCTTCTCTCTTCAGGTCCTCGGCGGGCCTTGCAAGGCCCTCAAACATCTCGATCCGGCGCAGTGCGGCGGAGAGCTTTTCGGCAAGCCCCCCCTTGGCCACGGCTGCATGTACCACATTTGGCCGTCCAAAAGCCAAATCCAATTCACGGCGTTCGAAAAGAACGATCCTGTCCACTTCGGGTGCTGCAAGCTTGTCCAGTTTGCGGCAACCGTCGAGCGCGGCATCCGTTCCATGGAACAGGAGTTTCGCCCGGCCCCGCCCCAGCATTTCCTCAACCTTCGTGAAGCCCGACACGGCTTCGCCCGCCTTCTTGGCGAGCGAGAGCAGGGAAAGGGCCTGCTGCCGGAGCAGTTGGGAGACCATATCGGGCAGATCGGGCGGTATTGTGGTTTCCGCGGCGAAGCCCCGCGAAAACAGCCTCTTCCTCACCGCCTCGGCCAGGATTTTCCGGTCCAGGCTGACCCAGACGCCGCGGCCCGGCAGCTTGCGGGCAAGATCGGGCACTGCCATGCCGTCAGGGCTCCGGACGAAGCGGATCAGCTCCGCGTCGTCCCTGACCTCCCGTGTCACGATGCACATGCGGTCCGCCAAGGGCTGATCCGCCCCGCTGTCCGGGCTGCCGGTCTCGTGGCTCAGGCGTCCACCTCGCCAGACTGCTCTTCCTCGACAGGGTCGACCGGGGCTTCGATCCAACCGGCCTTGACGCGGGCCTTCATGATGAAATCATTGGCCTCGTCGGCGGCGATCTCGAGATCGGAGAAGGCGCCCTTGTGCTTCACCGCACCGCCGGCCTTGCGCTCCGTCCAGCCGATGAGCTCGTCGGTTGCGCAACCGGCGAGATCCTCGACGGACTTGATGCCGGCCTCGCCCAGCGCCACCAGCATGGCGGGTGTCAGGCCCTCGATCTCCCTAAGCTCATCGAGCACGCCCAGTTCGACACGGCGGGCGTCAAGCTCCGCCGCCTCGCGCTCCAGGAATTCCCGCGCACGGTTCTGCAGCTCTTCCGCCGTCTGCTCGTCGAGGCCCTCGATTGAGGCGATCTCGCGGAGGTCGACGTAAGCCACCTCCTCCACATTTGCGAAGCCTTCGGAAGCGAGGAGCTGGGCCAGCGTCTCGTCGACGTCAAGCGCCGAGACGAAGAGTTCGGTCCTCGCCGCGAATTCCTTCTGGCGGCGCTCGGACTCCTCGGCTTCCGTCATGATGTCGATGTCCCAGCCGGTGAGCTGGGAGGCAAGCCTGACATTCTGTCCGCGCCGCCCGATGGCGAGCGAGAGCTGCTCGTCCGGCACCACCACCTCGATCCGCTCGGTTTCCTCGTCGAGCACCACCTTGGAGACTTCAGCAGGCGCCAGCGCGTTCACCACGAAGGAGGCGACGTCCTGCGTCCACTGGATGATGTCGATCTTCTCGCCCTGAAGCTCGTTGACGACAGCCTGCACACGGCTGCCGCGCATGCCGACGCAGGCGCCCACGGGATCGATCGAGCCGTCCTTGGAGCGCACCGCGATCTTGGCACGGCTGCCGGGGTCGCGGGCCACGGCCACGACTTCGACGACACCGTCATA
>JBEILC010000161.1:0-6899 GCA_040379425.1 Hyphomicrobiales bacterium
ACTGGGGCGAGTCCGCTGCTGCTGGAATTGCGATCAATGCGGCCGAGGTTACTGTTGCAAGCAGGCTGTAAATCCGGTTAGGCATTGGTTAGCTCCCCTTGGGTGAGCTCCATTCCCTTAAAGGAATTCAGGCGCGGATTTGCCGGTTGTCAAACAAAACTCATTGAATGTTAGGCAAGCATCAATTGCCCGCCTTTGCGGTCTTCCTGTTGCGCAACACATGCTCATGCGCGCCGTCATAGAGGGCGGAGTCGCGGAAGTCGTGGTTGTCGAGCACCCGGCCGACCAGCACGAGTGCCGTGCGGGTGAGCTTCGCCTCGCGCACCTTCGTCGCGATGGTTGAGAGCGTGCCGTGGATGATCATCTGGTCCGGCCAGGTGATGCGGTAGGCCACCACCACGGGGCAATCCGCACCGTAATGGGGCGTCAGCGCGCGCTCGATATATGCAAGATTTCGGATGGACAGGTGAATCGCCAGAGTGGCCCCGGAACGCCCGAGTTCCTCCAGCGTTTCGCCCGGTGGCATGGCGGAGGATTGCATAGCGGTGCGGGTGAGGATCACCGTTTGCGCCACTTCAGGCAGCGTGAATTCCGTCTTGAGTGCTGCGGCAACGGCGGCGAAGGCGGGAACGCCCGGTGTCACGTCATAGGGAATGCCCAGAACATCGAGGCGCCTGATCTGCTCCGCGATGGCACCATAGAGCGACGGATCGCCCGAGTGGACGCGCGCCACGTCTTGGCCCTTCGCATGCGCCGCCTCAATCTCGGCAATGATCTCGTCGAGCGTCATGGGTGCCGTGTCGATGACGCGCGCGCCCGCGGGTGCAGCTTTCACGATCTCCTCCGGCACGAGCGAACCGGCATAGAGGCAGACGGGGCAGGACTGGATGATCCTCAGCCCACGGACGGTGATGAGGTCGGGTGCGCCGGGGCCTGCGCCGATGAAGTGGACGGTCATTCCGCTGCCTCTCTCTTCTTGGCATAGCCGCGCGGGGTATAGGCATAGGCCTTGCCATCGCCACGGGTGAATTGCCTGGATTGCGACGAGCCGACCATCACCAGTGTCAGCATGTCGACATCGTCGGGGTTGAAATCGGAAAAGCGCAAGATCTTCACCTGTTCCTCGGGGCGGCCGAGGTTGGAGGCGATGACGACAGGCGTATCTGCAGGCCTGTGGGCTGAGAGGATCGCGAATGCGCGCTCCAGCTGGTCCCGGCGCTTGAGCGAGCGGGGATTGTAGAAGGAGATGACGAAATCGCCCTCGGCCGCAGCCTTGACGCGCTTCTCGATCGCCTCCCACGGTGTCAGCAGGTCGGAGAGCGAGATGCAGCAGAAGTCATGCCCGATCATCGCGCCCGCCTTGGCCGCTGCCGCCTGGAAGGCGGAAATACCGGGGATCACGTTGACCGCGATGCGCGAGGGTTCCAGATCGATGACCTCATAGACGAGGGCCGCCATGGCATAGATACCAGCATCGCCCGAGCAGATGAGCGAGACTTCCTTGCCGTCCTTCGCAAGCTTGATGGCGTGGCGTACGCGATCCTCCTCGCCCCCTAAGGGGAAGCGGTGTTCCATCTGGCTGGATTTCACATCCGCCGCGAGGTCGAGATAGAGGCCATAGCCCACCCAGTCGGTAGAGGCCTCGAGTGCCGCGCGGGCGGCGGGCGCGCGCCAGTCCGGCGTGCCGGGCCCTAGGCCCACCACATGCACGATGCCGCGGGCGCGGCCTCCGACATCGAGAAGTGGATGCCCCGCGCGCGCGATGGCGCAGGTGCCCCGGTCGGAACGGGTCTTCTCGACAATGAGGCCGGAGTCCGATCCCGCCCCCGCAAGCGCGGCCGCTTCCGCCACGCCCGGCACGCCCACTTCCTTGGCCACGATCTCGGACGGGTTCTTGAGGCGCGGTGTTTCGCGCGCAAGAGTCTCCGCCGTGAAGAAGCGGGCCGGGACGCCGAAATGCGCGGCCACGGCATTAATCGCGGTTTCATCCGTCTTGATGTCGATGGAGGTGACGGCGGCGAGCGAGGCCGGAGCGAGGCGGTGGTCCGACAGCACGCGCTCCGCCAGTGCGACAAGCTCGTGAGGCTCCGCATGACGTTCGCACCCGAGGCCCATCACCAGGGTCCTCGGGTGATAGATGAGTTCGGTGGCGGAGCCTTCTTCGCTGTGGTCCGTCACATTGAGCGTGATGCCTTCGAAGCCCGGCTGCCAAGGCTGCAGGGTGGCAGTGACGGGTGTGTGGCTGCCCCGGAGGGCGAGTGCCGCACCATTGAGGATGGCTGCCGTCGCCGGCTTCATGTGCTGCGGATTGGCAAGCGTGAAGCCGGGGAGCGGATCATCGAGCGCGAAGCCGAAGCGGACCTCACTCGCCGTGGTGATGGCGGCATGGCCATTCAAGAGTTCAGCCAGCCGGCGCGCCAGATCATTGGCGCCGTGGTGACCACCCAGCAGCGGAACGGCGGAGGAGCCATCTTCCACCAAGGCGATCACCGGTGGTTCCGTGCGCTTGTCCTTGAGGTGCGGAGCAATGGCGCGGATCAGGATTCCCGCGGCGCACAGGCCGATGATGCTGCGGCCTTCGGTGAAGAGCTGGCCCAGATGCACCGTTGCCTTGGCATAAGTCACGTCGCCACCCGCAACACAGTCCGGCGTGTGGATCTCGGCGCCGAGCGGCTCCCTCAGTTTGCGCGCGAGCGGCAGGGCGGACTGGCCCAGCACGAAGAGGACGGGCTTCACCATGTTTCAGCACCCGTATAGACGAGGATGGTCGAGAAATAGGGCAAGTGATCTTCCGTGATGCCGAGGAGCGGAATGATGCGCTCATCGTGATGTGTGGCCTTGACGATGACATGGGCGCGCGCCGTGAGATCGAGCAGGCCGAGGATGTTGCGGATCTTCGGCAGATGGCGGCCCACCTTGATGATCGCCGCACTCTCCGCCGTCTGCAGTTCCTCGCGCAGCCGGTCCTCCGGCAGGGTGGCGGGCAGCACCTTCACCACCTCGTTCCGCGCCGAGAGCGGGCGGCGGAGCGCGGCGGCGGACGCGGTGATCGACGTCACCCCCGGCACAATGCGGCAGGAATGGGTCGCGGCAAGCCTGGCGAAGACATACATGAAGCTGCCGTAGAAAAAGGGATCGCCCTCGCAAAGCATGACGACGTCCTGGCCCTTGTCGAGGGCTGCTGCGATCCGGGCCGCGCCCTCGTCATAGGCTCTATCGCCCGGTTCACGCTCGACGCGCATGGGCATGTCGATGACGAGATGTTCGGCGGCGGCCGGGATGAATGGCCCTGCAATGTCGCGCGCTGTCGAGTCCTTCCCGTTGGCGGCGAGATAGGCGATCACCGGCGCATTGGAGATAAGCTTCCAGGCCTTCAGCGTGATGAGGTTGGGGTCGCCAGGGCCAACGCCGACGCCGTGAAGCGTTCCGGTCTTTCCTACCATGGCTTGGCCGCCCGCCATTGCATCACGGCCATACGGGGTTTCAGCGCCCGCAGCCGCCCCACATGCGTGAGGTTCGATATGTCGATGCGCACGATGTCGCCGCCGTGCTTCTCATGGAGATCATAGAGGTGAAGTTCGCCCTCGATGGTCACCACATTGGCAACGAGCGTGCCGCCTGGCTTCAGCGCCACCCAGGCCTGCTCGAACACGCCGGGGATCCAGATGCCCCCGCCGATGAAGACCGCGTCGGGCGCGTGCTGGCCCCGGTACGTTGCCGGAGCCTTGCCCGCGACTGTTTTCAGGCGGGGAACCCCCAGCACATCCGCATTGGCGGCGATCATCGCCAGGCGCGCCGGATCGCTCTCGAAGGCGATCGCCTGCGCACCACGTGCGGCGCGCATCCATTCGATCGATACCGAGCCGCAGCCGGCGCCGACATCCCAGAGAAGTCTCTCCGGCGTGGGCCCGAGCGCCGCGAGCGTTGCCGCGCGCACCTCCCGCTTGGTGAGCTGGCCGTCATGCTGGAAGGCATCATCCGGCAGCCCCGCGAGGCGGGAGAGGATCTTGGCGCCGGGAGACGCCACGCAATGGACCGCCAGCGTATTGAGATCCGAAAAGGCATCAGCGGGAAGTGCTTCGGCGATGAACTGCGACGGGCGCTCCCGCGGGCCTCCCATGTTCTCCAGCACCGTGATCGCGCTTTTCCCGAAGCCGCGGGCGCAGAGCCTGCGGGTGACGTCCGGAATAGTGGTGCTGTCGGCGGTGAGCACCAGCAGGCGGACGCCCGGCTGGATGAAGGGCTCGATATGTGCGGCCTCGCGGCCATGCAGCGTCAGCGTATCGCAATCGGGAAGCGACCAGCCGACGCGCGAGGCCGCGAGTGCAAAGGCGGAGAGGTGCGGAATGATTTCCATCTCATCGAATGCGATGAATTCCATGATCTTCCGCGCCACGCCATAGTTCAGCGGGTCACCCGTGGCGAGGATCACCGTCCTTCGGCCCCGCAGCGGGCGGATGCGGTCCACCACCGCGGAGAAGGGTTGCGGCCACTCGTGGCGTTCTGCGGCCGTCTCAGGCAAGAAGGAGAGCAGGCGCTGAGAGCCGACAATGACTTCGGCTGTTTTGATGGCATGGCGAGCGCGGGCGGAAAGACCTTCCCAGCCATCCTCGCCCATGCCGGCGATGGTGAGCCATTTGGTCATTCGGTTCCCCGTGTCATGGCGTTGACGACGGCGGCCGCCATGGCGGAGCCGCCGCGGCGGCCCAGCAGCGTTGCATAGGGAACGCCGCGCGGATTGGCATGAAGTGCATCCTTCGATTCCGCCGCGCCGACGAAGCCCACGGGGAAGCCGATGATGGCGGCGGGCCGCGCTGATCCTGCGTCCATCATCTCAAGTAGCGCGAACAGGGCGGTCGGTGCGTTTCCGATGACGCAGAGGGCGCCTTCCAGCCGGTCCCGCCAGAGGTGAACGGCTGCGGCGGAGCGGGTGTTGCCGGTGGCAAGGCCGATCTCTCGGACACGCGGATCGTTCAGCGTACAGACGATGTCGTGTGACTTATTGATGATTCCGTAGCGCACCATCTCGGCATCGACGAAGACAGGCATGCGCGAAGAGATGGCACCCCTGGCCGCGGACACGAAGTTTACCGAAATGCGCAGGTCGCGGGCGATTTCCGGCATGCCGCAAGCATGGATGATCCGCGTGGCGACGGGTTCCGCGTCCGCAGGCAGGCCTGAGAAATCCGTCTCCGCACGAATGATCTCGAAGGAGCGCCGGTAGATGGCGGCCGGATCGCGGAGGTAATCGATCACTTCTTCAGCATGCTCCGGGGCCCCAGCGGATGGTCCGCATGGGGGTAGGGGGCGTGGGTGTGCCCATGTTCATGATCATGGCCATGCGCATGGTCATGGCCGTGGCCATCTTCGCCGTGGTGATGGTGATGCGCGGGGCCGGCGAGGATCTTGCCCGGATCGACGGCGAGAACCACCTCCTTCTTCTTGCGCGGCATGGTCTTGCACATGGAGTTGCAGACGCCATCGCAGTATTCGCAGTCCTCTGCCGTGCCGATGCCTTCCACATGGTGGTGGTGGCTCTCCTGAACGGCGCCCACCTCTGCTTCGAAGCCCAGCACCTGGGTGCGGTACTTGCACATCTGGCAATTCATCGCGATGTCGCCTGTCAGGATCTGTTCGATCCGTTCCTGGAAGGTGGCGATCACCTGCGGATGGTCGTTGAGATAGGGGGCCTTGATGAACTCGATATCCGGGTGGCGGGCAGCAACCGCGTCGGTCGCGGCGTAGATGCGGTCCACCAGGATCCCGGTGAACAGGAAATAGGGGAACACGACAATGCGCTTGTAGCCAAGCCGTGCGGTGTGTTCCAGCGCGGGTTCGACGAGCGGGAAAGTAACGCCCGAATAGGCCGTCTCCGCCCAGCCGAAGCCGAAGCCCTCCCATAACAGGCGGGTCACCTTGGAGACATTCGAATTCGCATCGGGGTCGGAGGCGCCGCGCCCCACGACCACGAGTAGCGTCTCATGCTTCGGCACGCCATCGCCTGCCTTGTCGAGGGCCTCCTGCACGCGGTCCGCGGCGGCGCGCATCATCTTGGGGTCGATGCCGAGTTCCTTGCCATAGTCGATCCGTAGATCATTGGCTGCGGCATAGGTGTTGAGGACGGAGGGAATGTCGTTTTTCGCGTGGCCCGCGGCGAACAGCATGCCGGGCACGGCGAGTACACGGGTGACGCCCTGCGCTTTCAGGCTGTCGAGGCCGGTGCGGATGATGGGGGTGGCGAATTCGAGATAGCCATACTCCACCGGATACTGCGGCATGCGGTCCTTGAGATGTTGGGAAAGGACAGCGAATTCCCTGACCGCATCCTTGTCACGGCTGCCGTGGCCGCACAACATCACACCCAGTTTTTCCGCCATGGTCCTGCCTTCCTGCAACGCGCGCCCCCGGGCGAGGCCCGGTTCCGGAAGACAGCCCCGGTCTTGGCCCCGCATTTGGGTCGGCCGCACCGGAATATGCTTTCAGTCCCGTCTCTGGGGACGCTGCGAGGGGAGGTCATAGCCCCGGGAGGCCAGGCTCACAAGCCCGTTTGCGGCGTAAATGCGCGGCTTCCGACTTCAGTCAACTTTCCTCTCCCCCACGCATGTGGGGGAGAGGAATGATCATTTTCAGAACTCGATCCCGGCCTGGGCCTTCTCGCCAGCCCGGCCTGGGTGCGTGACCTGCGGCCGCGGGGTGTCGCGGTCAGCGATTTCGATCAGTTCTTCCTTGGCGTTGCGGCCGGTGACGATCACGTGCTTGTCCGAGGGCTTGTTCTTCAACACATCGAGCACCTCTTCCAGCGGCAGGTAGTCATAGCGCAGCACGATGTTGAGTTCATCCAGCAGCACCATCTTGTAGGAGGGGTCCGCGATCATCTTCTTCGCTTCCTCCCAGGCGGC
>JBEILC010000162.1:0-6837 GCA_040379425.1 Hyphomicrobiales bacterium
CCGGCACAGGAGCCGGTGGCCATCATCATCTCGATGTCGAACATGGTGCGCTGCTCGAGGCGCTGGGCCTCCAGCAGGCGGCCCGCCGAATTGAACTCCGCGAGCCGGAGCCTCAAGTCATTCTTGATGCGGGAGACGGCCTGCTCCAGCGTGGGCTTCGGCGTCACGTAATGCGAGTTGGAATAGACCTTGATCTGCTCCAGCTCCGCCATCTTCTGGCCGGTCAGCGGATCGAACTCGGAGATCGACTCGATCTCGTCGCCGAAAAGCGAGAGGCGCCAGGCGCGGTCCTCGAAATGGGAGGGGAAGAGCTCGATGGTGTCGCCGCGCACCCGGAAGGTTCCGCGCACGAAATTCTGGTCATTGCGCTTGTAGTGAAGGGCGACGAGATCGGCGAGGAGCTGGCGCTGCGGCGTGCGGCTGCCCTTCTTGATCTCGAAGGCCATGGCCGAATAGGTCTCGACGTCGCCGATGCCGTAGATGCAGGAGACGGAGGCCACCACGATCACGTCATCACGCTCCAGCAGAGAGCGCGTGGCCGAGTGGCGCATGCGGTCGATCTGCTCGTTGATGGCGGATTCCTTCTCGATATATGTGTCGCTGCGGGGCACATAGGCCTCCGGCGTGTAGTAGTCGTAATAGGAGACGAAATACTCCACCGCATTGTCCGGGAAGAAGCTCTGGAACTCGCCATAGAGCTGGGCGGCCAGCGTCTTGTTGGGGGCGAGGATCAGCGCGGGGCGCTGCGTGGCCTCGATCACCTTCGCCATGGTGAAGGTCTTGCCGGAGCCGGTTACCCCTAAGAGCACCTGGTCCCGCTCCAGCGCCTGGACGCCTGAGACGAGCTCCGCGATGGCTGTCGGCTGGTCGCCCTTCGGCTCGAACTCGGAGACCGTGCGCAAGCCGCGGCCGCCATCCGACTTCGGCGGCTTCGGCGGCTTGACCGGCGTGAAGCTGGACAGCGGCACGAATTCCGGCCGCAGCGGCCCGAGACTGCCCGTGAAGGGTTCGGCGGAATCGAGATCAGGCTGCGGCGCTTCCGCGAAGCCGCCCTGCTGGCGTGAGTGTCCCATGATGGGGGAATATAGGGGCGGCGGGAGGTGGGGGGAAGGGAGACGAGGGCGATTGACCTCGGGTCCGCGAAGCGCAAGTCTTCGCCGTGTTCCGCACCCGGCCGATGGACGAGAACGGCATGTTCAACGTCGGCCTCTCGAACCTGTGGATGCAGGCGGTGGTGGAGCGCGCGAGGCCAACCTCGTGCCGCGCTGGAGATTCCTGTGAGGGACCCCTTCACCTCAACCAACGCCGGGGGTTGAACGGCCCTGCGGTCGCAGAGGTTCCGGCGTGCGCAGCATCGCGAGATGCGAGACCAGCGCCAGGAGGCTTGCCGCCGCCATGAACCAGAAGACGGCGGTGGGCCAGCCGTCCTGCAGCGAGCCCACGAGCTGGGAGGCCGCCGCCCCGCAGGCCATCTGCGAGAAGCCCGACCAGCCGGCCGCCGCGCCTGTAAGGCGCTGGTCGACGCTGATCGCGCCCGCCGTGCCATTGGGAATGGTGAGGCCGTTCCCCAGGGCCGCAAGGCACATGGGCAGGAACAGTGTTGCGGGCGATAGCATGCCCGCGACGGCGGCCGCGAAGCACAGCAGCCCGCCCGCCAGCGTGACGGCGCAGCCCATGGTGATCATGCGGTCAAGCCCCACCGCGCGGGTATTGCGCCCCGAGAGGAAGTTCCCCGCCATGTAGCCCGCGGAGACGGTGACGAACCACAGGCCATATTCCATCGGGGTGCGGCCCAGCACATCGATCATGATATGCGGGGCGCCGCCGAGGAAGGCGAAGAACACGGATGAGGTGAAGGCCAGCACCAGCGTGTAGCCGCGGAAGCGCCGCAGCGCGAAGAGGCGCACCGCGCCGGTGATGAGGCCCATGCCGGTGCCGGCAGCGGCGCGGTTCACATGGGTTTCGGGCAGGAAGCGCCATGCGGCGGCGAGCACCACCGCGCCAAGCCCCGCGAGCAGCCAGAAACCCAAGCGCCAGCCGCCATTTACGTCGATGTAGCCGCCAAGCGCTGGCGCCACCATGGGCGCCACGACGAAGGCCATGGTGATGTAGGAGATGACGCTGGCCGAGGTTTCACGGTCGAACACGTCTCGCACCATGGCGCGCGCCAGAACGATGCCCGCCGCTCCGCCGACAGCCTGCAGAAGGCGCGCGGCGATCAGCACATGGATCGAGGGCGCGAGCGCCGCCATCAGGCTCGCCAGCACGAAGAGCGCGAGGCCGAAGAGCAGCATGGGGCGGCGGCCAACCCGGTCCGAGATCGGGCCATAGACGAGCTGGCAGGCCGCCATGCCGATCAGATAGAGGGTGAGGGTCAGCTGCACGACGCCGTAGGAGACGCCGAACTCCCGCTGGAGGCCCGGCATGGAGGGCATGAAGATGTTCAGCGCCAACGGCCCCACCGCGCTGATGGCGATGAGGATCGCATAGGAGGGGCGGTCTGGCCGGGTTTCGGGCGCCATGCCGCTTCCTAGCCTGCCCCGCGCGGCGGCGATAGCCAAAGGCCCGGTTGTCTGGCATGAGTCCGGCGCATGAAACACCTCGCATCCGCCGTGCTTGCCGCCCTGCTTTATGCCGCGCCCGCGATGGCGGAGGAGGTGATCGTGCCCGCCGCGGACGCCGCGCTGAACCTTCGCGCCGCATTGGGAAAGCAGATCGACGTGCGCTTCTCGGAAAGCTTCGCCGCGGGAAAGCTTGCCAACCGCGATCTCGACGGGGTGATCGTCTATGAACTTCCCGAGGGCAAGGTCTGCCTCTATGGCCGGGGCAAGGGGCTGGAGCCCGATGCCCCGCACTCGCCGGTCTCGTGAACCCCAATGGCGGCGGCGATGTCTGCGTGCCCCTCGCCGAGGTGAGCTTGCGCGTGCCGCCCCATGCAGCGGAACAGGGCGCACCACCCGCACCCTTCTATGCGACCGACCGCAAAGACTGCAGCTGGTTCTGGCGCAAGGGCAAAGGCATCGCGCTGTGGACCGAGCAATGCAAGTTCGACACCGGCCTGTGGGACGTGATCTATGATGAGGCTAAGGACCTGTTCGCGCTCCGCGTCGACCGGGGCGAGCCCTATCCGGTGCTGCGCCAGTTCCGCGCCGATGGTGGTGTTCCGGCCCTGCTGCCGGCACTGAAGCAGAAGGGCCTCGTCCTCAATGACGCCGAATGCGTGATGGCGAAGGTCGAGGACCAGCCGGCACCGCAGGGCTGGACGGCATGGCAGGTGGTGCCCACCGGCAAGCGCAAGGAGGCCTTCGATTCGGTCGTGCAGATCGAGGTGCCGGAACCGCCCTGCGGCGAACTCGGCTACCGCGTTGACCTCATCGGCTTCTTCATGGTGAAGGAGGCCGCACCGGACCGGGTGCTCTATGTCAATCTCGGCCAGGACGGCACGATGATCGACTTGGCCTCGATCACGCTCAGCGAATGAACTACCGCCACGCCTATCATGCCGGAAACCACGCCGATGTGCTGAAGCACACGGTGCTGGCCCGCGTGATCGAAGCGATGAAGCGCAAGGACAAGCCCTTCCGGGTGATCGACGCGCATGCAGGGATCGGCATCTATGATCTCGGCGGCATCGAGGCGGGCAAGACCGGGGAATGGGAAGGCGGCATCGGCAAGCTGGCGGAGCCGCTGTCAGACGAGGCCGAAGCACTGCTCGCGCCCTACCGCGCGGTGATCGCGGCGATGAACCCGCAGGGCGGTGTGAGGCTCTATCCCGGTTCGCCCGAACTGGCGCTGCGGCTGATGCGCGAGAGCGACCGCATGCTCGCCAATGAGCTTCACCCTGAGGACGCGGTGGCGCTGGAGCGGCACTTCATCCGCGACCGCCGAGTCGAGATCACCAGCATGGATGCCGAGACCTGCCTGAAGGCCCGGCTGCCGCCGCCCGAACGCCGGGGCGTGATCCTGATCGACCCGCCTTACGAGGTGAAGAACGAGGCGGAGAAGGCCGTGAGCATGCTGGCTCATGGTTTGCGCCGCTTCGCGCAAGGAGCGTTCCTGCTGTGGTATCCGCTGAAGGCGGACCGCACGGCGGAGACGATTCTTCAGGCGGTGACGGAGATGGGTGTTGCGTCGACGCTGAAGGTGGAATTGCAGGTGCGCGAATCCTTCACCGGCGGCGGCCTGGCAGGCTCGGGTCTGGCGATCGTCAATGCGCCCTGGAAACTTGACGAGGAACTGCGCGTGATCGTGCCCGCACTGGCAGCACGGCTGGGGCTGGGTGATTGGGGGCAGGGGAAAGTGGAGTGGCTGGTGGAGGGGGTGTAACCACCCCATCCGTCATGCCAGCGAAAGCTGGCATCCCGCTTCGGTTCAGTGTTCGCGGTGAGAAAGCTGGACCCCAGCTTTCGCTGGGGTGATGGCTTTGTGCATTTATCAATTTGCGGCAGTGATCGCGGCGGAGAGGTCCTTGTACTCCGTGCAAACCGTGCCGCAGCTTTGTTCGATGGCGGCGAGCTCGGTCTTCGCCAGATCGATGCGGCCGGCGGCGATGTAGCCTTCGCCCAGATACTCACGCGCGAGGTTGAAGTTCGGGTCGATGGCGAGGGCCTCACGGTAATAGGTGATGCCGATCTCGAGGCGGCCAGCCTTGCGGTGGCTGTAGCCGGTGTAGTTGAGGACGCGCGGATCCTTCTGGTTCTGTACCAGTGCCAGCACCTCGATCGCCCAGTCATAATGGCCCTGGCGGGCGAGCGCGCGGCCCTGCTGGTAGAGGTCCTCGTCCGGCAGGATGCCAGATTTCTTCTTCACACATTTCTGGCGGTTCTTGTCCCAGACCTCGCCCTTCTTGCACTTCTGGTTGGCGGGCGAGGATTCATTGCCGCCACCATCACCCGCGGCGAAGGCGGGTGCGGAAAGGCCAATGAGGCAGGCGAGCGCAGCCATTGTCAGTCGTGTCATGTCATCCTCCTTGCTTTGCCGTGATTACGATACGTCTTGCCGAGCGGACGCCGTCCACACGATTTCTTGATCAGGACACATCCGGCGTCCAGCGGTAGATCCATTCGAGGCGGCGGAGCGCGAAATCCGGGCTCGCGACCCCCAGCGTCAGGTTGCGGGCGAAGGCCACGGCACCCCCGGCGTGATAGATGCGGCCCATGCGGCGGGATTGCTCCTGCACGCGCGAGGTGCGGGGCTTTCGCTGCTGTTCATAGGCGCTGAATGCGTCAAAAATCGGCTGGGGCTTCGCGGCTTCGCAGGACAGCACGATGGCGTCCTCCAGCGCCATCACGGCGCCTTGCGCGAGGAAAGGGAGGGTGGCGTGCGCCGCATCGCCCAGCAATGTCATGCGCCCTTTCGACCAGTGCTCCAGTGGCGGAAGATCCGCCCCTGGCCAGCGCCGCCACGCAGTGGGTGCGGCAAGGAGCCGCGACAATTCCTCGCAGGCGCCGGTGAAGTGGCGCGCCACCTCACCCGTGCGCGCGGGGGACTGCCAGCCGCCCTCGTCAGCCTCGGCCTCGACTGCGGCGACGATGTTGAAGTTCCGCCAGTTGCTGACCGGGTAATGCACCACGTGGCCGCCGGGATAGAGCCAGAGGGTGACGCAATCGGCCTCGATCTCCGGCGGAACCTTCTCCAGCGGCAGGAGGCTGCGGTAGAGCCGCATGCGGCGGTTGACGGGGGAGGCGGGGGCGATGTGGTTGCGCAAGGTGGAGCGGATGCCGTCCGCCGCGATGACGGCGCATCCGGCGGCGAAGTCGCCGTCCGCGAAGGTGAGGCGGGCGGCTTGGTCCTCATCTTCGATGGCGGCGGCGTGGCGGGCGGTGTTGAGGTCGATCACGCCGGACTGGCGCGCCGTCTGGAGCAGGCCCGCCAGCAGGTCCGCCCGGTGGCAGACGCGGTAGGGCGCCCCGAAACGCTCCTCAAAGCTCTTGCCCAAGCGGATGCGCTGGAGGAGGGCGCCCGACCGCCCGTCCCGCAGGTGGATTTCGGAAGGGATGACGCAGGAGGGCTCCACCGCCTCCCAGGCCTTGAGTGCGCGGAGCGCCGCGACGCCATTGGGCGACATCTGGAGGCCCGCTCCCACCTCCTCAAAGGCGGCGGCCTGCTCGAAGAGCCGCACGGGCCTGCCCTGGGCCGCCAGCCCAAGGGCTGCCGCCAGCCCGCCGATGCCGCCACCCGCCACGAGAAAGGGAAGATCGCTCATGGGGGAGTTTCTAGCGCAATCCTGCCCTGCCGGTGATGCGGCGGATTGAGGCTTGCCCTTGCCCGCGCCAGCCCCTATTCAGCCCGAAAAATCGAAAGGTTACCGCCATGGGGTTCATTTCCGACTCGCTCAACCGCATCCAGCCCTCCGCCACCATTGCCATTTCCACCAAGGCGATGACGCTGAAGGCGGAGGGCCGCGACGTGATCGGGCTGGCCGCGGGCGAGCCCGACTTCGACACGCCGCAGAATATCAAGGACGCGGCGATCAAGGCGATCCAGGCGGGCAAGACCAAGTACACGGCGGTCGACGGCATTCCGGAACTCAAGAAAGCGATCGTCGACAAGTTCAAGCGTGAGAACGGGCTCGACTACAAGCCCTCCCAGGTCTCCGTCGGCACGGGCGGCAAGCAGGTGCTGTTCAACGCGCTGATGGCCACCGTGAACCCCGGCGACGAGGTGATCGTGCCCGCACCCTACTGGGTCAGTTATCCCGACATCGTGATGCTGGCGGGCGGAACACCCGTCTTCGTCGAGGGCAAGCTGGAGAACGGCTTCAAGCTGCAGGCCGCCGACCTCGAGAAGGTGATCACGCCGAAGACCAAGTGGCTCATCCTCAACTCGCCGTCGAAC
>JBEILC010000163.1:0-6829 GCA_040379425.1 Hyphomicrobiales bacterium
ACCTGATTCTTCGTCTTGTCGGTTCCAGCCATGATGGGTGGGAAATAGCGGCCCTAGCCCCGCCCGTCCAGCCGCCTCGCGGTCCGGAGTTCGGGGAACCAGCGGGACCAGAGGCCCGCCACCGCCATGGTCCCTGCCCCGCCGAAGGTGACGGCGGCCAGTGGCAGGGCACGATGTGGCTACGGCTGTGTGTTGTCCGGGCTGGCGGCGGTGGCAAGTTATGACGCTCCAGTCAGCGATTGACACATTGGCCGAATACAACAGCGTTCGGAGCTGGCTTGCAGATGACGTTACCGGCATCAGTACGGTCGCACCCCATGTTACCAAGCTCCACCGCCCACTGGCAGGATTGCCAGTCGCTGTATCTGGTGGTCACGGTGCACTCGCCAGACTGCTTCCAGCACGTTTGGCCGACCACCGGATAGGCCTGGCGATCACGTATGTAGACGCCGCCCGCACCGACAGTGATGCCGACCAGGAGGACCAAGGGAATTTTCCAGTCGGTCATCTCGTCAGCATGCCTGATCGGCGGTGGTATCCGTGTCGGTCACTTTCCAGCCTTGCGGTGTTTCACGCAGGCGGGCCTCCGCATACTCGACCCGGTTCAATTCCGCCATACGGTTCACGAAGGCGCGCACGGAGCCGTCGCCCTCTACATATTCGGATGCCAACACTCGAAGTAGCCGATCAGCGGTGCCGGGAATCGCGGCGGTGCGAGCCTTCTCCCAGCGGCGCACGTTCTGCTCTTCGGACCCGAGAATCCCGGCGAGGTCACGCTGAGTGAGGTCCATCTCCAGGCGGATGAACCGCAACTCTGCGCCGTTGATCCGCTTCGGGGTGTTCACGAGCCACATGGTGATGACCTTATGCAGTTGCTCGGTCGCATGGATGGACACGCCCCTGCCATAGGGCGTGTCGTGGAATGTGTAGCCGTTCTCGAGCCAAATGCTGTCGAGGCCGCACTCTTGATAGTGATAAGCCATGAATTATCGTCCTCCTCCGTGGTAAGCCGTGATGATCAGGATCTTGGTGTCCCATTCGATCGCCACGGCGCATGTGATCTCCTCGCCGGCGGCATGCCGGAAGAGATTCACTTGCCAATGTCCGTACCTGTTCAGGAACGGTCCTTCTGAAATGGTTCCTTTCTGGCAGCAGAGTTCCATCTGTCGCCGGTTGATTTGTTTCTGCCGACCCCGCGCCAAACTGTGGCGTGTGTCGATTATGTTCTGGGTGTTCTCCGCAATCCGGCGGATGAGGGCCAGAGCCTCGGGCGCGTTTAAGCTATCAGGTTGACTGGTCGGCATTGGCCTATAAATATAATAGGTCTTTTCTTCGGTCAATGATCGGTGATGAATATAGTTCCGATGGGTTCACCCGACCCCCGGTGTGCCACGACAGCCCGGCCCGACACTCCGCAGCCGCCAAGCCGCGCATGGACATTAGACGCTGATATTGCTGACTCTTTCCTACCTCATTCCAGCCATGATGGGTGGGAAATAGCGGCCCTAGCCCCGCCCGTCCAGCCGCCTCGCGGTCCGGAGTTCGGGGAACCAGCGGGACCACAGCCCCGCCACCGCCATGGTCCCTGCCCCGCCGAAGGTGACGGCGGCGACCGTGCCGATCCAGGCGGCCATGACGCCTGCGCGGAATTCGCCCAGCTCGTTCGAGCCGCCGATGAACACCCGGTTCACGGCATTGACCCGGCCGCGCACCTCATCGGGCGTCCAGAGCTGCAGGATGGTTTCCCGGATATAGACGCTGACCATGTCGCAGGCCCCCATCAGCACCAGTGCCGCGATGGAGAGCGGCACGGAGGTCGAAAGCCCGAACACGATGGTGAAGACGCCGAAGCCTGCCACGCAGACGAAGAGGATCACGCCGGCCCGGTCCCTGATGCCATAGCGCGCGAGGTAGAGCGCCATGAGGATGGCGCCGATGCCGGGTGCGGCGCGGAGCAGCCCCAGCCCCCAGGGCCCCACCTCCAGAATGTCGCGCGCATAGACGGGGAGCAGCGCCACGGCACCGCCCAGCAGCACCGCGAAGAGATCGAGCGAGATCGCCCCCAGCACGATCCGCTCCTTGCGGATGTAGGCGAAGCCCGCGAAGAGCGTCGACAACGTCATCTCCTCGCCCGCGTGGTTGGGCTGGGCCACCGAACCGATGGTCAGGACCAAGAGCGCGGCGAATGCGACCAGCGCCAGCGCCACGCCATAGGCCACCTCCCCCGCAACGGCATAGAGCAGGCCCCCCGCCACCGGCCCGGCGATGTTCGCCGTCTGCCAGACCATGGTGGTGAGCGAGATGGCGTGTGCAATCGCCTCGCGGGGCACGAGATTGGGCGCCAGCGCATCCGAGGCCGGATTGAGGAAGGCGCGCGCGATGCCGAGCACCACGAGGATGCCGAAGACGGGCAGCACCCCGGTCGGGTGCGACAGGGTGAAGACCAGAAGCCCCAGCGCACACAGCGCCTCGAGGCCGAGGCAGGCGGCCATGATGTAGCGGCGGTTGAAGCGGTCCGCCACGAGGCCCGTGACCAGCACCAGCAGCAGCGGCGGCAGGAACTGGGCGAGCCCGGCATAGCCAAGGTCCAGCGGATCGCGCGTGATGTCATAGATCTGCCAGCCCACCGACACCGACATGATCTGCACCGCGAAGGAGGCGCAGCCGATGGCCAGCAGATAATGAACGAACTTGCGGTGCCGCAGCGCATTGGCCTCGGCGGAGGCGCGGAGAGTCATTTCATAAGTCCGTCATCCCGGCGACAGCCGGGACCCAGCTTTGCCAGCCGCACGGAAGCTTCGCCCCGGCTTTCGCCGGGGTGACGGCATGAGGGGGGACGGGACACCCACGCCCGCTCCACCACCCGCTTCAGCAGCGGCACATAGTGCCGGAACTCCGGCGTCTGCATTCCCGGCTTCTTGCCCTCGTCATCCCAGATGCGGACCTTCACGGCTTGCCTGTGGAACGGGTTCTTCTCAAATTCGCGGATCTCCTCCGCACGCATCGGCCCGCCCTGCAGCATCAGCGTGTGCTTGGAGGCCTCCGAGAGGCGGTCGTAGTAGCCCTTGTCGGTGGCGCAGAGATAGCGCTTGGCCGGCACATGCAGGCGCACGCATTCGGTGATGACGGGCGGGAAGAACGGCTCCAGCACATGCGCACCCGCCTCCTCATGGTAATTGTCGCGCTCATCGCCCAGGGACATGGCGCCGAATTCGGAGGTGTAATGGCCGATGTCATGGAGCAACGCGGCGGCGATCAGTTCCTCCGGCGCCCCCTCCTGCTCGGCCAGCACCGCGCCCTGCAGCATGTGCTCCGACATGGTGACGGCCTCGCCAAGGTAGGACTCCGCCCCGCGCCGCTCGAAGATATCGGCGATGAAGTCGACGATGCTGGAACGGTCGGGCGTCATGCGGGCAGTCCTTCTTCCTCGATGGCGGAGAGCGTGGAATAGAGCCCGTCCTTGTCAGCATAGCAACCCTGGAGCCAGCGCTTGCCCGTGCCGGAGAAGCTCTTGCGCGCATGCAGCACGCGCGTGTTGTCGACGATGAAGAGCTCGCCAGGCTTCAGCTTGAAGGTGACCTCCATGGCGGGGTCCTCGATCAGCTCCGCGAAGCGCCGGTAGGCGGCGTAGTAATCCGCCATGTCCTCATAAGGAACATCCGTCGCGGCGGCAAGCGAGCGGTTGTTGAAGCGGATGGCGATAAGCTCGCCATCAGACCCCAGCTCGATCATCGGCCGCTTGGACCGCAAGCGTACACCCGCCGAGCCTTCATATGCGAAACGTGCGTTGTGGCCGGAGAGCAGCGCGAAGCCCCTCGGGTTCTCGGCCTTGAGCCGCTCCGCCACCTTGAAGCCGTCGACCACGATCGAATCCCCGCCATCGACCGAATTCTCGAGGCAGGCGAGGATCTGGAGCGTGGGCACGGGATCGCGGTAGGGATTGTCGGTGTGGGCCTGAAGGCCGAGGTTGGTGTAGGCGAGGTTGTTGGGGTTGACCTCCGCCCGCACCTCGAACCAGCGGCCATAATTGGTCTCGCGCACATAGCCGAAGAGCTCCGCCACCTTGCACAGCGTGCCGGGCTCGGTGGGCGTACCGGTCATCACCGCGAAGCCATAGCGGCGCACGGCGGCGAGCCACCGGCCAAGTGCGGCGCGGCTCGTGGTCACGTCCGTCCAGCTCTCCGATGGCACATGGTTGAGGAGCCGCCCGTCCCAGCGCTCGATCACCGCTGGCGTCCAGCCCGGTTCGCGGGGCTGGTTGCGGTCATAAGCGTGGCGGGCAAGCCACTGGCCATCAAAGGCGATGGTGCGCCCCTCGGGCTCGAAGCGGAGCGCGAGGTGCTGGCCATCGGCCTTCGCCTCCGCGATCCGCGTGTCCGCCGGAATGTCGAGGATGGTGATGAGGCGCTGGCCGTTGCCCGGGCTGCGGGTCTTCTCGTCCCGCGCATTGTCCCGGAGCCACAGGGCATGGAAGCGGTGGCGCGCTCCCCCCAGCGACAGTTCGACCGCCGCTCCCCCATCGATCAGCTTCGGATCGGCAACCTGCATCTTCAAGACTCCTTCATGCGGGAGCGGCAGACTGGACCCGGTACCCGCCTGTTTTCAAGGGGGAACCGGCCTTGGTCTACAGTCTGAATTGCCGCTTGCCGCATGGGCTGCTATAGCCCCTCCCCGAGTTTCCGCATTGCAACAGAAGGCTTGTCACATGGCGAAGATCAAGGTCCAGAATCCGGTTGTCGAGTTGGACGGCGACGAGATGACCCGCATCATCTGGGACCTCATCAAGAAGAAGCTGATCCTGCCCTATCTGGACGTCGATCTTCACTCCTATGACCTGTCCGTCGAATACCGCGACCAGACCAATGACCAGGTCACCATCGATGCCGCGAACGCCATCAAGAAATACGGCGTGGGCGTCAAGTGCGCCACCATCACGCCGGACGAGGCGCGGGTGAAGGAATTCAACCTGAAGCAGATGTGGAAGTCGCCCAACGGCACGATCCGCAACATTCTGGGCGGCGTCATCTTCCGTGAGCCGATCATCTGCAAGAACGTGCCGCGCCTGGTTCCCGGCTGGACGCAGCCCATCATCATCGGCCGCCACGCCTTCGGCGACCAGTACCGCGCCACCGACTTCACCTTCCCCGGCAAGGGCACGCTCACCATCAAGTTCGTGGGCGAGGACGGCACGGTGATCGAGAAGGAAGTCTTCAAGTCGCCCGGCGCCGGTGTCGCCATGGCGATGTACAACCTCGATGAATCAATCAAGGAATTCGCCCGCGCCTCCTTCAACTACGGCCTGATGCGCAACTATCCGGTCTATCTTTCCACCAAGAACACCATCCTCAAGGCCTATGACGGCCGCTTCAAGGACATCTTCCAGGAAATCTTCGATGCGGAGTTCAAGGCCTTGTTCGACAAGCGCAAGCTCGTCTACGAGCACCGCCTGATCGACGACATGGTGGCCTCGGCGCTGAAGTGGACCGGCGGCTATGTCTGGGCCTGCAAGAACTATGACGGCGATGTGCAGTCGGACACGGTGGCTCAAGGGTTCGGCTCCCTGGGCCTCATGACCTCGGTGCTGATGACGCCCGACGGCAAGACGGTCGAGGCGGAAGCCGCCCACGGCACGGTGACGCGCCACTACCGCCTGCACCAGCAGGGCAAGCAGACCTCCACCAACTCGGCAGCCTCGATCTTCGCCTGGACCGGCGGCCTCAAGCACCGCGCCAAGCTGGACGACAACGCGCAGCTCCTGCGCTTCGCCGAGACGCTGGAGAAGGTCGTCGTCCAGACCATCGAAGAGGGCAAGATGACCAAGGACCTCGCCGTCCTCGTCGGCCCCGACCAGACCTGGCTCTCCACCGAAGGCTACCTCGACGCCGTTGACGCCAATCTGCAGAAGGCGATGGGGTAAGTGGCAACAACGTCTTCTCCCGCTCCTTCAGCGGGAGAAAAAGGGACCCGCGAAGCGGGGAGGCGAGGGGGAGTCACGCGCCGGAGCTCGCAGCCCCTCACCTACCCCAACTCTCGTTGGGGCCCCCTCCTCTCCCGCCTTGCGGGAGAGGACGTCGAGGCCGACATGTCAATCATTCCGCGCGAAACTCAGCCTCATGACCACCCCCACCACCGGCGGCTGCCAGTGCGGCGCGGTCTCGATCGGCTCGCTCGACAATCCCGGCCGGGGACATGACGCGGCTGCAGAGCCGCCAACACCCCGACCGGGACAATGAGAGCCTACACTGTCACCTGGCTTCCGACCTCGATGACGCGGCCGGGCGGCAGGCGGAAATAGCTGCTCGCATCATTGGCGTTCTTCGCCATAATGATGAACAGCTTGTCCTGCCAGAATGGCATGCCCTGGTACCTGGAGGCGCGCACGCTGCGCCGCGACAGGAAGAACGAGGTGTCGGTCAGCGTGAAGGGCAGGCTTCCGGCAGGCGCGTTCTTGAGGGCGGCGGGAACATTGGGCTGTTCCATGAAGCCGAAGCTCAGTTCCACGCGCCAGAACCGGTCTGAGAGCTGCTCGACCTTGAGCCTCTGCTCTTTCGCCACGCGCGGCAGCGTGGAGGTCCTGACCTTCAGGATCACGTTCCGCTCGTGCAGCACCTTGTAGTGCTTGAGGCTGTGCAGCAGTGCCGTTGGCGCACTCGCCGCATCGCTGGTGAGGAACACCGCCGTGCCGGACACGGTATGCGGCGGCTTCTTCTCCATCTGCTCGACGAGGCCGGCGAGCGGCACTTCCGATATCCGGGTCTTTTCCGCCAGAAGCCTAGAGCCCTCGCGCCACGTCCACATCAGGACGAAGATCGCGACACCCCGTGCCAGC
>JBEILC010000164.1:0-6802 GCA_040379425.1 Hyphomicrobiales bacterium
CCAGTCGGCGGGGCTCGCAGCCGAATCGATGCGGATCACGCCATAGCTGCGCACGCCCAGCTCGCGCAGCCTTTTGCCCAGCTCGCAGGATTTGCGCACATTGGCCACGAATTTCTTGCGGTCCTCGGCCGAGCCCATGGCCGAACCGCCGCCAACGGGCGGCCAGACCGGCGCGACGATGGAGCCGATGGCCAGCTTGTGGCGGGCTGCCTTGTCCGCCAGCTGCTTCACCTCGTCATCGCTGAAATCAATGTTGGTGTGCGGCGCGGCGTGGAAGATGTCGATGCCATCGAACTTCACGCCATTGACCTCGGCCTTGGCCGTCAGGCCGATCATGGTGTCGAGATCGATCGGCGGCTCCGAATCCGGCCCCTTGCCCACGAGCCCCGGCCACATCGCATTGTGAAGCTTCGGGAAATTGTTCTTGGCCGCCATGCTTCCTCCCCTGCGGTTTCAGTGCTTCAGGAAAGCTTAGCCGCAACTCTGGCTGGCTGTCCAGAAACCGGGAGGGATCAGTTTAGGTTCAGACCCATGTCGCCGCCCGTGCAAAAATGGAGGCTTGGCGTAGATACTACAATGAGGAAAGACCCCACAGCGGGATCGAGCAAAACACCCCGATTCAGCTGCACAACTTCGGTGGCGCATCCAGCCCGTCACTGACGAAAGAGGCCGAAAACTCTAGCCTCAGGTGATCCAAGGATTGGGGGCAGAGCAAGAGGCCGAAAACTCTAGCCTCAGGTGATCCAAGGATTGGGGGCAGAGCAGGATGCCACATCACCTTCATCACCATCCGCAGCCCTCACCTCCCCCAACTTCGTTGGGGCCCCTTCCTCTCCCGCACAGCGGGACAGGACAGCGCCATCTCACCCCGCCGCGCTCTTGTGCCGCCCGTCCAGCGTCAGCAGCGCGCCGTAAAGCTCGGGCCGCCGGTCGCGGAACAGGCCCCAGGCGCGGCGCAGGTCGGCAATCGCGGTAAGATCGAACTCCGCCACCCGCAGCCCTTCCTCCACCCGGTCCATCTCGGCGAGTTTCTCGCCCTGATGGTCGGCGATGAAGGAGCGGCCATAGAAGATGTCGAAGCGGCCATCGGGGGCGGTCTCGCGGCCCACCCGGTTCGAGGCCAGCAGCGGCATGATGTTGGCGGCCGCGTGGCCGCGCATGGTGTTCTGCCAATGCGTGGATGAATCATAGCTGGGATCAGGTGGCTCGGAGCCGATGGCGGTGGGATAGAGCAGGATTTCCGCCCCCATCAGCGCCATGGCGCGCGCGCATTCGGGGAACCACTGGTCCCAGCAAATGCCGAGCCCGATCCGGCCCGCCGCTGTGTCCCACACCTTGAAGCCCGTGTCGCCCGGCGAGAAATAGAACTTTTCCTGATAGCCGCGCCCATCCGGAATGTGGCTCTTGCGGTAGATGCCGAGCTGGCGGCCATCGGCATCGACGATGACGGTGGTGTTGAAATGCACCGTGCCCGCCCGCTCGAACACGCTCACCGGCAGCACCACGCCAAGCTCGCGGGCCAGCGCCGCGAAGCGTTTGACCGTCGGGTGGCGGTCGATCTCCGCGGCGCGCGCCAGAAACGCCGCATGCTGCTCGATGCAGAAGTTATCGCCATCGAACAGCTCCTGCAGCAGCACGAGCTGCGCCCCCTTGGCCGCAGCCTCGCGGACAAGGCTTTCGGCCTTGTCGCAATTCTTCGTCCAGTCATTTTGGGAGGCCATCTGGGTGATGGCGGCGGTCAGCAGTGCCATGGCGTCAGTCCTTCAGAAAGGACCCGCCTACTCCAGATCGGCAGCTCAGTCGAGCCGGACGACCCTCACCTTGGCGACACCTGACGTCGTGAGGCCCACCACCTTCGCCGCACCGAGGCTCAGGTCAATGACGCGGCCCTTGGTGAAGGGCCCGCGGTCGTTGATGCGCACGATCACCGACTTGCCGTTCTTGAGATTGGTGACCAGCACCCGGGTACCGAAGGGAAGCGTGCGATGGGCCGCCGTATAGCCATGCGGGTTGAAACGCTCGCCATTGGCGGTGCGTGCACCGTGCTTGTAGTAGGAGGCCATGCCGGTCTGGGCAGCGTCCGCCGCGCGTGGCCACAGGCCCGTTGACAGGCCAAGGACAGCCGCGATGGCGGCGATACGCAAAATCTTCATTCCCCAAGTCACCTAGATCGTTATCGTTGCCGCGCACCATAGGGCGTTTTGGGGCAGGAATGTGACCCTGCTTACGCCGCGGCAGTCATACCCTCGAGCGGGATTCCGGGCCGTTTTCCGGCGATCAGATCGGCGGTGATCCGGGCCGCGCCATGGCTCATGGTCCAGCCCATGTGGCCTTGCCCCGTGTTGAACCACAGGTTCTTCATGCGCGAGGGGCCGAGGATGGGCGTTCCCTCCGGCGTCATGGGCCTGAGGCCCGCCCAGAAGCTCGCCCTGTCCCAGTCCGCACCATCGGGGAACAGGCCCTTCATGGTGACGAGCATGGTGGCGAAGTCCTCAGGGCGGTGCTCCCGCCCGTAGCCTGAGAATTCCGCCGTCGCCGTCACCCGCACCCGGCCGCCATAGGGCGCATAGGCGACGAGCGATTCCTCATCCACACCGCCGATGGTTGGCGGGTTGTTGCGCCCCGCCATGGGGGCCGTGATGGCATATCCCTTGACCGGATAGATCGGCAGGTCATGCCCGATCTCACTTGCCAGATGCGGGGAATAGACGCCGAGGCAGAGCACGATCACGTCCGCTGTCTCGCGGCCCTTGTCGGTGATCACGGCGGTCACACGGTCTCCCGCCGTCTCGAGGCGGGTGATGGTGGTCTCGTATTTGAAGGTGACGCCGCGCTGCTTCAGCCACTCCGCCATGTTCAGCGCGAACATGCGGCAATCCCCGCTCTCGTCATCGGGTGCATAGAGCGCACCGGCGAACTTGTCCTTCACCGGGGCAAGTGCCGGGTCGCGTGCGGCCACGCCGTTGCGGTCCAGCGTCTCGATGAGGCAGCCATTGTCGGTGAGGATGCGGGACTTGGCGGAAGCAGCCCTGAGTGCCGCCTCCGACCGGTAGAGGTAGAGGAGCCCGCCCGTCCGCCCGTCGAACGCCACGCCGCTGTGCTTCACCGTCTCATGGAAGACAGCGAGCGAATAGTTGCACAGCCGCACCTTGCGGGTGGTGTTGAGCGCCGCGCGCTCCGCCGTGCATTGGCGCCAGAAGCGCCACATCCAGCGCCAGAAGCGCGGGTCGGTGGAGAATTTGAAGCGCAGCGCCTGGTCGCCCCGCCACAGCGAGCGCAGAAGGATGCCGGGTGCTGCGGGCGAGGACCATGCATAGGCATGGCCCGGCGCGAAGAGCCCGGCATTGGAGAAGCTGGTGAAGCTGGCGGGCTCGGGCTCCCGGTCGATGACCGTCACCTCATGGCCGTCGCGCCACAGCTCATAGGCCGTGGTGATCCCGACGATCCCCGCCCCCAGCACCAGCGCCTTCATGGCGGCGTTCAGCCCTTCTTGGCTTTCCGTGCAGCCTTGCGGGCGGCCTTGGTCGGCACCGTCTTGGACGCCTTCTTGGCATTGGCCTTGGCGGCGCGCGTGGCGGCGGAGGCCGGGCGGCGGGCGGGCGCCTTCAGGATCGCCGCTTCGACCATGATCTCGACGTCGAGGCCCGGGGCCGCGAGCTTCGATTCGACGGTGGCGCGCGCCGGCGTCTGGCCGGGAACCACCCAGGCATCCCAGGCCGCATTCATTTCGCCGAATGTCTTGATGTCGGTGAGCCAGATGTTGGCCTTGATGATGTTGGTCTTGGACGTCCCTGCCTTCTTCAGCACCGTGTCGATCTGGCCAAGGATGTCCTTGGTCTGCTCGTTGACGGACTTGCCCGCAGCCGCTTCGGCCACGAAGCCCGCGAGATAGACCTTGCCGCCATGCACCACGGCAGAGCTCATGCGCTTGCCGGCGTCGATTCTCTTCAATGTCATTGGATAGCCTCCCTAAAGACCGCGCTGTCTTAGCGGGCTTTCGCTACGGCATCAATCACGCTCAGCAGCACGCGCGGCAGCGTGCCGAAGGCATAGGGCGCGTGAAGGCGCTCGAGCCAGTGGTGATAGTCCCGCCCCCACGGCCCGATGTTGATGCAAGGATATCCCGCGGCTTCGGGCATGGTGAAGCCCGTGCCCCAGCCCGGCGTGTTCGCGGCACAGGCGGCGAGATCGCCCGAGGCTTCGCCGAAGAAGCTCATGTCGGAGATGCCGGGGAAGTAGCGGCAGTGCGAGAGCCCATGCTGTGCCGCGGCCTTGACGATCACCTCGCCAAGCCCCGCATCGGAGAGCGACACGGCCGGATAGGGAATAGAGCCGAAGCCCATCACCACGCCCGCGCCTGAGAGCCCCGCCGCATCCCAGGCTTCCGCCGTCACCAGCTTGGAACGCTCGGGAAGATCGAGATGTGTGAGCCTTGCGATGCGCTCCGCACTGCGCGCCATCCCGCCCGCCGGAACGTGCCGGGACAGCTCGGCAAAGCTCATCACCGGAATGGCACGCTTCAGCTTCGTCTCCGCGCGCGCCATGGCGCGGCGGGCGAGCTTCAGCGAGATATCGAGCACCTCCGCAGCGGACCGCCGGTGCTGCAGCGTGTTCCAATAGGCCCAGGCCCCGCCTGGGGTCGTCACATTATAGCCGAACTTCAGGTCCTTGGCATGGAGTGCCGTCGGCGGGGCTGCCACTTCCGCGCCGCTCGTCTCGGCCAACTCCGGTGCTAGCTCGAATTCGGTCACAAGTTCCGCTGCCAGATAGGCGGCGTTGGCGCCATCTTCAGGGTAGCAGGCATGCGCCTCCTTGCCCACGGCGAACGCCGTCAGCAGAAGCTTGCCGATGGAACCCAGCGCCACCACGCGGCCCGATGATCCATCGCCCTGGTCCGATATCGCATCGAGGTTGATGACGAGCGCGATGTCGAGGTCATGCTCTGCGGCAATACTCGCCAGCAGAGGCGCCGCGGCGCGTGCACCCGCCGAGCGGTCTTCCTCATCCGCCACGGCCAGGAACAGGAGATTGGCATCGCCCTGATAGGCCTCCATCGCCGCCAAGCCCGCCGCCAGCCCCGCCTTCATGTCCAGGAGGCCGCGGCCGGGCAGGAAATCGCCGCTTTCGAGATCGGCGAGTGCCAGCGCATTCTCGCCCGTGCGCTGCAGCCTCGCGATGGTCTCGGGCAGCAGGCGTTCGGGCGAGAAGGCAAGGGGCTCCAGCGCGCCATAGTCGCCGGCCGGCACGACGTCAAAATGCCCGGTGAGCACGATGGTCGTCCGCCCCCTGCCCCGCTTCAGCGCGAAGACATTGGCGCGCGCATCGCCCGCAATGGGCGCTGTCCACACCTTGTCGAAATGGCTGATGATATCCGCGAGCTTGCCCGCGAAGCCCGCCTCTTCCAGCGTGCCGGTCACCGAAGGCCAGGCGGTGAGCGTGAGCGCGATCTCCCGCGCCCGCGCCGCAATGTCATTCCTCACGCGAGCTTGCCGTCATAGGCCAGCACCGCGTTGAGCAGCACCTGCGCGCCCACACCGCATTCCTCCAGCGTCGTCGATTCCGCCTCATTGTGCGAAATACCGCCGAGGCAGGGCACGAAGACCATGGTGGTGGGGGCGACCCGCGCGATATAGGCCGCATCGTGCCCGGCACCCGAGGCCATCTCGCGCATCGTGTAGCCCGTCTGTGAGGCCCCTTCGCGCACGCAGTCGATCAGGGGTGCTGCAAATTTCACCGCAGGCGAATTCCATATCCGCTTCTCCTCGATCTCGACGCCGGTCTCAGCGGCGATCTTCGGGAGTGCGGCCTTGTATTGCGCCTCCATCTGATCCAGCACCTTCTCATCCGGGTGGCGGAGGTCCACGGTGAAGAAGACTTCGCCCGGCACCACATTGCGGCTGTTGGGGCGGTTCTCGATCAACCCGACGGAGGCAACGCCGGGCAGGTTGTTCATGCCCACCTGGTGAATGGCCTCGATCATGCGGGCAGCCCCCAGCAGCGCATTCTTGCGCAAGCCCATCGGCGTGGCGCCCGTGTGGGATTCCTGGCCCTTCACCGTCACCTCATACCAGCGCATGCCCTGCACACCGGTGACGACGCCGATCATCTTGTTCTCGGCCTCAAGGATCGGGCCCTGCTCGATGTGGAGTTCGAACATCGCCTGGAACTTGATGTCGCCCGCCTTCGCCTTGCCCTTGTAGCCAATGCGTTCCAGCTCATCGCCAAGCTTGATGCCCTGCCGGTCCTCCCGCGAATAGGCGAACTCCGTGGTGAAGACGCCGGCATAGACGCCCGAGCACAGCATGGCAGGCGCGAAGCGTGAGCCTTCCTCATTGGTCCAGTTGACGATCATGATCGGCGCATTGGTCTCGTAGCCCATGTCAACCAGCGTGCGCATGGCCTCGAGCGCACCCAGCACACCCAGCACGCCATCGAACTTGCCGCCGGTGGGCTGCGTGTCGAGATGCGAGCCCATGGCGATCGGGCTCAAGTCCTTGCGCTTCCCGGGCCTGGTGGCGAACATGTTGCCGACCTCGTCCACCTCGACCGTGCAACCCAGCTTCTCGCATTCGGCCTTGAACCAGTCGCGCACGCGCTTGTCCTCATCCGAAACCGTGAGGCGCTTGATGCCGCCCTTCGGCGTTCCGCCGAACTGGGCGGTGTCCATCAGCGTGTCCCACAGGCGCTGCGGGTTGATGGTCAGGTTGCTGCGCGAGGTCATGCGGTGAAACTCCTTCGATAGGACATGATGCCGTTAGGCCTATCACGCTCCCTCTCTGCCGTCATCCCGGCGGAGGGCGGG
>JBEILC010000165.1:0-6688 GCA_040379425.1 Hyphomicrobiales bacterium
ATAGACGCCGGTCACGGCGAGGATGATGCCCAGGCTTGCTGCGATCTCGATCAGCCAGTCGCCTGTTTGGCCAAGCAGAAGCGTGCCGTGGATCTTCTCGAGAAACAGGTTCCAGGTGCTATCTTGCGGCATGGAACGGAGAACGGTGCCGGTGTAGGGATCGACCGCGAGCACGTGATTGACCTCGCCCACCGCCACCGTCACCATCATGGGAGTCCGGGCGTCATAGGGTGTGCGCATGTCACTCACCTTAGCTTCAGCACCGTAGGATGCGCGTGCCGCCTCGGCCACACTGCCGACAGGAAGCGCCTGGGCCTGCGGGGTGACCGCGAGCCGGTCTCCATGTTCCGGCAGATAGGTTGTGAATAGCATCATGAAGAAGCCGGTGATGGCCAGCATGAGCAGGAAGGGAATGACATAGAGCCCGGCATAGAAATGCCAGCGCCAAACGGCCCGATAGAGTCGGGTACTCGCCACAGCATCCTGCTGAGGCATTGCTATCGATGACATGAAAGGTCCTGATTGAATGAGTGCAGTTCGCCTCCGGCATAGGCCGAAGAACGCGGGAATCAGCTTCAATCAGGCGAAGGGGGGACCTCGGGTAGGACTGCCATCGCGCAGGACGCAAGGAACAGTCAGACTGCCGGTTACGGGTAACCTCGCAGAAAGCCCTGCAAGCTGCCGTGAAGTGGGGACGCATGGCTGTTCATCCGCAAGGACCGGGGAACAGAGTTGGCATCCCGTCGTACAAAGGATGCACTGACCATCATGCCGCTGGTTATGCTCGTTGCGTTCGCCAGGCCCGCCTCCGGCAGGATCGCAAACAGACCATGCGAGGTCGCGTTCAAGAGCGGCCTCGGCCGATAGGCTCGGTTGCGGGAGCAGACCCAACAGCTGGGGCAGCAGCAAGGCAAACAACATCGTACGCACCAGCCAGTGGCGCGCCTGCCGCAGTTGCTCAAGCCTTGAAGTCCCCATTAGGTAAGATTACGTGAAAAGGGCATCGCCTGTCCACGCCATCATGTATGACAAGGTGCCACGGCCATTATTCTCCGGAAGCCCTTCAGTTAAATGGCTTGATCTGCAGGATATCGGTCTTGCCCTGAATGGCGCACCAGGATTGCTCCATCTGGAGGGTAGGCCGGTGAGACGGATCGAGCACGTCGGTGAGGACGGCGGAGAACCCGTCCAGAACCCACCAGGCCAGCATGAGATTTCGCTGGCCCTATGGCTGATCTCGGTCGGCCGTAACGTATGTGGGCATGCTGGTTGAGCGCCATTCCGTTCCCGGCACCCCCGTGATCTCCAAAGTGGGCATCCCAATCACAGGCCACTGAGGACAAACACCATGTGCCGTTCCCATTTCAACCAGGCGGAACTTGCGTTTCGCTGGCGGATATCGCCCCGCACCCTTGAAAGATGGAGACGCGAAGATGACCACAGCGCTCCTCGACCTTCTTACACACCACTGCCACATCCTTGAAACCGGGAACGACAGCTTCCGATTCAGGGCCAGTTCAACAAAACCAAAAACCAGAAAGGAGAAGTCCCTCACTTGACCCGCGGCCAATGACGCCGCACAGACCATAGACCCGGGTCACTTCTCAATGAAAATTCCGGGTCAACTCTCAGTGCAAATCAACAGTCAGCGTCACCGCGCTCACAAGGCCGATCCACGGAAGACGCATCGAGGACTTCAATGACCTGGAGGGCGTGACCCGCCCTAATTCCGACTATCTTGCTCGGATACCAGAGTAGCGCCCGGTCGACAAAACAAATACAAGCAACTTCAATCTCTTAGAATAATTCTAAATCAAAGGCGGGACTTCAATCCGACAGCAGGTGCTCGTAGCGTTTGTCAGTCAGCGTCCTGAGGAAGGCCACCAGCGCATCGATTTCGCGGTCCTTGAGGGCGGGCCCAGACTCCAGTTCCTCGCGCGCCATGTTGTCGCTCACCTCAGGCGGCGCCCAGCCCGTTCCCGTCTCCGGGTTGATCTGCCGGCGCGCGGCCTTGCTGTTGTACTTGTTGTAGAAAAGGATGACGGTGCGGAGGTCGCCGAAGACGCCATTGTGCATGTAGGGCCCCGTCACGGCGACGTTGCGAAGCGTTGGCGTCTTGAACTTGCCCCTTTGGGCGGCATCACCTTCCACGGCAGGATTGCCCGCGAGACCCGGGTCGATCCGGCCGGGCGGCGAACCGTTCGCCACCCTCAGCGCCGCGTTCACGGGAACGCCGATGTTGTGGAACTCGTAGTTGGTGAAGGTCTCGCCCTCTCCCCCTGCAATGTCCTGTGAGCGATGGCACTGGCTGCAATTGGTGAACTGGCTGGAGAAGAACAGCACCCGCCCCAGTTCTTCCTCCTCCGTCAGCTTCGCTTCGCCGCGCAGGAAGCGGTCATATCTGGAGTCGAAGGGAGAAAGCGCGTCCGTCTGCTCGAAAGCGGCAATGGCCCTTGTCATCGCCGCAAAGGCGAAATCATCGCTCGCAAAGATCTCGGGCCCGAAAAGCCTGGTGAAGGAGTCGACATAGTGACCGTTCTCCCGGATCCGCGCCACCACGGCGGCCTTCGAAGGCATGCCCATCTCGAGAGGGTTCAGGGGCGGGCCGCCGGCCTGTGCGTAAAGATCGCCGGCACGCCCGTCATGAAACTGGCCACCGGCCCAGCGGCCCTTGGCATTCTTGCCGAAAGCGGGTGCGAAGCGGGCATAGGTGACGGTCGGCGCGTTCCGGTCACCCAGTGACACGCCATCATCGCCGCGCGATGCCGCCATGCCCCGGGCATCGGTGAAGGCCTGGTCGGGCATGTGGCAGGTGGCGCAGGACTGGGTTCGATTGAGGGAGAGGTTCGTGTCGAAGAACAGCGACTGGCCCAGTTCCTCGAGCGTCTCCGCCCGCACGGCGCTGGCGCTGGCGCTGGAAAGTCCGGCGACCAGCCCGAGAACAAGGAGAATGGCTCTGCGGACCGACATGGAACCACACCTCTAGGGTGGGCCGCGGTCGGACGTCAACGGCAGAAGTGTCGCGATGCCGCCTCTCCCGCCCGCAGGGAGCGGGAGAGGCAATCGTCGCGGATCAGGCGAGGTCGTAGCGGTCCGCGTTCATGACCTTGGTCCAGGCGGCCACGAAGTCCTCGACGAACTTCTTGGCATTGTCGTCCTGGGGATAGACTTCCGCATAGGCGCGCAGGATGGAGTTCGAGCCAAACACCAGATCGACGCGCGTCGCGGTGAACTTGGTGGCGCCCGTCTTGCGGTCGACGATCTCATGGAGGTCTTTGCCCTTCGGCACCCACTTGTAGGCCATGTCGGTCAAGGTGACGAAGAAGTCCGTCGTCAGCGCGCCCGGGCGGTCGGTGAGCACGCCGTGCTTCGTGCCGCCATGGTTGGCGCCGATCGCACGCATGCCACCGATGAGTGCGGTCATCTCTGGCGCGGCGAGGCCCATGAGCTGCGTGCGGTCGAGCAGCAGCTCCTCGGGCGAAACCGCATAGCCAATCTGAGCCAGTTGCGGAAGCCGTCGGCCAGCGGCTCCAGCACCGCGAAGAATGCAACGTCGGTGTGCTCGGCCGAGGCAACGCCGCGGCCCGGCGCGAAGGGCACCGTGACATCGCAACCGGCTGCCTTGGCCGCTTGCTCGACGCCATAGTTGCCGGCAAGCACGATGATATCGGCAATGCTCGCGCCGGTCGCGGCTGCAATAAACTTCTCTTTTCAACTTGAACATGCGGCAACAACATCACTTCGACTGATCGCCTTGAGTGGCTTGTGGATCATGTGCGAGGTCGTCGGCTGCCCTTCGCGAAAGATGAGAATCACCGTCTTCACGGGCGGACATCCGGGCTCCGTGCAGGCGACTTCGCTGATCGAGACTGATGCACCCGGTCCGATGCACTCAAAGCACCAAAGGCGCACACGCTCCTTCTTCACATCACCGATGAATGAAGCCGCCTTCTTGATCCACATGGCTATGGGTTCGCGAACGCATGGATTTCAGCGTGACCGGACTGCGTACCGGCGGCGAGAAAACGCCCAGACCGGGACCAGGCAATGGCCGTCACCGCCGAGTTCCGGATGTCCCCCAGATCAATCTCGGATCCATCATCTGACCGAATGAGCTTGAGTTCTCCCTGCTGACAACCCGCTGCGAGGACGTTCCGCACCGGATGCCAGGCGAGTTTCGTGATGCCAGACGCAAGGAACCCAAGTTCTTCTGGCCTTCTGTTCCAGGGCCCACCACGATCAAAAGGCCAGAGGACTGCCACGGGCGCTCCAGCGGTTGCCAGCCGCGACCCTGAAGCGTTCCAACTCATGGACCCGATCTTGCCCGGATAGCCGGACATCTTCATGTTTGCGCCATCGGAAAGCCGCCAGCCATGCAGTTCCCTCTCCTGCATCGAGGTGACGACCGTGGTTCCGTCAGGAGACCATGTGACCGAGAGATGGCTGCCCTTCCACTCGAGCTCTCGGACCAGATCTTCCCTTGGCTTCGCCAGCCAGAGCCAGACACCACCATACTGCGCGATGGCAAGCCGCCTGCCCTTGGGATCGAAACGGATATCGCCGGGTGTCGACGCACATTCGATCTGCCGGACTTCACCGTCCTGGCCGCGCTTGTAGCAGACGCGGCCGGCGGTCCACGCAACATCCCCTTTCGCGGACGATGCAACCGCATCGATCCACATGCCGCCGTGATGGTGAATCAACTCACCTGAACCATTGGCGCCTGACAGGATGACCCGTCCATCGTCGCCGCCACTCAGCACTCCCAGTGGCCCTGTGCTTGCCGCCAGGATTGCACCACTATGAAGCTGCCGCCGGTGCTCACTGAAGCCATCCTCGGACACGAACAGAGCCGAACCATCGCCACACAGGAAAGCCACGGCTCCGTCAATGACTGCCACGTGATTGACCGGTGCATCAAGGCTGGCCGACCACGCAGGCTTCGGCGACGCACCTCGCCGGGCTCCCGACTCTGCCAAGCCTGCCATCACGCAATGCAGCGCTCGAAACCGGAGCGCAGCTCCTCCCGATCGAGGTTCCGGCCGATGAACACCAATCTGCTCTCACGCGGCTCGTCGGCCCGCCATGGGCGCTGAAGATCGCCGTCAAGGAGCATGTGGACACCCTGAAACACGAAGCGCCGTGGCTCATCATTGAAGGCGAGTATCCCCTTGGAGCGGAGAATGTCGGGCCCCTTCAGCGCGACAAGGTCCCCCATCCACTTCTGGGATCTCTCATGACTGAGCGGTCGCATGGTCTTGAAGGAGTAGCTCTGGACGTCATCGTCATGATGGTGATGATCCTCACCAAGGAACTCCGGCTCCAATTCCAGAATACGGTCGAGATCGAAGGCGCCGCGCCCAAGCACCTTGTCGATCTCGATCCCGCACTTCTGGGTATGGTGGAGCTTGGCATAGGCATTGATCGACCGGATGCGCTTCTCCACCGCCGCCAACTCGTCGGGCAAGACAAGATCGGTCTTGTTCAGAAGAATGATGTCGGCAAAGGCAATCTGCTCTTCTGCTTCATGGGAGTCCTCGAGCCGCTGTAGCAGGTGCTTTGCGTCAACAACGGTGACGATCGCATCGAGCTTCGCGCGCTGTCGAACCTCGTCATCGACGAAGAAGGTCTGGGCCACCGGTGCGGGATCTGCGAGACCGGTCGTTTCGATCAGAATGGCGTCAAACTTGTCCTTCCGCTTCATCAGCCCGCCAAGGATGCGGATGAGATCTCCCCTGACGGTGCAGCAGATGCAACCATTGTTCATCTCGAAGACTTCTTCGTCGGCGCCGACCACCAGATCGTTGTCGATGCCGATCTCTCCAAACTCGTTGACGATCACCGCGTATTTCTTGCCATGCTTCTCCGTCAGGATACGGTTCAGAAGGGTGGTCTTCCCGGCTCCGAGATAGCCAGTCAGAACGGTAACGGGAATGGGCTGCATGATTGGCCTCACGATCCGGTCATGGCTTCGGTGAGAAGCCTGGTATTGTACTGCATCATCTCAATGTAGCTCGGCGCCGGGCCGTCCTTCGCCGACAGGGCGTCGGAGTAGAGAGCGCCACCGATCTTGAGGCCCGTCTCGCGCGAAATCTGCTCAATCAACCGGGGATCGGCGATATTCTCGACGAAGAGCGCCGATGCCTTGTCCTCGCGGATCTGCTCTATCAGACGCGCCACATCCTTTGCCGACGCTTCGCTTTCCGTGCTGACGCCTTCAGGAGCGAGGAACTCGACCCCGTAGGCATGGGAGAAATAGCCGAAGGCGTCATGGGATGTGATGACTGTCCGGCGGCCTTCCGGAATGTCGGCTATCACCTTCTTGATCGAACCGTGCAGCGAGGCGAGTTCCTTGGTGTATCCTTCAGCGTTTGCCATGAACTCGGAGCATTTCGACTTTTCGATTCCGCAAAGAGCCTCAGCAATGTTCCTGACATAGACCTGCGCATTGTCGGCGCTCTGCCAGGCGTGAGGGTCAAACTCGCCATGATCATGCCCGTGACCGTGGTCATGATCATGCTCAACCTTCTTCCCGCCCTCCGCATGATCGTGATCATCCGTCTTGGCGTCATGGGCATGATCGTGCTCGCCATCGATCTTCTCTGGCTCGAGTCCATCGCTGGCCTTGACGAGCGGGCCCTTGTAGCCGCTGCTCTCCACAAGCCGGTCAAGCCAACCCTCAAAGCCC
>JBEILC010000166.1:0-6616 GCA_040379425.1 Hyphomicrobiales bacterium
CGATTTCTGTGAGCGCTGGGATCAGTCCTCCTTCGACCCCGCCTATCCCACGCTGCCGCTCGACGCCTTCATCCCCCTGGTGAGGGAGGTCTTCTCTCGCAAGGCGCATGACCCCGCCATGCAGCAGAAAGGCGTGGTGAAGGGCCTGCCGCCCGTGGTGGCCGCTGCGGAGTGATTGTCATCCGTTTCTTGCCATCCCCCCGGTGTTCCTCTCCCCCATCTACCTGGAGTAGAGGAATGAATTCTTGATGCCTGACGCCCGCACCCAGAACCTCACCGGCATTGTCTCGCTCATCCTGGGCGTCATGATCTTTTCGGTGCAGGACGCGATCCTCAAGGCGGTGAGCGGGGATCATGCGGTGACGCTGGCGATCATGCTGCGCTCGCTCGTGGGGCTGCCGATCCTGCTCGTCATGGTGGCCTATGCCAATGGACTCGGTGCCCTGCGGTCGCGCAACTGGAAGCTCCTGATCGCGCGCGGGCTCATCATGCTCACAGCATACACCACCTACTACATGGCCTTCCCGGCACTGCCGCTGGCGGAAGCCGTGGCGCTGTTCTTCACCTCGCCCATTTTCGTCACCATCCTCGCGAGCCTCATCCTGCGCGAGAAGGTGACGCCGCAAGCCTGGGCCGCGGTGATCACGGGCTTCATCGGCGTCCTCATCATCCTGAGGCCGGGAACCGCGCTGTTCGAGCCCGCAGCCCTGCTCAGCCTGTTCAGCGCGGCGGCCTATGCGCTCTCCATGATCCTGGCCCGGAAATACGGCGCGGACGAGCCAACGACCGTCATGGCCTTCTATGTCAACGCGGTCTATCTCGTGGGCGCCGCGATGATCGCCGGCGTCTTCGGCGCGCTGGGCATTACCGCCTTCGGCCATCCGAGCCTCGATTTCCTGGTCAGGCCCTGGGCCATGCCAGGCACCGTGGACCTGCTGCTCATGGGCGTCTGCGGCGTCATCGCAGCCGTGGCAATGACGCTCCTCACCCACGCCTACCGTCTGGCCAATGCCAATCTGGTGACCGTCTTCGAATACACCGGCATGCTCTGGGTAGCGCTATGGGGCTTCGTGCTCTTCGCGGAAGTGCCGAAACTCACGACGGTCATCGGCACCGCGATCATCATTGCGGCGGGGATCTTCGCGGTCAGGACGGCAAAGGCTTAAGGCGCGACCCGCTCGCTCAGGATCCTGAATTCGCCGACGAAGCTTTTCTCGCCGCCGGGTGCCGCCGCAACGCGGAGCCACAGGCCCTTGCCTTCCGCGCGGCCGGGAATGGCGAAGGTGCGAGCCTCGGCCGACTGCGGCAGGTTGAAGCTGATGACCGGGCGGCCCGATGCCTCGAGCTGGCCATCGGGAAGAACGATCACATCGACAGTCACCGCCATGTTCTTGGGATTGACACCGGCGGGCGGCGTATACTCGAGTGCCGTTACCTCGCGCGACTGGTTGCCGGCGAACATCACGAGGACATTGATCTCCTCGTCTGGCGGTTCAATGGCCAGGAAGGTGTCGCCTGCCCCATCGAACAGGCTGGCGAAGCTGTAACGCTCCTCGCTGCCGTCCTTCATCGCGGCGGTGAAGCTTGCATCGGATGCGAGGTTCACCGTTTCCGTCATCAGCGCCGGGGAGTCGGTCTTGGCGTCGGTCTTGGTGACCGTTTCATCCGCCTGCTGGTCGAGCGAAACCACGACATTCACCGGCGCCTGGGCCACGGGCTGGGGCGCGAAGGCCTGATAGCCCGCGATCCCTACGCCGGCAATTGCCGCCAGGCTTGAAATCACGACATGGAAATTGGTGAGCTTCACCGCATTAGGCTTTGAGGATCGAACGTCCCGCATATGTGGCCTGAGATCCCAGTTCTTCTTCAATGCGAAGCAGCTGATTGTACTTCGCGAGCCGATCCGAACGGGCGAGCGACCCGGTCTTGATCTGACCGCAGTTTGTGGCGACAGCAAGGTCCGCGATGGTGGAATCCTCGGTTTCGCCCGAGCGGTGCGACATTACGGCCGAATAAGCGGCCTTGTGCGCCATCTCGACGGCTTCCAGCGTTTCCGTGAGCGAGCCGATCTGGTTCACCTTGACGAGGATCGAGTTGGCGATGCCCTGCGAAATGCCCCTCTTCAGCCGCGTGGTGTTGGTGACAAAAAGATCGTCGCCCACAAGCTGGTTCGTCTTGCCGATGAGGTCGGTGACCTGCTTCCAGCCGTCCCAGTCATCTTCGGACATGCCGTCCTCAATGGAGAAGATCGGGTAGGAGCGCGCCAGCTTGGCGAGATATTCCGCCTGCTCGGTAATGGAGCGCTTCTTGCCTTCGCCCTCATAGTCATAAACGCCGTTCTTGAAGAACTCGGTCGCGGCACAGTCGAGTGCGAGGAACACGTCCTGCCCCGGCTTGTAGCCCGCCTGCTCCACCGCCTTCATCACGAAGTCGAGGCCGGCTTCGGCGGAGGGAAGGTTCGGCGCGAAGCCGCCCTCGTCGCCGACGTTCGTGTTGTGGCCCGCCTTCTTCAGCGCCGCCTTCAGCGTGTGGAAGATTTCGGCCCCCATGCGCAGGCCCTGGCGGAAGGACGAGGCGCCCACCGGCATGACCATGAATTCCTGGAAGTCGATCGGGTTGTCGGCATGGGCACCGCCATTGATGATGTTCATCATCGGAACGGGCAGCGTGCGGGCACCCGCGCCACCCACATAGCGGTAGAGCGGCAGGCCCGAGGCATCGGCTGCGGCCTTGGCCGTGGCGAGCGATACGCCGAGTATGGCGTTGGCGCCGAGGCGTGCCTTGTTCGGCGTGCCGTCAAGTTCGATCATAGCGCGGTCGATGGCGATCTGGTCCTCGGCCTCCATGCCGGCCAGCGCATCGAAGATCTCGCCGTTGACCGCGGCCACCGCCTTGGTGACACCCTTGCCGAGGTAGCGGCCCTTGTCGCCGTCGCGCAGTTCAACCGCCTCATGCGCACCCGTCGAGGCGCCCGAGGGAACGGCGGCGCGGCCCATGGAGCCGTCTTCCAGCACCACATCCACCTCCACCGTCGGGTTGCCGCGGCTGTCGAGAATTTCGCGGGCGGTGATATCGATGATGGTGGTCATGGCTGTGTGTCCCCTGAGATGTCGCAAATCAGCGGGGTTTATGGCGGGCGGTCATGACCATTGCAAGAAGGTTCGGGCCGCCGCGTCATCAACCCTGGGACTTCGCAACCTTGTCCAGCGCCATCAAGGTCTTGAGCAGGCTTTCGAGCCGGTCGAGGGGCACCATGTTGGGCCCGTCGGAGGGGGCATTGTCAGGGTCCTCGTGGGTTTCGATGAAGACACCCGCAACACCGACCGCCACGGCGGCCCGCGCCAGCACCGGCACCATGCGCCGGTCGCCGCCGGAGGAGGATCCCTGGCCGCCCGGCTGCTGCACCGAATGGGTGGCATCGAAGATCACCGGCGCACCCGTCTCCGCCATGATGGGAAGTGCCCGCATGTCGGAGACCAGTGTGTTGTAGCCGAAGGACGCGCCGCGCTCGGTCAGCAGCACATTGGGGTTGCCGCTCTCAACGATCTTCTCCAGCACATTCTTCATGTCCCAGGGGGCGAGGAACTGGCCCTTCTTGATATTGACGACGCGCCCCGTCTTCGCCGCCGCGATCAAAAGGTCCGTCTGGCGGCAGAGGAAGGCGGGGATCTGAAGCACGTCGACGACGCTCGCCACCTCGGCGCACTGGCCGTTCTCATGCACATCCGTCAGCACCGGCAGGCCGAATTCCTTGCCGATGTCGGCGAACACGGCCAGCGACTTCTCCAGCCCCAAGCCCCGCCTGCCCTTGAGGCTCGTGCGGTTCGCCTTGTCGAAGCTCGACTTGTAGACGAGCCCGATGCCCAGCCGCTGGCAGATCTCCTTGAGCCGCCCGGCGATCATGAAGGCATGGTCGCGGCTCTCCATCTGGCACGGCCCGGCGATGAGCGACAACGCCAGCGCATTGCCAAAGCGGACCCCGGGAAGTGAAACCGTCGTGTTGGCTGTCATGCGGGATACACCAGGAATGTGCCCGAGCCGTGGGCATAGAGCTTGCCGTGTTCGTCGAGGATTTTCGCGTCCGCCGTCAGCATGGTACGCCCGGCATGGATGACCGTGCCGGTGCACAGAAGCCTGCCGGTTTCCGCCACGATCTTGCGCACATAGTTGATCTTGAGTTCGATGGTGCCATAGCCGATCCCGGCGGCAAGCTTGGTCTGCACCGCGCAGCCCGTGGCGGAGTCGATCAGCGTCGCCGCATAGCCGCCATGGAGCCGCATCTGCGGATTGTAATATTTCTCAGTGGGAAAACCCTCGAAGGTCGCAGACCCATCGCTGACGGCGATGAGGCGCATGTTCATGGTCTCCGCCATGGGCGAGCCATGCCAGTCCGCGATGCGCTGCCTCAGATAGTCGAGGCCGCTTTGCGGCTCTCCCGCCGTGCTGCGATCAGAATCCATGCCGGTCCTATCGTTTCGCGGCCTGCATTAGCCCAACGGGCGTTGCAATGGTAATGCCTTTTTCGCGGAACCGGGTCAGCAGGCGGAAACGCACGTCGCTTGCCACGACGGCCGCCTCGAACACATCCGCCACCCAGGCGCGCAGCTCGAAATCAAGCCCCCCCGGGCCGAACCGAACCAGAAGGGCGGAGGGTTCGGGCGCGCTCAGCACGCGCTCATGTTCGCGCACCGTCTCAAGAAGCAGCCTGCGCACCTCCTGGGCATCAACGTCATAGTCGACCGTCACCGCAACGAGAAAGCGGCCCATGTTGTCATGGTGTGTCCAATTGCGGACAGGCTCGGTCACCAGCAGCGAATTGGGGAGCACAATGGAACAGGAATCGAAGGTCTCGATCTCGGTCGAGCGCACATTGATGCGGCGGACCAGGCCCTCGCCCGCAGGCAGCGACACCCAGTCACCCACCCGGATCGGACGTTCCGCAAGGATGATGAGCCCTGAGACGAAGTTGTTGACGATGGATTGGAGGCCAAGACCGATACCCACACCAAGGGCGCCGGCGATGAGGGCGAGGCTGGAGAAATCGACCCCCGTCGCGGTCAGGGCAAGCACCGCCGCAATGAGATAGCCAAGATAGGTAGATGCCTTGAGGATCGAATCCTGCACGCCTCTATTGATGCGGGTATCGTTGAGAATGCGGCGGGCAAGCCAGCGGTTGAACAGCTTGGTGAGCGCGACGCCGATGGCAAGGATTGCCAGCACCATCAGCACCAGCCCTGGCGAGATGGTGATCTCGCCGATCTTGACGCCTTCCACCAGCGCGTTGATGAAACGGGGGAAGTCCACCCATGTCAGCGTCCAGATGACGACGAGGACGGGCACCGCAACGATCAGCAACAGGAGGTCCGCACCGGTGCGCAGGATCAGGCCCATGCGCTCGATGCTGCGTTCGCCGAGGCCGGTGACACGGCGCATGAACACGCCGAACCCGCTCTGCGGATCGAAGCTTGAGGTCACCGCCGCATCGACCAGGTGATAGATCACGAACAGCACGCCAAGAACCATCGCCGTCTGGACGAGCTGGTTGGAGATATAGCTCGCGAAGGCCACATACCCCAGGAGCAGAGCGATGAAGCTGATGATGATCAGCGCCCAGAGCACCGGCACGAGGGCCGCGACCCAGCCGAAATAGAGTTTCCGCCCGGTTTTGACAGTCAGCCCATCCTGGTTCCTGACCACAACGAGGATGAGGCTGAGAAGGGAAAGCTGCACAAGCGCCGTCAGCGCGGATTGGGCGACGGTGTAGACCACGTTCAGGTTGAGCGTCTCGGCCAGTTCGCCATGCTTGTTATGGAAGATGGCGGCCAGTGCGGCAATGGTCGCCAGCAGCGTGAAGCGCGAGGCTGCCCGGTCGTCGAGATCGACGATGCGCCAGTCCGGTTCTCCCGGCGCCGCGATCCGCAGCGCGAGGACGTAAAAGAAGAGACCGCCGGTGATCAAGGCTTCCAGCGCTCCCCACAGGCTGTCGAACTTGGGCGAGTCATAGCCGCTTGCTTCAAGCGCGAGGGCCATGGGAACCAGCAGCAGCAGGGGGACGACCGAGACCGTGATGAGGGCGCGCGCGATGCGCCAGAGCCGCGTCATGTCGTCGATTGCCCGCCCCCGGCTGGAGAAGCGCGAAACCCAGCGCTTGGCGAGGCCCTGCAACAGCTGGTAGCCGGCGGCGAAGATCAAGAAACACACGGGGATGATCAACAGGCCGAGCGGATTTCCCCTGGGGCCAACCTCCGCCCAACCGGCTTCTATCTGTAATCCGATGCTCTTCAGCAGAACACCCAGCCCGGCGGCCATGTCATACCAGAGCGAGGGATTGAGGATCGAACGGTTGCCGTCGAAGATCCGTTCGAGGAACTGGTCGCGCTGCAGGGTCGAGACGCGGCCGGCGCTCTGTCCCGCTTCGACGGCGATGACATCGAATTGCGACTTGAGGCTCTGCAGACGGTCGCGCATCGCGATCAGGTCTGCCCGCGTCTTGGCGATCCCGGCATCCTCGCTTGCGCCTGGCGCCGGCGGTTCGCCCAGTGACTTGACCTGCTGGTTCACCTCCGCGATCCAGCCGGCGATGCTGGCCGACCGGTTGACCGCCCCCGTCCGCAGA
>JBEILC010000167.1:0-6586 GCA_040379425.1 Hyphomicrobiales bacterium
CGTTCCGAAGTTCAGCGCCAGCGGACGCAGCCTGTGGAAGTCATGGCATGAGACGACGGGCGCGTGGATGGCCATCATCCTCGTGTTCTTCATGGTCACCGGCCTCGCCTGGGCATCGGTCTGGGGCGAGAAGTTCACGCAGGCATGGAGTACTTTCCCGGCGGAGAAGTGGGACAATGTACCCCTCTCGGACAAGACGCACCTCTCACTCAATGGTACGGGCGAGAAGCAGGTTCCCTGGGGCCTAGAACAGACGCCACTTCCGGCCTCTGGCTCCATGGCAGGCGTGACCATTCTGCCAAGTGGCACGCCGATTGACCTGACCGGCATGGTGCAGATCGGGCGAGCACTCGGCATCGAAGGGCGCATGCGCGTCACTCCGCCGGACGGCGAGACGGGTGTGTGGACAATTTCGCAGAACAGCATGAGCTATGACGGCGCGAGCCCCACGCTCGACCGTACTGTCCATGTGGATCAGTACACTGGCAAGGTGCTGGCTGACGTCCGCTATGCCGACTATGGCGTGGCCGCCAAGGCAATGGCGGTGGGCATTGCGCTGCATGAGGGTCAACTCGGCTGGTGGAACTTCGTCATCAACGCGGTCTTCTGCCTTGCCGTGGTGTTCCTCTGTGTGTCCGGCGTGGTCATGTGGTGGAAGCGCAGGCCGGTGGGTCAGTTTGGTTCACCGAAGTACCCACGGAGTTACACGGTGCCAGCGGGCGCTCTTGGCCTCGGTGCCGTGCTTGCCATTGCGTTCCCGCTCGGCGGTCTCGCCATAGCCCTCTTCGCCATCATCGACTTCCTGCTGCCCAAGGGGCTGAAGGAAGCCGGCGTCCAAAATTCTTGACTCTTAGTACTGGGAAAAAAAGATGAAACTGTTCAAGGAAGTCACCTTCGCCGCCGCTCTCACGCTGGGGGCTGTATTCAGTTTTTCCGATGCGCAAGCCCATGAAATCAAGATCGGCGACCTCGTAATCGGCCACCCCTGGGCGAGGCAGTCGCCGATGGGTGCCGATGTCGCCGCCGGGTTCATGACCATCACCAACAACGGCAAGGAGGCAGACCGTCTGGTGAAGGCGACTGCATCGGTTGCTCCCACCGTCCAGCTTCACGAGATGAAGATGGAAGGCGACGTGATGAAGATGTCGGAAGTCCCGGGTGGCATCGTCATTCCGCCAGGCGCAACCGTCGAACTCAAGCCAATGTCTCTGCACATCATGTTCATGGACCTGAAGGCTCCGATCAAGGAGGGTGAGGTGATCACCGGTACCCTCACATTCGAGAAGGCTGGTGCCGTGAACGTCGAGTACGAAGTCATGGCGCCCAATGCCGGAATGAACTGAAGCTTGAGAGGTTGGCCAGCTGGAACCCCTTTCAGGCTGCGCGACCGCTCGGGAACCGGAGGGGAGGATACCCTTTCTCCCTCCCCTCCGACCTCACCTCCTTCGGGACAGCCAAGTCGCTACGAAGCATTCGCTCCCTCAACGCTATCGAACGCCTTATGACAGGACTGCACTTATGCTGAGGATAGTGCCGCAAGAAGCTCAGGCTACAGTGAGGCAGGAGACTTCTACAGCCAGGAGTGACAGCTCTGTCGCGCAATTCGGGTTCGTGATGACCCCGCACCGCTCCTTGTCGGACCGGGCGTTCGGTATCTTCATCATCTCCATTTTGGGGATTTCGTTAGCTGCGCAGCTATTTTTCGTTGCCATCGGTGTCTGGATCGCCGCTGTTGCCGTGCTCTTCGATGGCCTGTTTCTCGCAGGAGCTTTCATCGCCTGCCGGAACGATCGGCGGCGCACGGAAACACTGAGGCTCCGGAATGGCCGCCTGACATCAATGCAGAAGCGTGGAAACGGCGAGATCATTTCTTCGGTGGATATTTCTGCTTGCGGCCTGACGCTGCGCCGAAAGCTGGACAGGGAATACGGGTGTCTCAAACTCGAGTTGATCCAGGGTGATCGTCGGTTCGAAGTCGCATCAGAGCTTTCACCTTGCGAAAGATCAAGTCTCGCAGACGCTCTCATCGCCGAATTCCGGAAGGCGGGCATCGGCATCAGAACTGAAAGAGACTGAGTCCTGTCAGGCAGGGCTCAGCGCGAGCCGAAGGCCAATAGACTGAAAAGCACGTGAAAACACTACAATTAGATCAGGAACGGAGCATTTTCATGTCGAACATCACACGCCGCAACGTGTTGGCAACTGGTCTCATGCTGGGGCTTCTCCCAAGAGCGGCATTCGCGCATGATGACAAGCACGCCATCACTCACCTCATGAAGGGTACGTTCGATACGCCGGATAACCCGCTTTCCGTCGATCCCGTCGTCGTTCTCGGTGACAACGCGATCGCAGGCTGGGTGCAGGGCGACAAGGGCGGACGCGCGCTTCTCTGGCGTGTGGATGGCCAATGGCAGATCCGCCTTTGCAGCGGCGATGGCCTCAAGGACCCTAAGCTTCTCGAGAATGCAAACATCTCTGCTGCGGATGCCAAGACCCTGGTCGCAGAACTGGCTGCCGCGGAAGCTGCCCTTGATCCGGAGATCCTTGCCAAGTTCGCGAGTTTCGAAGGCACGCTGGTGATAGAGCCCGGCGCCGGGCATCAGGATCATCAACACAACCATGGTACTACCACCTCGCAGTGAAGGACGTGCGGTCATGATTCGAAAGTCCCTGATCGGTGGACTGGTGCTCCTTGCAGTTCTTTCGGCGGCAGCCATCTACACCATCATGATCTCCGGGAGTTCAGATCGGAAAGCTTCGGTGTTCGAACTGGGGATGCCGTTCATACTCGCGTCCTCGAAGGGTGGAGAGGTCGATTCGCGCACTCTGACCGGAAAACCCTATGCGATGTTCTTCGGCTTCACGCATTGCCCGGAGGTCTGCCCGACGACGCTCTATGAGATGAGCACAAGCCTCGAGAAACTCGGGGTCAAGGCAGACGGCTTCAGGGTCTTCTTCGTGACGGTCGATCCGGAGCGAGACACGGTCGACAGCCTTCGGGACTATCTCTCGAACTTCGATCCGCGGATGGAGGGACTTGTGCCGACAGTCGAGCAGCTTCCCAAGCTGGCAGCGGCCTACCGCATCTACTACTCGAAGGTTCCGACCAGCAATGGCAGTTACACTATGGATCACTCGGCTCTGGTCTATCTGTTTGATGCTCAGGGGAACTACGCCGCGCACATTTCATATGGCACCTCAACGGAAGCGAGGGATGAGAAACTGAGGCAACTGCTCGCGGCGAATTGAAGGGAAACACGGCACATGCTCTTGAAGATACTGCGGTCATTCTATTGGGTGCCTGTCCTGGGCATGCTTCTCCGGGAGGCGCTCGACGGGCCGGACGAAGCAAGGTACCTGTTTGCAGGCAATCTCGTGATGTCTTTTCTCCTGGCTGTCATTGTTTTCGGCTTTCAGGCGTTTGTTACCATCATGCTGACCGCGGTTGCCGTGATGTTCATTGTTATCTTCGACATCACGAGAGGTGAACGGCCATTGTCGGGAGCGCCGGATCAGCACCATGCAGATTGACACCATTCACTGTTTCGCGCGGCGATAGACCTCCTGATTGAGATCGCCTTCGTGGCTATGTGGCGGCGGATGAGGCCATCAGGAGAACGACGGTTTGGAAGTGCGCCGGAGGATGAGGACGAACCATAGACCTTGCTGACGCGTGACCTGCGGCAACTCACGAAAGCTTTCGGAACAACAACGCTCCCAGAAGCACGGAGATCGCCGTTACCCACGACGCAGCGACCCTGACAGCGATCGGCAGCCACGCCCACCTCTTTGCCTGCCAGACCATCTCGATCATGCCGGCCAGCAGAATGACGATCAGCACCGACCCGAGGACTGCACCCAGTGCGGTGAGCATCATGCCTTTGGCGCCGGGGTCAGGCCATGAGAGATAGCCGCAGAGCAGGCCACAGCAGACGCCCAGAGCCAACAGCGCGGCAAGCGGCAACCTGAGCGCACTGGCTGCCAGAACGCCCGCCACGATCGCCAGGATGGTGAGGAGCATTTCCGGATCGAAGCCTGAAAGCCCGATTGCGGCTGCCCCGATTCCGGCAAGGCAGCTTGCCCAGAAGCCGTGAAACACGTCCTCGCTGTCAGGCAACCGCTGCTGGATGACCAGTGCAAGTGCAAAGAGCGCCAGAACTTGAGGCCCGCTGGTGAAGGGATGCAGCATGCCCCAGTAGATGCCCTGGATGCCGGGGGCAGAGCTGTGAGCCCATGCAGGACCCGGCCAGCACAGCGCCAGCAGCAGAAGCGGCCAGCGCTTCATCGGCGGGTCAGAGCCAGCCGGTGAGGAAGCCGAGCCCGGCGACAGCAATGGTCATGCCGCCGGCGCGCACCGCGAAACGACCCGCATTCCATTGCGACAGCGTGCCGAACAGGATGCCGAGAACATGGAGGCAGCCCGTCGCAACAACGAAACCCAGGGCATAGGCAAAGGGATTGGCCGCGCCGGGCAGTTCGGTGCCATGGGCATGGCCATGGAAGATCGCGAAGATGCCCACGATCAGCCCGGCCCAGAGGATTGGCAGCCTGGCAGCCGTCGCCACCATCAGGCCAAGCACGACGGCGGAGAGCGCAATCCCCGTTTCCACGTGCGGAAGCGGGATGCCCAGCACGCCCATGGCCCCGCCGAAAGCCATGACGAGAGGAAACACGACCGGAAGCACCCAGATCGCGGGCTTGCCGAGAAAGGCGCCCCACAGTCCCACGGCCACCATGGCGATGACATGGTCCCAGCCGGTGACCGGATGCAGCACGCCGCTCCAGAAGCCTCCGGCAATGCCGGCGCCGGTGTGCGCCTCGGCACCTTGTGAGAGAAGGACCAGGGCAACGCCCATGGCCAATGAGCGAATGAAGACGTCCCGTGCCATGTGCCGCTCCTTTGCTCCTGCTGCATGTGCGATCGCTCATGCCTATGGCGGTAGCACGATAGGGCGTGAACATCGGGGTGTGAAGCGCCCTTGCAGCCTTGTGGACGGAATTCCACGGTGTTAGGTTGCGTTGGATGGTGCTGTGGACCGATGAAACGGCCGCAGCTTAATAGGGAACACGGTGCGGAAGACCCCAGAGGGGCCAAATCCGTGGCTGCCCACGCAACTGTCAGCGGATAGGTTCTCCGCAACGGCCACTGGCCCCTCGGGACCGGGAAGGCGCGGAGAACCGAAGACCCGCGAGCCAGGATACCTGCCATCGGCAACCGGTGCATGACGCACCACACATCAACCGAACTGCACGATGGGTGCAGGAAGGAAACACCATGCATATCGAACCCGGCCTCGTCGATGGGGCCAAGATCGTCCTGAGCTATGCAACGGCGGCAATCTCGCTTGGCATTGCGGCGAAGCTCGCCGCAGACACCGTGAGGGAAAGCGGCTTCGGCACGCTCGTGCTACGCTCTGCCATTGCCACGGTACTCGCCTTCACTTTCTTCGAATTGCTGCCGCACGCGCCCGTCGGCGTCTCCGAGGTGCATCTCATCCTCGGCTCCACGCTGTTCCTGGTCTTCGGAACGGGGCCCGCCGCCATTGGCCTTGCACTGGGCTTGTTGATCCAGGGCCTGTTCTTTGCGCCCTTCGACCTGCCGCAGTACGGCATGAACGTCACCACGCTGCTGGTGCCGCTCTATGGCGTGAGCCTGCTGGCCAAGCGTATCATCCCGGCCAACACGCCCTATGTGGAGCTGAGGTACGGTCAGGCCCTCGCGCTCTCCACCGCCTATCAGGGCGGCATCGTCGCCTGGGTGGCGTTCTGGGCCATTTATGGCCAGGGGATGACAGTGGCCAATGTCACCAGCATCGCCACATTTGGCGCTGCCTATATGTCGGTCATCCTTCTCGAACCGCTGGCGGATCTCGGCGTCTTGGCGACGGCCAAGCTATTCCGGCAGTTCCGAGGCATGAGGCTCGTTCAGCAGCGGGTCTATCACGCTGCCGCGTGACGAGTGCGTTGCATAAACGGAAGTAGTACGAATGGCAAGGGTGGCGAGTTCTCGCCCACCTTTGCCTTTGTTGGTGCGCCAAGTGCAGTGACATCAACAGTCGGTCCCTGCGGACTTGAGCCGTCTCTTTAGCGACCGGGGCACTTGTCACATGACCCGCTTCACCCATGCGGGCGAGAGATTCCGTATGGAGCTTTCAGCACCCAGTCTCTGCCTGGCGGGAGAAAGCGCAATCCTGCGAAATCGACCTTGAAAGCCAATTCCCGCAATCATACCCAGCGCTTCGCTCCTTCCCGCCAAGACAGTTCGCCCCCAGCACCTATCCCTCCGCCATCTTCCCTTCGCAAACCACGACAGCGCCCCCAGCGACGCCAAAATTTCGCGTTGTTACAAAGGGGTTTGGCCATGGCATCCGAACCGCAGAGACTGGCCAAGGGCAAGAATACGGTCTCTGAACGGCTTTCGTCTCTAACCGAGCGAACCTCACCGCTTTCGGTTCGGTCTAGGAAAGCGCATCGCTTTCAGTCACTTGGCTGATGATGGCCCCCGACCTATTTCCGGCGGTTTCGGCGGCAGGCGGGCAAACAGAGACAGCCCGCAGTGGGCATGATGCCGCGCGTCGAGGCGCTC
>JBEILC010000168.1:0-6555 GCA_040379425.1 Hyphomicrobiales bacterium
ATGATGTAGACGCGGCCCTTGCGGCGCACCATGCGGTTGTCGCGGTGGCGCTTCAGGAGCGACTTCAAGGAGTTACGGACTTTCATGGACTTCACCTGATGTTTCAGGCAGAAGGAGCGTCAAGCCCCGGCCGCCTGCTGATACGTTGGCGGGTTCCTTAGCGGGGTGGCCCCTAGCTGTCAACCAATCCACCTGTTTTCCCAACTATGACCTCTTCCCTGAATTTCTGGATAACGATTGCAGTTCTGTTCGGCAGCGGTGGCATCATGGCCATGATGATCCGGGCCGAGCGCCGGCCCCGCAAGAGCCTCGAGCCCCGGATGATCCCGACGACGCCCGTCATCATCATCTTCGCCTTCATTGGACTTTTGGCGCTGGTGCATCTGGCCAACATGTACGGCATACAAACAGGACGCCGCTAACGTTCCCAAGGCCCCATGCTGCCGCCCAGCCAGACGCTCTACTTCGAAGACCTCAGCCTCGGCATGACCGAGACCTATGTGAAGGAGGTGAAATCCTCCGACGTCGTGGGCTTTGCCGAGATCTCCGGCGACAGGAACCCCATCCACCTCTCCGAGCATTTCGCGGCACGCACCCCCTTCGGCGGGCGCATTGCACATGGCCTCTATACGGCGAGCCTCATTTCAGCGGTGATCGGCACCAGGCTTCCGGGGCCGGGTGCGGTCTACATGTCCCAGACGCTGAACTTCAAGGCGCCGGTGCGCATCGGGGACATGGTGGAAGCGAGCGTGGAAGTCGTCGAACTCGTTGAGAAGGGCCTCCGCGTGAAGCTCGCCTGCTGCTGCAAGGTGGGCGACACGCTGGTGCTGGAGGGCGAGGCGCTGGTCAAGGTGCCGGGCAAGCCCGAAGGATATTGACTCCTGACGCTGCCCCACTAGCCTCCTCGCAAAAATCACCGGGAGGACCCTCATGCTGCGCAACTTCGACAACCGCCTCAACGCGGACGTGATCCGCTGTCTCCGCGCCATGGGACATGGCGACGACATTGTCATCTGCGACACCAATTTCCCGGCCGATTCGGTGGCGCGCCAGACGGTGACGGGCCAGCTGCTCCGCATGGACAACCTGACCGCGGCGGAGGCAATCGACGCCATCCTCTCCGTCATGCCCCTCGACAGCTTCGTCGACAAGCCCGCTTCGCGCATGGAGATCGTGGGCAATCCCACCGAAGTGCCGCCCGTGCAGGCGGAGGTTCAGGCGGTGATCGACAGGCGGGAGGGCAAGTCTTGGCCCATGGGCTCGATCGAGCGCTTCGCCTTCTATGACACGGCGCGGAAATCATATGCGGTGATCGTGACTGGTGAGACGCGCTTCTATGGCTGCTTCATCCTGAAAAAGGGCGTGATCCCACCCAAGGCGTGAACCCGATGAAACAGGGTGTGGCCATTCTCGGCATCTTCGTGGCCGACCTCGCCTTCCGTGCCGGCCGCCAGCCGGCGATGGGCGAAACGCTGATGGGGTCCGGCTTCAAGATGGGGCCGGGCGGCAAGGGCTCCAACCAGGCGGTGGCAGCCGCACGCGCGGGCGCAAGCGTGAGCTTCATCTCGAGACTCGGCCAGGACGCCTTTGGCGAGATCGCGCTCGCCACCTGGAAGGCCGAGGGCATCAGCCCGCGCGTGGCGCTTTCCGCCGATGAGCCGACGGGTGCGGCCTATATCTTCGTCAGCGACGAGACGGGCGAGAACGCCATCATCGTGGTGCCGGGCGCCGCTGGCGGCATCAGTGCGGCGGATGTGGAGCGCGAGCGCGCGGCGATCGAAGGTGCTGCGGTCTTCGTCACGCAGTTGGAACAGCCCATCGCGGCCGCGCTGCGCGGGCTTGAGATCGCGCGCGCGGCGGGTGCCGTCACGGTGTTCAACCCCGCGCCGGCCGCCGCCGTGCCAGAGCAGCTCTATGCGCTGTGCGACTATGTCATCCCCAATGAAACGGAAGCGGCGGACATCACCGGGATTGCCGTCTCAACCGTCAATGATGCAAAGCGCGCGGGCGATGTGCTGCTTGAGAAGGGTGCCGGGGCCGCCATCATCACGCTGGGGGCCAGGGGCGCCCTGTTCCACAACAAGGATCACTCCGTGATGATCGACGCCTTCAACGCGGGCAAGGTGGTGGAGACAGCGGGTGCGGGTGACAGCTTCGTCGGCACCTTCGCGGCGGGCCTCTCCGAAGGGATGGACCCCATCGCAGCAGCGCGCTTCGGATGCGCGGCGGCGGCGATTTCAGTGACGCGGCCCGGAACCGCACCCGCCATGCCGAAGCGGTCAGAGATCGCGGCACTCATGCAGGGCTAGGACAGCGCCTTCCGCAGGATCTCGCGTTCCTCCACCGTGAAACGGAGCGCCATGGTCGGCTGGTGCGTCTGCAACCGGTCAGCGGCGACATCACAGGCAGTGAGGAAGGATTCGATGTCACCCTTCGAAAGCTGTGTGAGCGACAGGCCGAGCAGCGTTTCGGACCCGCAGAGCGAGGCCAGATGGCCCGCGAGATAGCCTGCATCGGCAAGCCCCTGCTCCGCGCGCAGAGAAGCGCGTGAGGTTTCAAGCGCGCCGGTGCGCGGATCGAAATGCAATGCATCGAGCGATGGCCCGATGACAGACGGCGCATCGGCGCTAAGCGCGGCGAGCAAGGCCTCCATCAGGCCTGCCTCTGCATCGACCCCATGCTTGAGCGCCTGGTGGCGCGCAAAACCCGCGAGATAGCCTGCAGCAAAGGCCTGGAGATCCGGATCGATTATAGGGGCATGGGCCAGCGCATGGAGCGCCCTGCGCGCCGCCTTGCGCAGCACAGCGTCGCGCGCGTCCTCACCCTCCTCCATGGAAATGACCGCGAGCCGCATTGGCGGCTTGCGGCGGTTCATGTTGATGTCCCGCCAGCCCATGCAGGCCTCCTAGCGCGCGGCGATGTGTTCGGCGAGATGGTCCGCATCATGCCACACACCCCAGATGAAGGCCGAGGCGCGGCGCGACAGCCAGGGGAGCCCGAGGAAATAGAGCCCGGGCACTTTCGAAACGCCACGCTGATGCACAGGGCGGCCCTTCTCGTCAAATGCGTCGCATTTGATCCAGCCGAAATCGAGCTGGTAGCCGGTGGCCCAGATGATCGAGGTGATGCCTTCGCCCGCGAGATCGAGCGAGAGCACGGGATCGGTCACGCACGCCGGATCAAGCTCGGTCCGGCGCGCATCTGTATCCTCCGGCAGGTCGAGGCCCATGCGCGCTGCATAGGCGTCCGCCTCATCCAGCACCGAGAAATAGTTCCGGTCGCCGCGGGCGATGTTCTCCGCAAGATCGGGGGCCACATGGAGCTTGCCGCCGGCATAGCCCTCGGCCCGCCCCAGCAGGGTGATGCCGCGCGCGGCGAGACGGCGGAAATCCACCGTCTGCCCGCCATTGGCACCGCTGACCGCAATGGTCACATGCTCAGTGCCGGGCTTGGCGGCGGTGGCGTCCCACTTTCCAAGCGCACCCAGCCACCAGACGAAATCATGCCCGCGGTAGCGGCGGGGCGGCCTGTCATGCGGGCCCACCGACAGGAAGACGCGCCGCCCTGACCGGAGCAGTTCATCCGCGATCTGCGAGCCCGACGAACCCGCACCGATGACGAGCACCGCCCCTTCCGGCAATTGTTCCGGGTTCCGGTAGGCGCTGGAATGGATTTGGAACCGCACCGCGCTCTCAGGCACGAGGGCGGGAAAGACCGGGCGCTGGAACGGGCCCGTCGCCGCCACCACGTTGCGCGCAGCGATCACGCCGCCATCGGCGGTCTCTGCAAGAAAGCCCGGTCCCTCCTTGCGGAGTGCGATCACCTCCACGCCACAACGCACCGGTGCATTGATCTTCTCCGCGAAGCGCTCGAAATAGGCGACGATCTCATCGCGCGTGGCGAAGGCATCGCCATGGCAGTCGAACTCCTGCGCGGGGAAACGGTCATGCCAGGCGGGGCCATTGGCCACGAGCGAATCCCAGCGCTCCGAGCGCCAGCGCTCCGCGATGCGGCGGCGCTCCACGACCAGATGAGGCACGCCGCGCCGGCCCAGATGCCCGCTCATCGCAAGCCCGGCCTGCCCCCCGCCGATGATGAGCGTTCCGACCTCTTCGCTGGCCATTCCGGCACCCTTCTCCACGCCTCAGGACCTGTATTCTCTACCTGAGGCTCTGTTCCGCGAATACATCAATTCGCCGCAGCCGGGCAGGCTTGCCTCAAGGGAATGACAGCGTCAGGCCCGTTTTCGCCGCGATTTTGCGAATGTATCGAAGGCGACCGCGAGCACGATGATGACGCCGATGATGATCTGCTGGATGTAGGAATTGACGTTCATCAGCACGAGGCCGTTCAGGAGTACGCCGATCAGGATGGTACCGATGACGGTGCCGAAGATGGTGCCGGAGCCCCCGAACAGGCTGGTGCCGCCGATGACCACCGAGGCGATGACGGTGAGCTCATAGCCCGTGCCCGCAACAGCCTCCGCCGAATTCAGGCGGGCGGAGAGCACGAAGGCGCCGAGCCCCGCGAAGAAGCCCATGATCACATAGACGCTGGCGATGACGAAATTGACGTTGACGCCGGCAAGCCGCGCGGCCTCCGGATTGCCGCCCACCGCATAGACGCGCCGTCCGTAGCGCGTGTAGCTCAGCACGATATGCGCGATGACTGCTGCGACGAGGAAGATGATGACCGGCACCGGCACGCCATAGATGCGGCCCTGCCCCCACCAGGTGTAGTCGGGCTGGAAGCCCGAGATGGGGCCACCCGCCGCGAACAGCAGGGCCGCACCGCGGAACACCGACATGCCGCCCAATGTCACCACGAAGGCCGGCACCTTGAGCTTGGTGATGGCAACGCCCTGCAGCAAGCCGCCGAGCAGGCCCACCGCGATGGCGGCCAAGGCGGCAAGCTGCCAGCCATAGCCAATGGTCTCATCGCCCACGGTGAAGCGATCCTCCATGCCGCCCTTGGCGACCGCCGCCGCGACAAGCCCTGCGAAGGCAAGAAGCGAGCCGATCGACAGGTCGATGCCGGCGGTGAGGATGACAAAGGTCATGCCGATGGCGAGAAGCCCGGTGATCGACACCTGACGCATGACGTTGAACAGATTGACGGAGGAAAGGAAGCGCGGCTCCATGATGGCGAAGACCAGCATGAGCAGCAGCAGGAAGATCAGCGGCGCGAATTTCGCGAGGAAGCTGAAGGCGTCGAAGCCACCGTCCGGCTTCATCAGGCCATTGTTCATGTTTCAGTCCCCTGTCATGCGGCGCGCTGCGACCCGATGGTCATCAGCGTCATGAGTTTTTCCTGTGTCGCGTGCTCGCGCATGAGTTCTCCGGTCACCCGGCCCTCACGCATGGTGACGATGCGGTCGGCAAGTGCCAGAACTTCCGGGAGCTCGGATGAGATCACGATGATGGCGATGCCGGAGCGCGCCATCTCGATCAGCAGATTGTGGACCTCGACCTTGGCGCCGACATCGATGCCGCGCGTCGGCTCATCGACGATCAGCACGCGAGGCCTCAGCGCCAGCCAGCGCGCCAGCACCACCTTCTGCTGGTTGCCGCCAGAAAGATTGCCGACGATCTGATCCGGCGAGGCCATGCGGATGTTGAGCAGGCGGCGGTATTCCTCGACGAGCTTTTCTTCCTTCCCGCCGCTGATGAAGACGCCGAGTGAGCTGATGCGGTCATGCGCGGCGATCGACAGGTTGGTGCGGATCGCAAGCCCCAAGAACAGCGCCTGCTGCTTGCGGTCCTCCGGCACCAGGCCGATGCCGTTGGCGATTGCATCGCGCGGGCTGGTGATCGTGACCTCCTTGCCCGCAATCAGCACGGAGCCCAAATCGAAGATGTCCGCGCCGAACAGGGCGCGCGCAGTTTCCGTGCGCCCGGCGCCGACGAGGCCGGCGAGACCCAGGATCTCGCCCTTGTTCACCTTGAAGGATACGTCATGGAGTTCAATGGCGCTCGAATCCGTGCTCTTGCGGCGGCGCGTGATGTTGCGAAGCTCGATGGCCACCTCGCCCGTGTCATAGGATTTCTCGCGCTGGGCAAGCAGCCCCAGCTCCCGGCCCACCATGAGGCGGATGATGCCGTCCATCGAGGTGTCCTTGACGAGGCCGCAGCCCACGTGGCGCCCATCGCGCAGCACGGTGTAGCTGTCGCAGATCTCGAACACCTCCTCGAGGCGGTGGGTGACGAAGATCGTGGAGATGCCTTCCTTCTTGAGGCCGCGGATAATGGAGAAGAGATTCTCGACCTCCGCCCGGCTCAGCGCGCTGGTTGGCTCGTCCATGACGATGAGGCGCGACTTCATGGAGAGGGCGCGGGCGATCTCCACCATCTGCTGTTCGGCAACCGAGAGATCGCGCACCAGGGCGCGCGGGCTCCGCTCAAGGCCGATGCGGCGGCAGAGGGCAGCCGTCTGCTCCTCCAATTGGCGGTAGCTGATGAACAGGCGCGAGCCCGGCTCGCGGCCGATGAAGACATTCTCGGCCACCGTCATGTCCGGTGCGAGGGTGAATTCCTGGTAGATGGTGACGATGCCGGC
>JBEILC010000169.1:0-6508 GCA_040379425.1 Hyphomicrobiales bacterium
ACAATCTCGGTGTGCTGCACCTTGAAGGCCGGGGCGTGGAGAAGAACACCATCAGGGCGGCGGCCCTGATTGGCCGGGCCGCCGAACAAGGCAATTCAGACGCCATGCTCGACTATGGCGTGCTCGTCTTCCGCGGCGAGGGCGTGCAGCAGAGCGAGAAGATCGGCGCGCAATGGCTTCTGCTTTCGGCCAAGCGCGGCAACGTCATCGCGCAGAACCGCGTGGCAAGGCTCTATGCCTTCGGCAAGGGCGTTCCGGTCGATGTGGTCGAGGCGATGAAGTGGAACATCCTGGCCACACGCGGCGGACGCGGCGACGCTGAACTGGAGACCATGCTCTCCACCATCCCCGATGCGAAGAAGAAAGAGGCGCAGAAGCTGGCGGATGCGTTCAAGCCGGTGACTGGCAAGAAGAAGTGATGACCCTAGCGTCTTCTCCCGCTTCTTCAGCGGGAGAAGAAGGGACCCGCGAAGCGGGGAGATGAGGGGGAGTCAGGCACTGGAGCCTGCGGCCCCTCACCTACCCCGGCTTCGCCGGGGCCCCCTCCTCTCCCGCTACGCAGGAGAGGACGCTTTTATCTTCTCCCGCTGAAGCGGGAGAGGACGTGTTGTAAAGCACTCATGCGGAATATGCGCTTGAGGGACCGCGTGCGTGCCGCTATGGAAAGGGCATGGACAGTGCCCGCCCCATCCCCTGGTACCAGAGCCTGACGGTGCTGATCGTCGCGGGCTGCCTTGTCGCCATCTTCAATTTCGGCATCCGTTCGGCCTTCGGCTTCTTCACCGTGCCGATCTCCGAAGCCCATGGCTGGCCGCGCGAGACCTTTTCCTTCGCCATGGCGGTGAACAACCTCGTCTGGGGCCTCGCCACGCCCGTCGCCGGCATGCTGGCGGACCGTTACGGCTCGGCCCGCGTGCTGATGGCGGGGGCGGTGATTTACTGCCTGGGCCTCATCATGATGGCCTTCACCACCACGCCCTTCATGTTCAACATCGGCGGTGGGCTCCTGGTCGGCATTGGCATCGCCTTCTCCTCCTTCTCGATCGTGATGGCGGCCCTGGGACGCATCGTGCCGCCGGAGCGGCGGAGCTGGGCCTTCGGCATTGCCACCGCTTCGGGCTCGCTCGGGCAGTTCATCTTCGCGCCCTTGGGGGCGGCACTGATCACCGCCTATGGCTGGCAGAACGCGCTTCTGGTGCTGGCGGCGCTGTCGCTCTTGATCATCCTCTTCGCCGCACCGCTGATGGTGCACAATTCGTCCGCCTCGAAGCCCAGCGCCGGCGAGGCCGACATCACCATGCGGGAGGCGATCTCCATCGCCTTCGGCCACCGCTCCTACCTGCTGCTGATGTCGGGGTTCTTCGTCTGCGGCTTCCAGCTTGCCTTCATCACCGTCCACATGCCGCCCTACCTGACCGAACACGGCATCTCGAAGGAGTTCGCGGGGCTCGCCATGGGCCTCATCGGCCTGTTCAACGTGGTGGGCTCCTATGCGGCGGGCATCATCGGCGGCAGGGGCGAGAAGCGCGTGCCGCTCGCCACCATCTACCTGCTGCGTGCGATGCTGGTCGCGGGCTTCATCCTGCTGCCGGTCTCGCCGCTGACCACCATCATTTTCACCGCCACCAGCGGCCTTCTGTGGCTCTCGACCGTGCCGCTCACCATGGGCCTCGTGACGGTGATGTTCGGCACGCGCTACATGGCGACACTCTATGGCTTCGTCTTCGTCAGCCACCAGCTCGGCTCCTTCCTCGGCGTGTGGCTGGGCGGCAGGCTTTATGACGCCTATGGCTCCTATGACGTTGTGTGGTGGCTGAGCGTGGCCTTGGGCATCTTCGCCTTCATCGTGCACCTGCCGATCCGCGAGCAGCGGCAGGCCCGCTTCGCCACGGCGTGATGAAGCTGCCAGGCCACAAGCTGGCGCTGGCGCTTTTCGCGGGCGTGCTCCTTGTCTGGATCATCGGCATGGCGGTGGTGATGCGCCATGCGGCTCTCGCGCCCGAAGCCTCAGGGGCGATGCTCGCGGTGTTCGAGCCCGGAATGGACGAAGACGCCGTCTTCGCCAGCCTCACGCGGGCGGGCGCGCGGATCGTCAGGCCCTCGGGCCTCGGCTTCGTCTGGGTCGTCACCAGCGAGGAGCCGGGCCTCGCCGGGCGGCTCGTGGCGGAGGGAGCTCTCGGCGCCTACCGCGACCTCCCCATCAGCCCAACGATCGCCGGATGCTTCGCCTATGCCGACGCAAGGGCAACCGCACTGATCCCGTGAGGGCTTGGCAGCACTTTTGAAGTGATGCTGCTTACACATTGTAATTACTCATATTTCAGTCTTGACGAGAACCGCGCCCGCTTGGCAGCATTGGTGAGTCTCAAGAACCACGGAGGAACGACATGGGTGACCGGGACTTCGAACGCCAATTGCAGGGCTGGAGCCTGACAACGGCAGAGATCATGTATCGGATGCCGGACTACCGCAGCGTGCTGCAAACCTATATCTGGCAGGACTACGACATGGCCCCGAAATTCCCCCGCCTCATCAAGTTCCTCGATTTCTGGTCGCATAATCTGGAGGGGCCGCTGGCCTCGGTGCGCGTCGCCCATGCCGGCATCGTGGCGCCGCTCGAACTCCGCCACGTCGGCAGCGAGTGGCGGCTGAACTAAGAAGAAGCCGCCGGGCATGGCCCGGCGGCTCCCAGAACGATTACAGACTTCTGAGCCTGGCGGTTCCTGATGGCGCCGATGATGGCGGTCAGGATCGCGCCCTTGGCGACGCTGCCCGCCACGTTGCCGCCGATGGCGCCTGCGATCAGCTGAATGATGAGTCCTACGATATCCGTGTGAAATCCCCCTCTTTGCCTTGATGACCGGGGCGTGAATGCCCCGTCTCCGGCTGCTTTCCTTACGCCAGCTTTGCGCCGGCAATTGCCCGTGGGCCTCCAAAGCATAGAGAGTCTTGCAGGTTTACGCGGGTCACCATGTGGAAAAGCCAGCCGCAGCAAGGAAAAAGGCCGCCGCATGGTGATGCGGCGGCCCTGAAACAGGTCTGGCTTCGCGCTTAGCGCGAGTAGTATTCGACGACCAGGTTCGGCTGCATCTGGACGGGATAGGGCACGTCCGAGAGGGCCGGGATGCGGACCAGGCGGGCAGTCATGCCCTTGTGGTCGACTTCAATGTAGTCCGGCGTGTCACGCTCGGCGAGCTGTGTGGCTTCGAGCACGTTGGCGAGGGCCTTCGCCTTGTCGGTGAGCTCGATGGTGTCGCCGGCCTTGAGCCGGATCGACGCGATGGTCACGCGGCGGCCGTTCACCCTCACGTGGCCGTGGGACACGAACTGGCGGGCGGCGAAGACGGTCGGCACGAACTTGGCGCGGTAGACCACCATGTCCAGGCGGCGCTCGAGCAGGCCGATGAGGTTTTCCGACGTGTCGCCCGTGAGGCGGATGGCCTCGTCATAGGTCTTGCGGAACTGGCGCTCGGAGAGGTTGGCGTAATAGCCCTTGAGCTTCTGCTTGGCCTTCAGCTGGGTGCCGAAGTCCGACATCTTGCCCTTGCGGCGCTGGCCGTGCTGGCCGGGGCCATATTCACGCTTGTTGACGGGGCTCTTCGGGCGGCCCCAGATGTTCTCGCCCATGCGGCGGTCGATCTTGTATTTCGCGTTTGCGCGCTTCGTCATTTACGGTCTCCGTACTGGTTTCAAGAGAACCTACCCTCCTTGGCGCCGGTTTCCCGGCCGACAGCCCCATGAAGGGGCGCGGGCAAGCGAACACGCGGCCTCGAGGGACCCCGTGCTGCGGTCCCTATAGGGAAACGGGGCAGGCCTGTCAAATCCGCGCTTGAAGGCCTCCCGGCGCTCGGACAAAGTCGGGCTGTCCATGACCAGCCCCCTGTTCCTCCGCCTCCTCCGGGACGCCGCAGCCGTCCTCACGGTGGGCTGCTTCATGTTCCCGATCTTCTGGTGGGGCCTCAACTCCATCAAGCCGGTGGACGCGGTGTTCGAGCACCGGGGCGTCGTGTGGTTCGGATTTACCCCGACCTTCGCCAATTACCAGGCAACACTGTTCGGACAGGGACCGGAATTCCTCGCCTCGCGCGATGCGATGACGGCCTCCATCATCGTGGCCCTGGGCGCAACCCTGCTCTCGCTCGCCGCCGCCCTTCCCGCCGCCCATGCCCTGGCGCGGCTGACGGGCAAGGCCGGGCGGGGACTGTTCCTCTGGGTGCTGTGCCAGCGCGTGCTGCCGCCCATCGTCATCGCCGTGCCGATGGTCTTCGCCTATCACCAGTTGGGGCTGCGGGACACGCTCTTGGGCGTCATCCTCGCCCACGCCGCGCTGAACCTGCCCTTCGCCATCCTGATGCTGAAATCCTTCTTCGACGACGTGCCGCCCGAGGTGGGCGAGGCGGCGCTGATCGATGGCGCCACCCGCTGGCAAAGCTTCTGGCGCATCCACCTGCCCCTGATCCGCGGCGGCATCGCGGCAACCGCCGTGCTATGCTTCATCTTCTCCTGGACGGAGTTCGTCATGGCGCTGTTCCTGACAAGCTCGATCCGCCTGCTGCCGGTCCATATCAGCCTGTCGGTGACGCAGAGCTGGGGCTTCACCTCCGCCATCAGCATCGCAGGACTTCTGCCCGTGTTTGTGTTCATCCTCCTGGTGCAGCGCCATTTGGTCCGTGGGCTGACGATGGGACTGGAGAAGGAGTAGATTTCTTGTGCTTATCTTCACCCCCCACACCTATCGTCCTCTCCTGCGAAGCGGGAGAAGACGCAAGTACGAAAGAGAGTTAAACCCTCAAGTCCAGAAACTCCGGCAGATGGAAGCTCATTTTCGCATAGGCGGGCAGTGCGTCGGCTGCGGCTTCGCGTGTCGAGGTGAGGAGCACGGCGTTGTGCGGCGGCACGGGCTTGGTGGGCTCCTGAAGCCGTAGGTCCTTCAGCACATCCGCCACGCGCCGGGCGATGGCGGGTGCGGGGTCGATGTAGCGCACCACCCAGGGCTCCACCTTCGCCATCTCGTCGACGAGCAGCGGATAATGCGTGCAGCCCAGCACCACGACGTCCGTGCGGCGGCCATGCTCCTCGGCGAAGACCGGCGCGATCTCGGCCTTGAGTTCATCGAGATCGGCGGCCACGCCCTTGAGCTTGCGCTCGGCGATTTCGGCGAGCCGCGGCGCGCCGTGAAGCTCGACGCGGCAATGGGATGCGAAATCCTGAATGAGCGTCTGGGTATACTCGCGCTTGACCGTTCCCGGTGTGGCCAGCACGCCGACGATGCCGGACTTGGTCTGCTGGGCGGCGGGCTTGATGGCGGGAACGGTTCCGACAAAGGGCACGCTGAAGCGCTCGCGCAAGGCGCTGAGTGCGATGGTGGACGCCGTGTTGCAGGCGATCACCACAATGTCGGGCTCGACACGCGCGATCAGCCGGTCCATCACGAAGAGGATGCGGTCGACCAACGCATGCTCGCCCCATGCGCCATAGGGAAAGGCGGCGTTGTCAGCCGAATAGACAAGATGCGCGAAGGGAAGCTCATGCCTCACCGAGCGCGCCACCGTGAGGCCGCCCATGCCGGAGTCGAACAGCAGGACGCGGCCCTGGCTCATCCCTCGTCCTTCTGTTTCTCGCGCATCTCCTTGCGCCGCTCATGCATGCGGGTGAGCGAGGAGACGATGCCGCGGAGCGAGCGCACCTCCTGTTCGGTGAGTTCTGCGCGGCCGAAGAGATTGCGGATGTTGCGCATCATGCCGGGCTTCTTGTCCCCGGTCTTGAAGAAGCCTGCGATGTCGAGCTCGCGCTCGATATGGTCGAAGAAGCCGTAGAGCTCTTCCTTGGTGGCGGGCCGCGTGTCCGGCATCACGAGGCCGGGGCCTTCGAGGGCGGGGAGTTCCGGCGTCTTCTCGCCAAGGCTGGTGGCCAGCCCCTTGTACCATTCATAGCCCATCAGCAGCACCGCCTGCGCGATGTTGATCGAGGCGAAGGCGGGGTTGACGGGGGCCGTCACGATCACGTCCGCCATCGAAATCTCGTCATTGGAAAGGCCCGTGCGCTCGCGGCCGAAGAGGATCGCCACCTTCTCGCCCCTGGCCACGCGCTGGCGCATGTCTTCGCCAGCCTGCTCGGGCGTGATGACCTCTTTCACCATGCCGCGCGGGCGCGCGGTCGTCGCATAGACGTAGTTCACGTCCTTAAGGGTATCCTCCATCGTCCAGTGGACGGAGGCCTTGCCGAGAATCCAATGCGCGCCCGAGGAGGTGGCAATCGCCTTCTCGTTCGGCCAGCCGTCCCGCGGGTCGAAGATCCGCATCTCGTGCAGCCCGAAATTGGCCATGGCGCGCGCCGCCGTGCCAATGTTCTCGCCCAACTGCGGGTTCACCAGCACCGCGATGGGCGCGGTCGTCAGCACCTGATTCTTCGTCTTGTCGGTTCCAGCCATGATGGGTGGGAAATAGCGGCCCTAGCCCCGCCCGTCCAGCCGCCTCGCGGTCCGGAGTTCGGGGAACCAGCGGGACCA
>JBEILC010000170.1:0-6448 GCA_040379425.1 Hyphomicrobiales bacterium
GGCGGTGGTGGGCGCCTTGTCGGCCGGGAACTTGGTCGTGTCATAGCCATAGACGGTGGCCCAGATGTCAGTCGAGACGCCGCACTCGGTCACCGCACCCGGCAGGAAGTCCTCGGCGGCGGGCGTGCCGTCGGTTCCGGCCGGCAGGATGGCGACGTCGATCTTCTCGAGCACGCCCTCGTCGCAGAGGCGGATGGCATCGGCATATTCGAGCGAGGCGACGTCGATGGTGACGTTGCCAGCCTCGACCTGCGCCTTCACGGGCTGGGCCGGGTTGTCGCTGTCGATCATCTTGGCGGGGAAGCCGGTCGCGGCGGACCAGGGCTTCACATGGGCTTCAGTCTGCGCCGCGCCATAGGCGCCGCCCCAGGACATCACCGTCAGTTCGGCGGCCTGGGCCTGGACGGCAAAGCCAGCCAGCACAGTTGTTGCAATCAGAAGTCTCTTCATTGGTCGTCTCCCTAGGTTTGGACTGTGAAACTCTGTTTTTGCGGGCCAAGGCCCGCCCCGCTCGCGGCGGTTTCTGGACAACTGTCCGCGCCACGCATGAAACGGCTTGCCCCGGCGGGCGTCCGGCACGTTCACCGGCGTGGCGTTCTACTTGTGATAAGCAGCCTCCTCCAGAATGCCGGGCGAGCCGGTGCGACAACATTCGGGGGAGCAAGCAACCCAACGTCCGCGCTGTTTTGGCGCGTCTTCCGGATATCCGTCCCTCCCCGTTTCCACGCCTGTTCTTCAGTTGCCGGCGGCCTTGCGGGACTTTCCCATGGGGCGATCGCCGCCTGAATTTTCTTCAGCGCTTGGTCGATACTAGCGGCTTTTTCGGAGCCGTCACTAGAGTTTTTCTCCTGCTAAGGCAGAACACGGGTCATGCTCAAAGATCAGCCAGCGCGGGGGAGAGCCTGCCGCCGGCCCGGATCGGCGTGATCATGGTGGCGAGGCCGGTGCGGTCATCGGTCTCGACAGCCACGCCGCAGACGGTTGCCTCGCCTTCAGCCGGGCGCATGCGCTCGACAGGCAGTTTGCGCAGGAAGCGCTGCATCGGCTCCGTCTTTTCCATGCCGATCACGGAGTCATAATCGCCGCACATTCCGGCATCCGTGAGATAGGCCGTACCGCCCGGCAGGATCTGATGATCCGCCGTCGGAACATGCGTGTGCGTGCCGACCACGAGGCTGGCGCGGCCATCGCAGAAATGTCCGAAGGCCATCTTCTCGGATGTCGCTTCCGCGTGGAAATCGATCAGCACCGCATCGCAGGCCTGGCCCAGGGGGCAGGCATCGAGTTCACGCTCCACGATGGGAAAGGGATCGTCCAGCATCGGCTCGATCATCACGCGGCCCATCGCCTGCATGACGAGAACGCGGCGGCCCGAGGCCGTCTCGATCAGCGCGGAGCCGCGGCCGGGGCAGCCTTTCGGCCAATTCACGGGCCTCAGCAGATTGGGGTGGCGCTCGATGAAGATCAGCGCCTCGCGCTGGTCGAAGGAATGGTTGCCGAGTGTCACCGCATCGGCACCCGCCGCAAGGAAGCCCAAGTAAATCTCCTCGGTGATGCCGAAGCCGTGGGCGGCATTCTCGCCCTTCACCACGACGAGGTCCGGGCTGGAGCGCTCCCTGAGCAGGGGAAGTTCCCGCGCCAGCGCATCGCGGCCCGCGCGCCCCACCACATCGCCCAGAAAAATCAGCCGCACGCGAGAGTCTCCTGTTCCGTCATCACATAGTCGAGCGGCGCGTCATGAGGCCCGCGCGGAACCTCATCCACCATCTGGTCATGGTAGGCAACACCGATGGCCACCACTTTCTTCAGTGCACGGAGTTTTTCCAGCGAGCGGTCGTAGAAGCCGCCGCCATAACCGAGCCGGAAGCCCCTGCGGTCAAAGGCCAGCATGGGAACGAGCAGCACGTCGGGCAGCACCTCATCCGCGCTTTCCGGCGGAATCGGAATGTCCCACGCGCCGGGCACCAGTGGATCTCCCGGCGACCAGGCGCGGAAGACCAACGGCTCACCGGCGGCGATCACCACGGGAAGCGCCGTGCGCCAGCCCTCGCGCCGCAACCGGTTCATGAGCGGAATGGTGGTGATCTCACTCTTGTAGGGAATGAAGCCGGAGACGATGCCGGTTTGCCCCGCGATTTGCGGCGGAAGCCCGCGAGAGGCCAGCGCCACGCCGGCCTCGTCCTTCAGGCGTTCATGCGCCTCCGCCCGGCGCTTCGAGGCGGCGGTCCGCGCCTTGCGCTTCACTTCGGCGTTGTCCATCGACCCCCTCAGACAGAGCGTGGCGAGCCACCATGGGCCGTGAGTGACTAACGATCCCGGGTCCCTACAAGTGTAGGTGGGCGCCGTGTAGGCAAGGCCACGGCCAAGCCCAGGGACAGCTCCCATTCAGAATCGCATAGGCCCCAGGGAAAAAATGTCAGCTCACGCACCGGGCAGCCCGCCGGGAACCTATTTAGGTGCGGCGGGGTCCGATGTCCACGGATGATGCGGCCTGCTCATCCGCCAGGGATTTCGACAGGGTTTCGAGGCGCTGGGAGGCGGCGTTCAACCTGGCGCTCAGAAGCATCTGAAGGTCCTGCCCCTCCGCGCGAAGGCCCGCGACCTGCTCCTCGAGCGACTGGATCCTTGCGATGGCTTCGGACAGGCGGTCGGCCACCATCAAGCCCGCCATCACCAGCGTGCGGATGTCGCCCACGTTGCCGACGCTGGCCTTGACGCGCTGAACCTCGCCGTCGAGCAACTCGGCCAGTTCCTTCAGATGCGCCTCCTCGCCCTCGGGGCATTGCATGGTGTAGGGCCGGCCGTTCACCTGAACGATCACATGCGCCATGGCTTACCCCGGCGCATTGGAATGAAGCACCGCGCGGATGCGCGACATGGCGGCGTCGATCTTGCCCGCGGCGGACTTTCCCGTATCGGCGAGTTCGCCCGCTTTGGAGCGCACCAGATCCAGCTCATGCGTCAGCCTGGTCTTGTCCTTGCGGAGGGATTCGGCCTCGGATTCGAGTTCGGCCAGGCGGCTCTTGCCCTCGGCCGTCTTGCTCACCGTCTCCTCGAAGCGGCGAAGTGCGGCTTCAAAGCGCTTGAATGCCTCATCCAGTTTCTCAATACCTGCCATCAAAGCCTCTGGTAAGACTGCACAATTTGACCTCCAACGCCGCGAGGCACAATAGGCTGATTGGCTTTGGCGCGCAACGCCCGTGACGCGCCAAAGCCGGAGGCCGCGGCAAGCCACGGTTCCAATTGACTAAGCCATATAAGGCGCTATCACCTCCCCGACCCTCGCGCCCCAGCCTCAAGGAACAGCCGCGCATGACCCTTCATTTCCCCGAGCAGACCCGCGCCATGGCCAATGCGATCCGCGCCCTCAGCATGGATGCAGTGCAAAAGGCCAATTCCGGTCATCCCGGCCTTCCCATGGGTGCCGCTGATGTGGCGACCGTGCTCTTCACCCAGTTCCTGAAGTTCGACGCCGCGGACCCGCACTGGCCGGACCGCGACCGCTTCATCCTTTCCGCCGGCCATGGCTCCATGCTGATGTATTCACTGCTGCATCTCCTGGGCTACAGCGATATGACGCTGGATGAGATCAAGAATTTCCGCCAGCTCGGCTCCAAGACCGCGGGCCACCCCGAGTTCGGCCATGCGACCGGCATCGAGACGACGACGGGCCCGCTCGGACAGGGCATCGCCAATGCCGTTGGCTTCGCCCTTGCCGAGCGTCACCTCAACGCGGAGTTCGGCGACGGGCTCGTCAACCACAAGACCTATGTGCTGGCGGGCGACGGCTGCCTGATGGAGGGCATCAGCCAGGAGGCAGTGACGCTGGCCGGCCACCTCAAGCTCAAGAACCTCATCGTGCTGTGGGACGACAACGGCATCTCGATTGACGGCAAGCTGTCTCTGACCGACTCGACCGACCAGCTTCAGCGCTTCGCGGCCTCGGGCTGGAACGTCTCGCGCTGCGACGGGCACAATGCAGCCGAGATCGCCGCCGCGCTCACCGCGGCGCAAGGCTCCGACCGCCCGGTGCTCATCGCCTGCAAGACGGTGATTGGCTATGGTGCCCCCACCAAGGCGGGAACCTCGGGCTCCCACGGCTCGCCGCTGGGGCCTGAGGAAATCGCGGGCGCCCGCAAGGCGCTGGGCTGGGACTATGAGCCCTTCGTGATCCCCAATGAATTGATGGACGCCTGGCGCAAGGCGGGCTCGCGCGGTGCGGCGGATCACGCTGCCTGGAAGGCACGGCTTGCTGCTTGCCCGAAGAAGGAAGAGTTCACGCGCCGGACGTCAGGCAAGCTTCCCGCCAATTTCGACGCGGTGATCGCAGGTTACAAGCAGGAGCTCGCCAAGAACCCGCCTGCCCTCGCCACAAGGAATTCCTCGCAGAACGCGCTCGACGTCATCAACGCCGCGGTGCCCGAAACGGTGGGCGGCTCGGCCGATCTCACCGGCTCCAACAACACCAAGTCGAAGGAGCTGAAGCCTTTGACCGCCGCAGATTATGGCGGGCGCTATGTCTATTACGGAATTCGCGAGCATGGCATGACGGCGGCGATGAACGGCATGGCGCTGCATGGCGGCGTCATCCCCTATGGCGGCACCTTCCTCGTCTTCACCGATTACTGCCGCCCCGCGATCCGCCTTTCCGCCCTCATGCAGCAGCGCGTCATCTATGTGATGACGCATGACTCGATCGTCCTTGGCGAGGACGGACCCACGCACCAGCCGGTCGAGCACTTGGCGGCCATGCGCGTCATCCCCAACCTTGCCGTCTACCGCCCCTGCGATGCGGTGGAGACCGCCGAGTGCTGGCAGCTCGCCCTGAAGGACGAGACGCGCCCCTCCGTTCTGGCGCTGACCCGCCAGAAGCTGAAGCCGGCGCGCATCGCCTATTCGGAAGAGAACCTCTGCGCCAAGGGCGCCTATGAGATCGCCTCCCCGGAGAAGCCGGCGAACGTGGTGATCTTCGCGTCCGGCTCCGAGGTCGAGATCGCGATTGCGGCCAAGTCGCTGCTCGATGCGGCGGGCAAGCCCACCCGCGTCGTCTCCGTGCCGTCGATGGAGCGCTTTGCGGAGCAGGACGCCGCCTACAAGGCCAAGGTGCTGGGCTCCGAGAAGACCCGCATCGCCATCGAGGCAGGCGTGCGCACCGGATGGGACCGCTTCATCGGGGCGGACGGAACCTTCATCGGCATGACCGGATTCGGCGCGTCGGGGCCTGCCGAACTGCTCTACAAGCACTTCGGCATCACCGCCGAAGCTGTGGTAAAAGCCGCCGGTTAAGGGAGAAACCACATGCCCGCGTTTCGGACACTCGATGACGTCAACCTCTCCGGCAAGCGCGTTCTCTGCCGGGTCGACCTCAATGTGCCGGTCGCCGGCGGCAAGGTAACGGACGCCACCCGCATCGAGCGCGTGGTGCCTACCCTGCGCGAGATCATGAACAAGGGCGGAGCGCTGATCGTTCTCGCCCATTTCGACCGCCCCAAGGGCAAGGTCGTGCCGGAAATGTCGCTGAAGCCCGTCGCCGAGGCGCTCGAACAGCATCTGGGCCACCCCGTGAAGTTCATCTTCACCGACTGGCAGAGCAAGCCGGAGATCAGCATCAAGTCCGGCGAATGCGTGCTGATGGAAAACACGCGCTACCACGCGGGCGAGGAGAAGAATGACGAGGGCTTCTCGAAGCTGCTCGCCTCGCTGGGCGACATCTATGTGAATGATGCCTTCTCCGCGGCGCACCGCGCGCACTCCTCCACGGAAGGCATTGCGCATTTCATTCCGGCCTATGCGGGCCGCGCGATGGAGGCCGAGCTCAAGGCGCTGCAACTGGCGCTCGAGACGCCGAAGCGGCCGGTGATCGCCATCGTCGGCGGCGCCAAGGTCTCGACCAAGCTCGACCTGCTCGGCAATCTCGTGAAGAAGGTGGATGCGCTGGTGATCGGCGGGGCCATGGCCAACACCTTCCTGCTGGCGCAGGGCCATGCCGTGGGCAAGTCTCTGGCGGAGAAGGACCTGGTCGATACCGCAAGGCGCATCCTGCAGCAGGCAGAGGACGCCAAATGCGCCGTGATCCTGCCCGTGGACGGAATCGTGGCCAAGGAATTCAAGGCCGGTGCGGAGTGGCATGACTATGGCATCGACGCCATTCCGGCCGATGGCATGATCCTCGACGTGGGTCCCATGTCGGTTGACCGCGTGCGCTCGGCCATCGACGATGCGCACACGCTGGTGTGGAACGGGCCACTCGGCGCCTTCGAGATCGAACCCTTCGACGCGGCGACGGTTGCAGCAGCACGCCATGCGGCAGCGCGCACCAAGGCCGGCAAGCTGGTCTCGGTGGCGGGCGGCGGCGATACTGTTGCAGCACTCAACCACGCCCAGGCGGCGGAAGGATTTACATATATTTCAACAGCAGGCGGAGCATTCCTCGAATGGCTCGAGGGCA
>JBEILC010000171.1:0-6411 GCA_040379425.1 Hyphomicrobiales bacterium
GGCGCTGGCCTGCTTCATGAGCTTCGACAAGTCGGGGAAGAAGACCAAGCACCGCTTCGAGCGCGTCATCATGCGATCCGCCGCGAAGCTTGCCTATGAAGATGCTCAGGCCGCCATCGACGGGCGGACGAACGACAAGACCGAGCCATTGCTGGAGCGCGTGCTGAAGCCCCTGTGGGCCACCTATGGCGTACTGCTCAAGGGCCGCAATGCGCGAGAGCCGCTTGAACTCGACCTGCCGGAGCGCAAGCTGATCCTCGATGCGCATGGCCTTATCGAGCGGGTCGTGACGCCCTTGCGCCTCGATGCGCACAAGCTGGTCGAGGAGTTCATGATCCAGGCCAATGTGGCGGCCGCCGAGGAACTCGAAACCCGCAAGACGCCGCTGATCTTCCGCATCCATGAGCAGCCCTCGGAGGAGAAGGTCCGGGCCTTGGCCGACTTCCTCAAGAGAGTCGGCATGTCCCTGGCGCTCGGACAGGTCATGCGGCCCAAGCACTTCAACAAGCTGTTGAAGGAGGTCGAGGGCAAGGACTACCAGCATGTCGTCAACGAGGTGGTGCTCAGGACCCAGGCGCAGGCCGTCTACAGCCCGGAGAACAAGGGGCACTTCGGCCTCTCGCTCCGGCGCTATGCGCATTTCACCTCGCCCATCCGCCGCTATGCGGACCTGATCGTGCACCGGGCGCTCGTCTCCGCCATGGGCTTCGGCGCGGACGGGCTGAGCCCGGAGGACATCGCCAAGCTCCAGGACACGGCCGAGATGATCTCCGACGCTGAGCGCCGCGCCATGGCCGCCGAGCGCGAGACCATCGACCGGCTGGTCGCCGCGCATCTCTCCAAGCAGACGGGCGCGGTGTTCCGTGGACGGATCGGCGGCGTGGTGAGTGCGGGGCTATTCGTGAAGCTGGACGAGTCAGGCGCTGACGGCTTTGTGCCCGTAACCACGCTGGGGCGCGAATACTTCGTCTTCGACAAGGCCCGCCACGCGCTGATCGGCGAACGCTCCGGCGACACCTACCAGCTGGGCGACCGGCTGGAGGTCAGGCTTGTGGAAGCCACCCCCGTCTCCGGCGGCATGCGCTTCGAGGTGGTATCGGACGCCAAGGAAGGAAAGCCCGCCGGCCGCCGCGCCATCCGCTCCACCGGGCGGCCAAAGCCCAAGGGCCGCAGGCGCTGAGTTGCGGCAGAGGGTCGCGCGGCGGGGCGTTATCTTCAAATCGCCGTGAACCGCCGCCATGGTCTCACCCCATGACATTGACGCTCGATTCCCAATCCGTTGAGGCTGTAGAGAAACGCTCCTGGAAGCAGGCCATGTGGCGTGGCTTCACCTGCTCCTGCCCGGGCTGTGGCAAGGGTCACATGTTCGGGCGCTTCCTCAAGGTGGCGGACAGCTGCGATGCCTGCGGCGAGGAACTGCACCACCACCGCGCGGATGATGCGCCGCCCTATTTCACCATGTTCATCGTGGGCCACATCGTGGTGCCGCTGGTGCTTGTGGTGGAAAAGCTCTGGGCGCCGCCGCTCGGTGTCCATTTCGCGCTGTGGACGGTGGTGACGCTGGCGCTGACCTTCGCGCTCATGCCCGCCGTCAAGGGTGCGGTGGTGGGGCTGCAATGGGCGCTGCGCATGCATGGCTTCGACTATGCGGCACGCCAGGACGAGGAATGAGCTACGACCATCCGGAACTCGCCGGATCGAAACTCCACCCGAAGGTTCTGAGGCCGAAGGACGCCGCGACGCTGATCCTCGTCCGACGCGGCCGGGGAAGCCCCCGCATCCTGATGGGGCAACGGGCCAGCGGACATGCCTTCATGCCCAACAAATACGTCTTCCCCGGCGGACGGCTGGACGCCGCCGATTGCCGGGTGAAACCCGCCCGGGACCTCCACCCCGCCACCCTCGCCAAGCTTGTCGCCCGGATGCGAGGCAGGCCGTCGGAAGCCCGGGCCCGGGGCCTGGCCCACGCTGCGGTACGCGAGACCTGGGAGGAGGCGGGGCTGCTGTTCGGGCGGGGGGACCCCTCGGAGGCCCCGGACCTCTCCGGCCTCACCCTGTTCATGCGGGCCATCACGCCGCCGGGCCGCACCCGGCGCTTCGATTCCCGCTTCTTCGTGGCCGATGCCGAGCATCTGGCCAATACCGATGAGCCGCACCATGACGGCGGCGGCGAACTCCTGACGCTTTCCTGGCTGAGCCTCGACGAAATCGCCTCCCTCGACCTGCCGCTCATCACCATCGACGCGCTGCAGCGGCTGAAGCCTTTCCTCGACGGCGGAAAGCTCCCCACCCAGGACTGCCCGGCCTCCTTCCAATATCACCGGGGGAAGACGTGGGTTGAGGATGTGATCGAGGTTTAGGCAAGGGGAAAGCGGCGAACGTCAGCCGGCAACTGCGGCTTTCCTGCCGCGCCGTGCTGGAACGTGCCCGTCAGGGATGGTCAGAGCCTCGATAAGCGTCCTTGGCCCTTTCAGAGGCGGCTTCGCAGACCCCGGAGCGGGAACCTTCCGGCCGAGTTTTATTGCCGTTTCAATCCATTCCTTTATCGCCAGGCGTGTGTTCGCCAAGGCTTCTTCCTGGCTTTCGCCGTCAGACATGCAGCCGGGAAGGTCTGGAACATATCCGGCGAATCCGCCGCCGTCCTTCTCTGAAAGGGGCGCGATTACAATCGTATAATCCATGTCAGCCGCCTCCGTCTTCTTGGGGATCATGATTGCGCTTGCCACAGCCCTACCTAAGCGTCAATTCGGACTCTATCCCGAAGTCGCCCTACCTGCGCTCAGCAAGAAACCGTCCGTTGAGCCGCCGCCCCTTCGCCTTGACTTTCCCCTGCAATTCGGGTCTATCCACCGCAAATCCCGATTGGAGACCGTTATGGCCAAAGGCAATGTGATCAAGATCAAGCTGGCGTCGACTGCCGACACTGGCTACTTCTATGTGACCAAGAAGAACTCGCGCACCAAGACCGACAAGCTGTCGTTCAAGAAGTATGACCCGGTCGCGCGCAAGCACGTCGAGTTCAAGGAAACCAAGATCAAGTAATCTGGCGTTCCACCGTTTCGGAACGAAAAGGCATCGCCCCCGGGCGGTGCCTTTCGGTTTTCTGGCCCCATGATCCCGTGAAATCCGCTCAACCCCGGAGATGACGATGCCCACCGATTTCCGCGCCATGATCCCCACCCTCGCCTACCGCAACCAGGCCTTCATCAACGGCAAATATGTGGCGGCTGCCTCGGGCAAGACCTTCGATTGCGTCTCGCCCATCGACGGGCGGGTGCTGACCAAGGTTGCCGAATGCGACGGAGAGGATGTGAACCGGGCGGTTGCCGCGGCGCGCGCCGTGTTCGAGAAGGGCTCATGGTCCGCCTGCCACCCGGCCAAGCGCAAGAAGGTGATGCTGAAGCTCGCCGAGCTGATGCAGAAGCACAAGGATGAGGTGGCACTGCTCGAGACGCTGGACATGGGAAAGCCCATCTCGTCTTCCGCGGGCGGTGACATTCCGGGCTCGATCCAGGCCATCCAGTGGTATGCGGAAGCCGCCGACAAGGTCTATGACGAGGTTGCCCCCTACAGGCCCGACTCCGTCTCCCTCATCACGCGGGAGCCCATTGGCGTGGTGGCCGCCGTGGTGCCGTGGAACTATCCGCTGATGATGGCGTCCTGGAAGCTGGGGCCGGCACTGGCCACCGGCAACTCGATCATCCTGAAGCCCGCCGAACAGTCGCCGCTGACCGCCATCCGCATCGCGGAGCTGGCGGCGGAAGCGGGCATTCCCGATGGCGTGCTGCAGGTGCTGCCGGGCTTCGGCGAAACGGCGGGCCAGGCGCTGGGCCGCCACATGGACGTCGACATGGTGGCCTTCACCGGCTCGACGGCCGTTGGGAAGTATTTCCTGCGCTATGCGGGCGAGAGCAACATGAAGCATGTCTCGCTCGAGACCGGGGGCAAGTCGCCCAACATCGTGTTCGCCGATGCGGGCGACCTCGAGCACATCGCCAAGACCTCCGCCGATGGCGTGTTCTACAACGCGGGCCAAAGCTGCAACGCGCCCACCCGCATTCTGGTCGAGGACAAGATCCGCGACGAATTCGTGGCCCTTGTCGCCAAGCATGCGAAGCCCTGGATGCCGTCCGACCCGCTCGACCCCAAGACATCTATGGGCGCTGTCGTCGACACCGGCCAGATGGAGCGCGTGCTGGGCTACATCGCCGAGGGCCGCAAGGAGGGTGCCACGCTTGCCGCGGGCGGCGGCCAGGTGCGCAAGGAAACCGGCGGCGCCTATATCGAGCCCACCGTGTTCTCCGATGTCACGAACGGCATGAAGATCGCCCAGGAGGAGATCTTCGGGCCCGTGGTCGTGGCGGTCAGCTTCAAGGACGAAGATGAAGCCGTGAAGATTGCGAATGATTCAATCTATGGCCTCCAGGCCAATCTGTGGACGCGCGACGTGAGCCGCGCCCACCGGCTGTCACGGCGGCTCAAGGCGGGAACGGTGGTGGTCAACAACGTCTGGGGCTCAGACATCACCAACCCCTTCGGCGGCTACAAGCAATCCGGCATCGGGCGGGACAAGTCGCTCCACGCGATGGACAAGTATTGCCAGGTCAAGAATACCTACATACAGTTGTAGAAAGACCCAGATCCAACCCCCTCTCATCACCTGGTCGCGGCTGATACAGGCCGCCGCCGTTGTGATGCTCGCCCTCAGCGCTTTGCTGCTGCTCGCGCCCGCTCAAGGGGAGGCTTTGTCTTATCTCGTGTATTTCCAGCAGGCCACGAGCCCGGTCGAGGTGCCTGCCCTTGCGCAGGGCTACATCCGCTTCGCCAATGGCATCATCGGCGCGCTGATGCCGCTCGCCGGGCGGGTCGAGATGAACGTGCTTTCCAGGCTCCGCTCCCGCAAGGTCATCGCCACGGGAGAGGCCCGCAACCTGGTGCTCCGCAAGCTGACGCGCCATGCGATCCTCGATGCGGCCCCGCTACGCCAGACGAAGGACCGCCTCACCCGCATGCTGATGGGCGAGGAACTGCCAAACCCCCGCGATGTCTGCCTGATGACGCTGGTCAAGACCTGCGGCCTGCTCGAGGAGGTTATTCCCAAGGCGGGCAGCGCGTAGGCGATGGAGCGGCTCAGCGGCTTCTCCGCCATGGACCTCATGGGCCAGCACGTGCGGCGCTATCTTGAGGGTGGACGGACGGCCTGACCTGGCGTCTGCGCCGTTTTGCGTTCTCAACCCCGGCATTGAGTTCGGCACCCGCCAGGATGATGGTGGCGGACAGCCACATCCAGGTCATGAAGCCGATGACGGCGGCGAGCGACCCATAGGTTTCGTTGAATTTACCGATGTTGGCCGCATACCAGGAGAACAGCATGGACAGGGCGAGAAGGCCCAGCGCCGCGAGGACGCTTCCAGGCGTGATTCAGCGCCATCGGACACCGGGCCTGCTGGGGCCGAAGCGGTAGAGCACCGCGAGGGCGAGGATGACCAGCACGAAGATCACCGGCCAGCGCCCGGCCCAGATCAGGAAATCCGCCGTGCCGCCGAGCCACATGAAGTCGAGGAACACCGGCACAGCCGCGACCGCCCAGAACAGCATGATGAGCCCGAGGATAGCGGAGAAGGTGAAGAACAGCGACACGAGATTGAGCCTGATGAAGGAGCGCCTCTCTTCCGTGTCATAGGCGATGTTGAGCGCGTCCATCATCGCCTTCATCGCGGCATTGGCACTCCACAGCGCGATGAGCGTGCCGATGATGGCGGCGGGTGGTTCCGGGATGGCCAACACGCGGGCCGGGGCGTGTGATGCGGGTGAATAGGGGCGCACCCCTTGCAATCCCGCGTCTTGCGGGCATAGGGTCATGACGACATCCAGATGAACCCATCACGAGGAGTTTCGGCGATGTGGAAGACATTGGGTTTCACTGTGGTCTTGGTATGCGCCCTGCCCGGCCTCGCCAGCGCGCGCGTGGAGCGTGCGGTCCCCTTCGAAGACGGTCTGTGGAGTGGCGGACTCGAAACCGGTCAGGACGGCCAAAGTGTCGAGGAGTGTTGGGCGCGCACGGCGTTTGACGATGGCACGGTTCTTACACTGGCCGAACGAGGCGGCGGAGGCTGGCACATGACACTGTCAAACCCCGGTTGGCAGCTGTCCCCCGGACGCCCGTACGGCCTCGTCGCACTGGTTGACACCTATCCCGCCGTCCCTGTTGCGGCCGAAGCGGTGAACAGGACACGCCTTGAGTTTGCGAACATTCAGCGAATCCCGCTCCTCGGATTCATCGAGAACGGACATACGATCGATCTCAAGTCCGATGGGTTCAATGCGAAGTACGGCCTCGAGGGCAGCGCCATGGCCATCGCGAAGGTTCGAAGCTGCTTCGCCCACTAGAGCGGAATGAGGCTTGACGGA
>JBEILC010000172.1:0-6383 GCA_040379425.1 Hyphomicrobiales bacterium
CTCGAAGGCGCTCATGCCATAGGCGAGCTGGAACATCAGCGGCAGAAGGAAGGGCACCGCGCCCACCCCGATGCGGAACAGGCTGCCGGCCACGACGCCCACGCGGAAGGTCTCGATCTTCAGCAGGCGGAGGTCGAGGATGGGATTTTCCGTCACCCGCGCATGGCGCACATAGAAGATGCAGAGGACAAGCCCGATGACCACCAGCGCCGTCGGACTCCAGCCCGGCAGCAGGTCCCTCCCCATGACAGTGAAGCCGAACACCAGGGCCGAGAGCCCCGCACCTGACAGAAGGAAGCCCTTCACGTCCAGCGGCGGCACGCGGTCCACCCGCGCATCCGGCATGTAGAGGCTCGCCAGGAGAATGCCGAGGAGGCCGAAGGGCACGTTCATCCAGAAGATATAGCGCCAGCCGAATGTGTCCGTGATGAAGCCGCCAACCGGAGGGCCGACCAGCGGCCCCAAAAGTGCTGGGATGGTGAGCCAGGCCAGCGCATCGACGAGCTCCGGCTTTGGCACCGAGCGCAGCAGGATGAGGCGGCCGACTGGCACCATCATGGCGCCGCCGATGCCCTGCAGTCCGCGCGCCGCCACGAGTTCGCCGAGCGTCGTCGAGAGACCGCAGGCAATCGAGCCCAGTGTGAAGATCGCAACCGCCGCCCGGAACACATGCCGCGCGCCGAACCTGTCCGCCAGCCAGCCGCTCACCGGAATGAAGACGGTGAGGCTCAGCAGATAGGTGGTGAAGGCCAGCTTCAGCACGATCGCATCGGTGCCGAGATCGCGCGCGATGGCCGGCAGCGCCGTCGCGATGATGGTCCCGTCCATGTTCTCCATGAACAGGGCAGAAGCGATGATCAGCGGAATCAGGCGGGAAACGGTCATCGGGAGGGTGTTAGCACGACCGCGGCGTGGTGGGCTCATGCCGCTGGCGCATAAGTCATTCCTCTCCGCGCAGACGGCCCCCCTCACCCTGCCCTCTCCCCCATGCATGTGGGGGAGAGGAATGATGTCCCCGGCCCCTTTCCGGCCCGAATTCGCGGGTCTATAAGCGCCCCAACCGGCCCCAAGGGGCACATATGCGCCTTCGCGCGCCCGGAGTGTTTTTCGTGATCAATCGCTTCTTCCGCTGGCTCGAGCAGCTGGTGAACCCCTTTCCGCCCGCCCAGCCGGAGATGCCTCCGGCGGGCCTCATGGCCTTTGCCTGGCACTACACGAGGCCGTTCTGGCCGTTGCTCGTCATCTCCATGCTGTTTGCAGCGGTGATCGCCCTGCTCGAGGTCTATCTCTTCGCCTTCCTGGGCGATCTCGTCGATGTGCTGACGGCTGCGGACCGCGCCACCTTCTGGGCCGACAACGGCGCCAGGCTGATGGTGATGGGCGCCATCGTGCTGGTGGCACTGCCGGTCTTGAACTTCATTTCCGAGTCGATCTCCCACCAGGGTCTTCGCGGCAACTATGCCATGCGCATCCGCTGGACGGCGCACCGCTATGTGCTGCGCCAGAGCATGGACTTCTTCCACAACGACTTCGCCGGGCGCGTCGCCACCAAGGTGATGCAGACGGCACTTGGCGTGCGCGACGCAGTGATGAAGCTCACCGAGGTGATGGTCTATGTCTCGGTCTATTTCACCGGCGCCCTGCTGCTGGTCGCGTCGAGCGACCGCTGGCTGATGCTGCCGCTGCTGATCTGGCTCGCCGGCTATGCGGCGGCCTGCTGGTACTTCGTGCCCAAGCTCGGCAAGCTTTCAGCCGACCAGGCAGACATGCGCTCGCTCGTCACTGGCCGCGTGGTGGACAGCTACACCAATATCTCCACCGTGAAGCTCTTCGCCCATGCCGACCGCGAGGACACATATGCGAAGGAAGGCATGGGCTGGATGCTGGACACGGTGAACGCTTCCATGCGCATGTCCACCCTGATGACCTCGACGCTGCAGCTGCTCTCCGGCATCCTGATCTTCTCCATGTCCGCCATGTCGATCTGGCTGTGGCACCAGGGGGCCATCACCACGGGCGCCATTGCCTTTGCCATCGGCCTGACACTGCGCATCAAGGCCATGTCGCAATGGATCATCTGGGAGGTCGCGGGACTGTTCGAGGACGTGGGCGTCATCCAGGACGGCATCGAGACCATCGCGCGCGAGCGTTCGATCAAGGACGCGGAGCATGCCAAGCCGCTCACCGTGAAGGAGGGCGCCATCGCCTTCGAGAACGTCACCTTCAACTATGGCAAGTCCACCACCGCCAAGGACAAGCCGGTCCTCGCCGATCTCGCGCTCAAGATCGCTCCGGGGGAAAAGGCGGGGCTCGTCGGGCGTTCGGGCGCGGGCAAGTCAACACTCACCAACCTGCTGCTTCGCTTCTATGACATCGAGAAGGGCCGCATCCTGATCGACGGCCAGGACATTTCGCAGGTCACACAGGACTCGCTCCGCGCCGCCATCGGCGTGGTGACGCAGGACACCTCCCTGCTCCACCGCTCGGTGATCGACAACATCCGCTACGGCAAGCCCGACGCCTCCATGGCGGAGATCGAGGCGGCGGCCAGGAAGGCACATGCGGACGAGTTCATCGCCTCCCTCGTCGACCCGAAGGGCCGCCGCGGCTACGAGGCGCATGTGGGCGAGCGCGGCGTCAAGCTCTCGGGTGGCCAGCGCCAGAGAATCGCCATTGCCCGCGTGCTGCTGAAGAACGCGCCCATCCTCGTCCTCGACGAGGCGACGAGTGCGCTCGATTCGGAAGTGGAACAGGCGATCCAGGAAAACCTTTATCAGTTGATGGAGGGCAAGACGGTGATTGCCGTGGCGCATCGCCTCTCAACCATCGCCGCCATGGACCGCCTCGTCATCATGGACAAGGGCGTCATCGTGGAGGACGGCAGCCACCGCGATCTGCTTGAGAAGGGTGGTCTCTATGCCTCGCTCTGGCAGCGCCAGTCCGGCGGCTTCCTCGTGCAGGAAGACGATCTCGCGGCCGCCGCGGAGTAAGGTTTTCTTAACCGTGTTGCACCTAATTACCGCCATAACTCCGGGCGATCTGGCCTCATTGCAGAGGGAAGACACATGCTTCGCAAAGTGATTGTGCTTGCCGCCGCTGGCGCCCTGGTGGCCGCCTGTACAACGGACCCCTTTACGGGCGAACAGAAAGTCTCCAACACCGCGATCGGTGCAGGCACCGGCGCGCTGCTCGGCACGGCAGCGGGCCTGATCATCGGCGAGACGACGCCGGCTTCCACCCGCAAGTCCATGCTGATCGGCGCGGGCGTCGGCGCTCTGGCGGGCGGCGGCGTCGGCCTCTACATGGACAATCAGGAATCGAAGCTGCGCGAAAGACTCCGGGGCACGGGCGTCTCCGTCACCCGTGTGGGCGAGGACATCATCCTCAACATGCCGTCCAATGTGACCTTCGCCACTGACAGCGCGGACCTGAAGCCGCAGTTCTTCGACACGCTGAATTCCGTGGCGCTTGTGCTGAACGAGTTCAACCGCACGCTGGTCGACGTGACGGGCCACACGGATTCGACCGGGTCCGCTGCGCATAACCAGCGGCTCTCCGAGCGCCGCGCGGCCACGGTCGCCGAATATCTGGTGGCACAGGGCAACAATCCGCAGCGCTTCCAGGTACTGGGCATGGGCCAGAACGAGCCCGTGGCGTCCAACTCCACCCCCGATGGCCGCGCCCAGAACCGCCGCGTCGAAATCCGCATCGTGCCGCTGACGTGATGAGAAAAAGGGCGCCGTCACCCCAGCGAAAGCTGGGGTACCGCTTTGCCGCGCCCAAAGCGGGATGCCAGCCTTCGCTGGCATGACGGGGCCTCAGCATGACCGAAGCCCGCTTCTCCCTCACCGTCCCCGACCTTTCGCACGCCGCGGCGCAGGATCTTTCCAGCGCGCTGGAAGACAACATCTTGCTCGACCCGCTCGCCGTCACCATCAACGAGACGGATGAGGCACGGGCGTTGTGGGAACTGGTCCTCTATTTCGAGACCATGGAAGAGGCCGAAGCCGCGCGCACCATGCCCGGACTGGCGGACGGCCACATCGCCCCCCTGCCGCAGCAGGACTGGGTGCGCCAATCGCTCGAAGGCCTCGCCCCCGTGGCGGCGGGGCGCTTCTTTCTCCATGGCGCGCATGACCGGCACCGCCGCAGGCCCGGCGGCATCGCGCTGGAGATCGATGCCGGAACCGCGTTTGGCACCGGGCACCACGGTACGACCGAAGGCTGCCTCCTGGCACTCGACCGTATCCTGAAGCAGCGCAAGCCTGGCCGGATTCTGGACGTCGGCTGCGGCACGGGCGTGCTGGCCATTGCCGCTGCCCGCGCCACGGGCCGTCCCGCGCTCGCCAGCGACATCGACCCGGAAGCCGTGCGCGTGACGCTCGCCAATGCAGCGCTGAACGGCGTGAAGCCACAGGTTGTAAGCTTCGCCGCAGCAGGCCTCGGACATCCGCGAATCGCCGCGGCCGGCCCCTATGACCTGATCTTCGCCAATATCCTCGCCCGCCCGCTCGCCGCGCTGTCGACCGGCCTTGCCCGGACCTTGAGCCCCGGCGGAGACCTGATTCTCTCCGGCCTGACACTGGACCAGATGCGCTGGATCGAGGCGACCTACCGCTCGCGCGGCCTGATGCTCAAAGCGCGGGTGAAACGCGGCAACTGGGCGAGCCTCGTCTTCACCCGCCCAAAAACAGAAAAGCACCCGGGAGGGAGGACACCCGGGCGCTTTCTTGAGTCCGGCTCGAGGGGAGCCGGATGGGAGATCGACCTCTAGGGCTTAGCTGCCCCAGACCATCTCGGAGATTTCGGAACGCTTCATGCCGATGTCGGCGAGAAGGCGGTCATCGAGCTGGGCGAGCTGACGCTCGGCACGGCTCTTGGCGATGTAGGTGCGGACGCGGCCAATGAGGCCCGAGCCCATGCTGAAGCCCTGGTTGCGGATGGCTTCGCGGCCGTAAGTGATCGTGGTCATGTTCATTCTCCTGTTCATCTCTCAAAACCCTGGCCCCTTTTTCGGACCCCTGATCTTTCGAGGGTTTATTGTGCGGTGCACTGCTGCAGCGGGATATAGTGTGCATTTGCACCCTGATCGAGAGCCAGCATTGCGCTTCAATTATGCGCTAGATGCATGGCTCTTGCCGCTGCAGGATTGCCCTCGTCGACCATCCATACGGCGCAGAGATAGTATTGGATTACGACGGTATTATTGCGAACAGCGCCTTAATTCGGACCTAAAAATTAATGCCCGTTAACCTGGCAAAACGGGTAACAGAGTGTCGCTTTTGAAGCAAGTTCATGAAACTGGTGCATGGGTAAATCAGCCGTTTTATTGTGCATTGCACCACAAAAGCAAAATGCCCGGCCAGAGGCCGGGCATCACGCGTGAAAACCGTTCGTCCGGAGATCAGGCGGCGACGAGATTGCCGGCCGAGCTGCGGCCCGTGCGCTTGTCGGTGACGATCTCAAAGGAGACCTTCTGGCCTTCCTTCAAGGTGCGCAGGCCGGCGCGCTCGACAGCGGAGATATGGACGAAAATGTCCTTCGAACCGTTGTCCGGCTGAATGAAGCCGTAGCCCTTCTGCTCGTTGAACCACTTCACAATACCCGTATTCATGGGTTTTTCCTTAACATTGGGTTGGTCGTCAGCCCTGGCGTGGTGGTTTAAGTCACGGCCCAAGACCATTCTCGAGAATTGGAGGAGTCTTGCGTAGCGCAGCCCAACGGCAAGCGAAGCGGCCAATCGTCCGGCCCAAATTTCGATAAGGATTTTTATGTCGCAGTTGGCCCCCGGTTGCAAGGCGAATTGGACTCAAAATCCCTCAAGTGGCCGTTGCGGTGCTGGGCAGATACCCTCAAACTGTATACATTTCGCCCTTCCGGAGGTGATATGCGCCCTTTCCGCCACGCCCTGACCGCCACGCTGCTCGCCGCCGCGGCCATGCTCTCGCCCGCCCATGGGGAGACGGTGAATTTCACCCTCCTCCTCACCAACGACATCTACAAGGTCGACAACACCTCGGAACGCGGCGGCTTCGCCAGGCTCAACGCCGTCGTCAAGGCGGAGCGCGCGGCGGGCAAGCCCGTGATCTACGCCCATGCCGGTGACCTGATCTCGCCATCGCTTCTCTCGGGGCTGGACCGGGGCGAGCACACGATCGCGCTCACCAACATGGCGCCGCCCGACATCTTCACGCCCGGCAGCCATGAGTTCGACTTCGGCGCCGATGTGTTCCGGAAGCGCATGGGCGAGGCCCGCTTTCCGCTCTTCGCCGCGAACCTCCGGACAGCAGACGGCAAGCCCGTCTCAGGCTTCAAGGACGCGGAGATCAGGGAGATCGGCGGCCTGAAGCTCGGCATCGTCGGCCTCACCGCAGAGGACAGCC
>JBEILC010000173.1:0-6327 GCA_040379425.1 Hyphomicrobiales bacterium
CGGATCCGCCACCGCGTCGGCCAGCGCGCCGAGGCTGGAGCCCAGGATGATGGCGGTCTTCGGCGCGCGGGAGCCGAGCTTTTCTGCGAGCGCATTCATATGAGGTTCTCCGGCCCGAAGGAGAAGGGCAGCAGCTCATCGAGCGTGAAGGTACGGATCAACTCGCCTGTTTCGGTGCAGCAGTGGATCTTGACGTCGAGGCTCGCGAATTCGCGGATCTTCTGGCGGCAGCCGCCGCAGGGCGTGCACAGTGTGTTGCCATTGCCCATGACGGCCACTTCGGTGATGCGGCGGCTTCCCGCCATGATCAAGGCCGAGATGGCGGAGGGCTCCGCGCACCAGCCCTGTGGATAAGCGGCGTTCTCGATGTTGCAGCCCGCATGCACGCGGCCATGCTCGTCGCGCATCGCCGCACCGACGAGGAACTTCGAATAGGGCGCATGGGCCTTGAGGCGCGCGGACTTCGCCTCCTCGATCAGGTCACGCATGATTCAGCGGTCCTTCGTATAGGGGATGCCGGAGGCCTTGGGCGGAATGGACTTGCCGATGAAGCCCGCGAGCAGAACCACGGTCAACACATAGGGCAGCATGTTGATGAACTGCACGGGGATCTGCACGCCGCCCACGGAAGCGCCTTGGGCGAAATTGCCGACCGCCTGCAGGAAGCCGAAGAGCAGGCAAGCGCCCAGCGCCGGATAGGCGCGCCAGTTGGCGAAGATAAGCGCGGCCAAGGCCATGAAACCGCCGCCCGCCGTCATGTCGCGCACGAAACTCGAGGATAGCGAGGTCGAGATGAAAGCACCCGAGATGCCGCAGAGCACGCCGGCGATGATCACCGCGCGGTAGCGGAGCCAGGCGACCGAAATGCCTGCCGTGTCGACCGCATGCGGGTTCTCGCCCACCGCGCGCAGCCTCAGCCCGAAGCGCGTCTTGAGCAGCGCCCAGGCGGTGAGCGGCACCAGCGCGAAGGCCACATAGGTAAGGATCGAATGCGACAGCAGCACACGCTCGATGGGGCCAATGATGGGCACGTCATGCCAGGCTGAAAGGCCCGGAATCTCGATCGGCAGGAAGCGTCCCTCGGGCGGAAGGGCCGGCGTGCGGCCGCCCTCGCGGAACCACTCATTGCCAAGCACCACGGCAAGCCCCGCCGCCAGCATGTTGATGGCAACGCCCGAGACCACCTGGTTGCCGCGCTGATTGATCGAGGCATAGCCATGGACGAGTGCGAAGCTGACAGAGGCGCAAATGGCGAGGACCAGTCCGATCCAGGCAGAGCCATAGACGGCGGAGGCAGAGGCCGCGACGAAAGCGGCGATTAGCATCGTGCCCTCGAGCCCGATGTCGACAATGCCCGCACGCTCCGACCACAGCCCGGCAAGGCAGGCGAGGATCAACGGCACGCTCATGCGGATGGTCGAGGCGAGGAGTTCGACATAGAGATCCATCTATTTCTCCTCCGCCTTGAAGAAGACGGCCGCGACATAGGGCCGGAAGGCATATTCCAGCGCACCCATGAACAGGATGACGAGGCCCTGGATGACCACCACCATGTCCCGGTTGATCTCGGGCTTGGCAAAGGACAGCTCCGACCCACCCTGGTAGAGCAGCCCGAACAGCATGGCGGCAAGCACGATGCCAACGGGATGCGAGCGCCCCATGAGCGCCACCGCAATGCCGACGAAACCGGCACCCCCCACGAAGCCGAGGACCAGGCGGTGCTGCACGCCGAGGATCTCGTTCACCGCCATCAATCCCGCGAGCGCCCCTGAGATCGCCATGGTGATCATGATGATGCGGTCCGGCTTGATGCCGGCATAGACGGCGGCCGATGGATTGGCCCCCAGCGCGCGGATCTCGTAGCCCAGCTTTGTGCGCCACAGGAGATACCACACGGCGAAGGCCGCGATGATGGCGAGGAAGACCGAGAAGTTGAGCGGAGAGGAGGCGATCCTGACGCCGAAGAACTCGCGCGCCACCTCGCGGAAGCTCATGATGTAGGCGCCGGTGATCTCCCGGCTCTCGACCGCCATCTTGCCGACCGGGCGGAACCAGTAGTTGATGAGGTAGCCCACGAGGCTGGCCGCGATGAAGTTGAACATGATGGTGGTGATCACGATGTGGCTGCCGCGCTTGGCCTGCAGCACGCCAGGCACCCAGGCCCAGAAGGCGCCGACCGCCATGGAGGCGAGAATGGCAACCGGGATCACGATGGGCCAAGGCAGGAATTCGATGCCGAGGCCTACGGCCGCCGCACCCACGCCCGCCATGTAGGCCTGGCCTTCGCCGCCGATGTTGAAGAGTCCCGCATGGAAGGCGACCGCCACCGCGAGCCCTGTAAACACGAAGTTGGTGGCATAGTAGAGAACATAGCCCCAGCCCTTCAGCGACCCGACCGCACCCTTGAGCATGATCCACATCGCCTCGAACGGGTTCTCGCCGATGATGACGACGACAAGCCCTGAGACGATCAACGCCACCGCGAGGTTGATGACCGGGATCAGGCCAACGTCCACCCAGTGCGGAAGCTCGCCGCGCGACTGCATCATCATGCTGCATCCTTGGCGACGCCGGCCATCAGCAGGCCAAGGTCACGCTCATCGGCGCCGGGTCCCCGCTCACCCATGAGGCGGCCTGCAAACATGACGAGGATGCGGTCGGAGAGCGAGCGGATCTCATCGAGCTCGACCGAGACCAGAAGCACGGCCTTGCCCTCATCACGCAGCTGGATGATGCGCTTGTGAATGTATTCGATGGCGCCGATGTCAACGCCCCGCGTCGGCTGTCCGACGATGAGGAGATCCGGGTTGGACTTGATCTCGCGCGCGATGATGAGCTTCTGCTGGTTGCCGCCCGAGAATTTGGAGGATTTGAGCAAGGGGTCCGGCGGACGCACGTCGAACTCCTCCATCTCGGCCCTGGCCCTGGCGATCACCTTGCTGCGATCAAGGCGGAAGCCCGCCCCGAGCGCCGCGTCATGGTGCCAGCCGAGGATCACATTCTCGCTGGCATCGAAGGAGCCGATGAGGCCGCGGTGCTGCCGGTCCTCCGGCACATGGGCGAGGCCTTCGGCGCGCACATGGCGCGGGTCGCCCAATATGCCGATGTCCTTGCCCTCGAAGATCACCTGCCCGGATGTGGGCCGCGTGATGCCGGAGATGACGTCGAGCAGCTCCGGCTGGCCAGTGCCCGAGACACCCGCGATGCCGACGATCTCTCCCTTCCTGACGCTGAAGGAGACATTGTCGACGCGCGCAATTCCCTTCCTGTCCTTCCAGGTGAGGTTCTTCACCTCGAGCACGGTTTCGCCAGGCTTCGACGGGCCCTTCTCGACGCGCAGCAGCACGTGGCGGCCGACCATGAGTTCAGCCAGTTCCTCGACACTCGTGGCCTTGGTCTCGCGCGTTGCCACCACTTCGCCCCGCCGCATGACGGAGACGCGGTCCGTGATGGCCATGATCTCGCGCAGCTTGTGGGTGATGAGGATGACGGTCTTGCCCTGGTCCCGGAGCGTGCCGAGGATGCGGAAGAGATGATCCGCCTCGTCCGGCGTCAGCACGCCTGTGGGCTCGTCGAGGATCAGTGTTTCAGCGCCCTTGAACAGCGCCTTGAGAATCTCGACACGTTGCTGGAGCCCCACGGGAAGCTCGCCCACGATGGCATCGGGGTCGACGTCGAGCTCATAATCTTTGGCGAGCCTCGTGAGTTCAGCGCGCGCCTTGGCAAGCGCCGGCCCGATGAGGCGCCCGCCCTCCGCACCCAGCACCACGTTTTCGAGAACCGTGAAGGGTTCGACCAGCATGAAGTGCTGGTGCACCATGCCGATGCCAAGCCCGATGGCATCGGAGGAGGACTTGATGCGGACAGGCTGGCCCTTGACGCGGATCTCGCCCTTGTCGGCGTGATAGAAGCCGAAGAGGATCGACATCAGCGTGGACTTGCCCGCACCGTTCTCGCCGATGATGCCGTGGATCGACCCCTGCGCGATCGAGAGCGTCACGTCCTTGTTGGCGTGGACGGAGCCGAAGCGCTTGTCGATGCCGATGAGTTCGATCGCGGGAGTCATGCCGTCCCCGTCGCTAGAGAAGAGTAAAGAAGGTCGCCTCCCCGGATGGTCCGGGGAAGCGGCTCGGATCCCGTCGCTTACTGCACCGGGCAGGTGTTGTCGGCGGTGTAGTCGTGCACCTTGATGGCGCCCGAGATGATGTCGGCCTTGGCCTTTTCGGCGGCAGCCTGCATCTCCGCCGTGACGAGCGGCTTGTTGTTGTCGTCCATGGCATAGCCGACGCCATCTTCGGCGAGGCCCAGGGCCTGGACGCCCGGCGTGAAGCCGGCGTTGCCGTTCTTCATGACGTTATAGACCGCCACGTCCACGCGCTTCAGCATGGAGGTCAGCACCTTGCCGGGGTGGAGGTAGTTCTGGTTGGCGTCCACACCGATCGACAGCGCGCCGCCGTCAGCCGCGGCCTGCAGCACGCCGAGGCCGGTGGCGCCCGCTGCGGCATAGATCACATCCGCACCCTGAGCCATCTGACCCTTGGTGATTTCGCCGCCCTTGACGGGATCGTTCCAGGCAGCACCGGTGTCACCCGTCATGTTCTGGAAGATGGTGGCGTCGGCCTTGGCGGCCATGACACCCTGGGCATAGCCGCAGGCGAATTTGCGGATCAGCGGAATATCCATGCCGCCCACGAAGCCGACCTTGCCGGACTTGGACGCCATGCCGGCGAGCACGCCGACCACATAGGAGCCTTCATGCTCCTTGAACACGATGGACTGGACGTTGGGGAGGTCCACCACCATATCGACGATGGCGAACTTCAGTTCCGGATATTCCTTGGCGACTTTCTCGACGGCGGCCGCCTGCGCGAAGCCCGCGGCGATGATCGGCGAGAAGCCCTGGTCGGCGAAGTTGCGGATGGCCTGTTCGCGCTGGGCTTCGTTGGCGATCTCGAATTCGCCATAGGCGACCCCGGTCTCCGCCTTGAACTTCTCAGCGCCGTTGAACATGCTTTCATTGAAGGACTTGTCGAACTTGCCGCCGATGTCGAACACGATGGCCGGCTTGTCTTCCGCGATGGCTGCGGACACTGACACCGCGAGGGCGGCCACGGCGCCGAGAAGTGAGCGTCTGAGCATGTTTGTCTCCCTGTTGCTTGTTTCTCAATCTGGCCACAACCCGGCATAGGTCATGGCCTCCTTGATCAGATGATCAAAACACCGGGGAGGCGCTCCGGTCAAGCGCCGTGGCTTGAATCCGGGGAACAGCTTTCACATATGACGGTTGTCGCTGTGGATGCCGCTTCCGGGTTCCAGCTTCACTGCTGCTTCACGAGGGCAAACATGTCGCGATTGTCAGTTTTTTCATCTCCCCTCCTGCTCGGATTCGACGAGCTGGAGAGGATGCTCGACCGGGCATCCAAGACGAATGGGGACGCCTATCCACCCTACAATATCGAGCGCCTGCCCCGGAACGAGGGTGAGGCGGAGAGGCTGCGCATCACGCTTGCCGTCGCAGGCTTCGGCCGCGACGAGCTTGACGTAACGGTCGAGGAGAACCAGCTGGTGATCCGCGGCCGCCAGAAAGAGGAAGACGGAAGGGCTTACCTGCACCGCGGCATCGCGGCCCGCCAGTTTGCGCGGAGCTTCGTGCTGGCGGACGGCATGGAAGTGACCGGAGCCCGGCTGGAAAACGGCCTGCTGGAGCTTCACCTCGAACGGCCCGAACCCCGGCGGGTGGTCCGCCGCATCCAGATTGGAGGGTGATAATATGAACACCGAAGACACCAAGAAGAACGTTGACCTTACGACACAGGACCTGGCTTTGCTGGGCGAAGGCGCCTTGGGCTACATCAAGGAGATCGAGATCAAGGAAGCCCGGCGGTTGCTGGGCAGCCAGGCAAAGGTCGCGCCCAACTCGAAGCTCTTCTGCCTCTACAACGCGGACGGCACGCCGGTCTCGATCTCAGGCTCGAAGGAGGCGGCAATCGGCAGCGCTTTCGAGCACGAGCTCATGGCAATGAGCGTACACTGAGACGGCAGGACGGATGAAGCGGCTCAGGCCGCCGAGGCGTTGCGCTTGGGAGTGGCGGCGGGCTCGGTGAGGATGGCGTAGAGGCCTTCCGGGTCCTCCGTGCCGCGGAGCTTGGCGACCACGGCGGGGTCCCTGAGGAGCCGGGAGATCTTGGCCAGCGCCTTCAGGTGATCAGCACCGGCATGCTCGGGCGCCAGCAGCACGAAGACCAGGTCGACCGGCTGGCCGTCCACCGATTCGAAATCAACCGGAACGGCAAGCCTGGCGAACAGGCCATAGACGCGGGAGATTGA
>JBEILC010000174.1:0-6321 GCA_040379425.1 Hyphomicrobiales bacterium
GCAACTGTCCAAGCACTTCAACGACGTCAAGGCGGTCGACCAGGTCAGCCTGGACATCTCCCAGGGCGAAATCTTCGCGCTCCTCGGCGGCTCGGGCTGCGGCAAGTCCACGCTGCTGCGCATGATCGCGGGACTTGAGAGTGTCACCTCGGGCGACATCGAGATCCAGGGCAAGCGCGTCAATGACGTGCACCCGAAGGACCGGAACATCGCCATGGTGTTCCAGAACTACGCGCTCTACGCCCACATGAAGGTCAAGGACAACATGAGCTTCTCGCTGCAGCTGGCGAAGCGGCCGCAGTCCGAGATCGACGAGAAGGTGAAGTGGGCCGCCAAGATCCTCAACCTCGAGCCCTATCTGGAGCGCTACCCGCGTGAATTGTCCGGCGGCCAGCGCCAGCGCGTCGCCATGGGCCGCGCCATCGTGAGAAACCCGGCCGTCTTCCTCTTCGACGAGCCTTTGTCGAACCTCGATGCCAAGCTCCGCGTCCAGATGCGCACCGAGATCAAGGAGCTGCATGAGCGCCTCAAGACCACCACCGTCTATGTGACGCATGACCAGATCGAGGCCATGACCATGGCCGACAAGATCGTCATCCTGCGCGATGGCTACATCGAGCAGCAGGGCTCCCCGCTCGAGGTCTATGACAAGCCGGCCAATCTCTTCGTCGCCGAGTTCATCGGCTCGCCCTCCATGAACCTCATGAAGGGCGAGGCCACGGCGGACGGCATGCGCATGGCGGATGGAACAACGCTGCCGCTGCCCGAGGGCCACACGGCAGGGCCTGGCCAGAAGATCGTCTACGGCATCAGGCCCGAGCACTTCACGCTGGGTGCTGGAACGCCCGCCAAGGTCAATGTGGTGGAGCCGACGGGCCCCGAGATCCACATCTATGCGGATATGGGCGGCCAGGAAATCTGCGCCATCACGCAGGAGCGCCTCAAGCTGTCGCGCGATGACGCCATCCAGCTCAGCCCCCGCCTCGACAAGGTCCACATCTTCGATGCCGAAAGCGGAAAGGTCCTCGCGTGAGTACGCTGACGATCCTCGGCGCCGGTGTCATGGGCTCGGCCATGTGCCTGCCCGCGGCAGACCGTGGCCATACAGTCCGCCTCGCCGGCACGCATCTGGACCGCGAGATCATCGACAGCGTGAAAGCGTCGGGCCGCCATCCGAAGCTGAACGTGAAGCTCCCCGATGGCGTCCAGGGCTTCCACCATGAGGACTTCGCCGCCGCACTGGGCGCCGATACGGATCTCATCGTGCTGGGCGTCAGCTCGGCGGGCGTGAACTGGGCCATCAACCGCCTGTGCGAGGCGCTGAAGGGGCCTGTTCCCACCGTCATGATTACCAAGGGCATGCACCCCGAGGCGTCAAAGCTCACCGCATTGCCGGACCGTGTCGCGGCGGAGGTGAAGCGCCGCACCGGCATCGATCTGCCCGTCGCCGCCATCGGCGGCCCCTGCATTGCGGGCGAGCTCGCGGTCAGGCGTCACACCGGCACCGTCATCACCGCGCATGACGTCACCCTGGCGGCGAAGATCTGCGCCATGCTGGAAACGGATTACTACCACCCCCGCGTTTCGCCCGACGTCACCGGCGTCGAGATCTGTGCGGCCTTCAAGAATTTCTTCGCCATCGCCGTCGGCTGGGCTGCGGGCCATCTCGAAAAGATGCCGCCCACCGAGAACCGCGCCTTCAACCACAATGCCGCGGCCATCATCTTCGACCAGGCGATCCGTGAACTGATGATCCTCGTCAAGGCCCATGGCGGCACAGAGCAGAGCGTGTGGGGCATGCCGGGTGCGGGCGATCTCTATGTCACCTGCCAGGCGGGGCGCAACTCCAGGCTCGGCAACAATCTGGGCCGCGGCCTCACCTACAGCGAGACCAAGGCCGGCCCGATGAAGGGCGACACCATCGAGGGCGCGGAACTTGGCGTCACGGTGGCGGCGGCGCTCCGCGCCATGATGGCATCCGGCGCGCTTGACGCGACGGCCTTGCCCCTCACAAATGCTCTTCTTGATGCACTGACGGCGGACACTGCCCTGGAGATTCCCTGGGCCTCGCTCCATCGCCATGGATAGCTTCCTCGATCCCGAGGAGCAGCTCGCCACGCGCGCGGCGTGGCTCTATTTCGTGGCGGGCCTCACTCAGGCGCAGGTCGGCAAGAAGCTCGGCCTCAACCGCACCCGCGTCAACCGGCTCCTCGCCCAGGCGCGCGACTTGGGGCTGGTGCAGATCAACATCACCGGCCGCCTCGCCTCCTGCGTCGAACTGGAAGAGGCGCTGAAGGCGCGCTACGGCCTGCAGGACGCCGTCGTCGTTCCCACCCCGCCCGACCAGGAGCTCATCCCGCAGGTCATCGCGACGGCCGCCGCCGCGGCACTCTCGGCGCGGCTGAAAGACGGCATGTCGGTGGGCGTCGGCTGGGGCCGCACGCTGCGGCTCTCGATCAAGTCCGTGCCGCGCCGCCAGCTGGGCCGGCTCTCCGTCGTCTCGCTCATGGGAGGCCTCACGCGCGGCTCCGCCATGAACTCGCATGAGACGGCCTCGCACCTCGCCGAGCTTGTCGGCGCGCAATGTTACTATGTCGCCGCCCCGGCGCTGACGGACACTGAGTCGACGCGCGACCTTCTCATCGCCCAGCCCATGCTGCATGAGATCCTCGAGCGTGGCGCGAAGGTGGACCTGGCCTTCCTCTCGGTGGGCGAATTGACGCCGGCCTGCACCATGATGCGCGTCGGCCTCGTCTCGCGCGGCGAGATGGATACGCTGCTCGCGGCCGGTGCCGTTGGCGACATCTGCGCCCACTGGATTGATGCCGAGGGCCGCCTCGTCGATCACCCGCTGAATTCCCGCGTCATGGCGCTCCCGCCCGAGAAGCTGAAGCAGATCCCTTGCGTGATGATCGCGTCCGGCGGCCGCACCAAGTCCATCGCCCTGCGCGGCGTCATGAGGGGCGGCATGTGCAACGTCGTCATCACCGATGAGCAGACGGCAAAATCCGTCCTCGCCATGGAGCGGAAGACATGACGGACGCCGTCCTCGGCATCGACATCGGCACGTCGGGCATCCGCATCGCCGCAACCGATGCGGCGAACACGCTGAGGGCCATGGCATCCGCCCCCATCGCAGCACCCCTCAATGATGGCGGCCGCGCGTGGCAGGATCCACAATTGTGGTGGGACGCACTCATCGCGGCATTCGCATCGCTTGATCTCTCAGGCCTCAACGTCCGCTCCGTCGCCATTGACGGTACGTCCGGCACCATCCTCGCGGTTGATGCACAGGGCAACAGCCAAGGCCTCGCCTCCATGTACAATGACGTGGCGCTGAAGGGGCTGCTCGCAATCGTCGAGGTGCATGCCACGAAGGAGACGGCGGCGCGCGGCAGCACCTCTCCCCTGGCCCGCGCCATGGAACTCCACAAGCCCGGCCTGCGCATTCTCCACCAGGCGGACTGGCTGATGGGAAAGCTCTCCGGCCGCTTCGATGTGACGGATGAGAACAATGCCCTGAAGACCGGCTATGACCCCGTCGCGCGCCGCTGGCCGGACTGGATCGAAGGCACCGGCCTTGAACCCGCCCACCTCCCCCGCGTTGTCCCTGCCGGCCAGCGCGTTGGCGCCATCACGCGCGACATGGCGGACGCATTCAAGCTTCCGCATGACACCGCCATCGTCGCCGGAACGACCGATGGCTGCGCGGCCTTCCTCGCGTCCGGCGCGAGCGTGCCGGGTGACGGCGTCACCTCACTCGGCACCACGCTCACGCTGAAGCTGCTGTCGGCAGAGCCCGTCTTCGCGCCGGAATTCGGCATCTACAGCCACCGCATCGGGGACCAGTGGCTGGCAGGCGGTGCGTCCAACACGGGAGGTGCTGCCATCGCGGCCCATTTCTCGCGCGAAGACATCGCGCGCCTCACGCCCTTGCTCGACCCTGATCGCCCGACAGGCCTTGACTATTACCCGCTGCCCCGCCCCGGCGAACGCTTCCCCGTCAATGACCCCGATTTCCAGCCGCGCCTTGAGCCCCGTCCTGCTGAGACCCACATCTTCTTCCAGGCGATCCTCGAGGGCATCGCGCGGATCGAGGCGGAAGCCTATGCGAAGCTCGGCGCACTGGGCGCCTCCCCGCTCGCCTCCATCAGAACGGCGGGCGGCGGTGCCTTGAACCCGGCCTGGACCAAGATGCGCCTCACGGCCCTCGGCGTTCCGGAAAAACCCTCCTTGAGCGAGCATGCCGCCGCCGGCGCCGCGCGGCTCGCCTGGCGCGGAATAGGGCATGCGAGTTAACGGCCTCCACCAGATCGCCTCGCGCTTCGATGGCATGCTGATCGACCAGTTCGGCGTCATCCATGACGGCCAGACCCTCTATCCCGGAACGCTCCGTGTACTGAGCGAGTTGAAGGCCCTCAGCATCCCTGTCGCGGTCATGACCAATTCGGGAAAGCGCGCGGAGGCGAACCGCCAGCGCCTCGTCAAGATGGGCGTGCCGCGCGATCATTTCGTGGATGCGGTCAGCTCGGGCGAGGTCGCCTTCTCCACCCTCACCGCGAAGCGCGCCTTCCTCATCGGCAAGGACGGCGAGGACTATGGCTTCGATGGCATCACATTCGCCAGCGACCCGCGTGACGCCGAGATCATCCTCATCCTCGGCTCCAATGCGCCGAAGACCTCGCCCGAAGATTACCGCGCACGGCTCGAAGGCCTCACGCTTCCCGCCATCTGCTGCAATCCGGACAAGCTGATGCTGACGCCTGAAGGCCTCATGCCCGCCCCCGGCGCGATTGCAGCGCTCTATGAGGAGATGGGCGGCCATGTCACCTGGATCGGCAAGCCCTATCCGGCGATCTACAAGGCGGCGTCGCAATTGATCGGCGGCCCGAAGCGCATCCTCTGCATCGGCGACAGTGCGGAGCATGACGTGGCCGGCGGCCGCAACGCGGGCTTTGAAACCCTCCTCGTGCTGCAGGGCGTGTCGGCAGGCCACGACCCCGCAACACTCGTCCCCACCCCCGATTTTCTGATGGACCGTTTTCAATGGTAGAACTCGGCCTGCTCCGCGCGCTTTCGGCCAAGCTCGGCGCTGATCCGCTGCTCGCCCAGGCCGCCGGCGGCAACACATCGTTGAAATCGAATGGCGTGATGTGGATCAAGGCCTCCGGCGCCTGGCTCAAGGACGCCGCCACGCGTGACGTCTTCGTGCCGCTGGACCATGCCGCCATCATGGCGGCACTCGCCAGAAAAGATCCGGCTTGCGAATCCTGCGTCAGCTTCGTCCGCACGGACCTGAACGCCACGGGGCTGCGCCCGTCGATCGAGACGACGGTGCATGCGCTGATGCCGCAGCGCGTGGTGCTGCATGTCCACTGCGTCAACACCATCGCCTGGGCCATCCGCACCGATGCCGAGGCGCGCCTGGCTGAGAAGCTCAAGGGCTTCAACTGGGCCTTCATCCCCTATGCGCGCCCCGGCCTGCCGCTGGCGGGCGCCATTGCCCAGCGCATGAGGCCCGGCGTCGATGTGCTCGTCCTCGGCAATCACGGCCTCGTCGCCGCCGCCGAGACGGTGGCGGAGGCCGAAGCCCTCCTCGCCCGAGCCGTCGCCGCCGTGGCGCGCCCGGTGCGGGCCGCCACATTGCCCAACCGCGCCGCCCTTGCCGCGCTGTGCGACGGCCGCCCCTACCGCCCGGCGGAGATGGACGAGACCCACGCGCTCGCCACCGACGCGCTGGCGCTTCCGCGCGGCGCGCATGAGGTCTTCTATCCGGACCATGTGGTGTTCTTAGGGGTCGGTGTCGCCACCGGCTTCGAGGGGCACCCGCCCCTCGCCGCCATTCCCGGCCACGGCGTGCTGATCCGCGAGGATGCCAAGCCCGCCATCGAACCCATGGGCCGCTGCCTCGCCGACGTCATGCGCCGCGTGGAGGAACAGGACCCGCTCCTCCCCCTCACCCCGGACGACATCGACCGCCTGGTGAACTGGGACGCCGAGAAATACCGCCAGACGCTGAAGACCTGATCCCTAAAGCGTCCTCTCCCGCTCACGTCTTGTCCCGCTTCTTTTGCGGGAGAAGAAGGGACCCTCGAAGCGGGGAGATGAGGGGAGCGGCATCAATGCCTGAGCCTTCTGTCCCTCACCTCCCCCAACTGCAAAAAACACTTCCAGTTGAGTCCCCACCTGACATAACGTCACGAATCGTGACGGCAGCCATCGAAACCTTCATCTCCCACTGGCGCGGTGCCAGCGGCGGGGAGCGCTCGCAATCGCAGACCTTCCTGCTGGAGTTCTGCGAAGCCCTCGGCCTTGAGCGCC
>JBEILC010000175.1:0-6308 GCA_040379425.1 Hyphomicrobiales bacterium
CAGCGGGATCGGCCAAAACACCCCGATTCAGCTGCACAAGTTCGGTGGCGCATCCAGCCCGTCACTGGCGAATGAGGCCGAAAACTCTAGCCTCAGGTGATCCAGAGAATGGGGGCAGAGCATCATGAGCCGGACTCTAAATCTATCTGGAGGAAATCTTCAGGGGCAGGTCATTTGCGCCACAAAGAACGTCCCGGCAGCCAAGCCAAGAAGGTGCACGGTGCGATGCACAGCTAGATGTCACTTCAAAGGCGCGTAGTTCTCCAGATCGTAAATCAGGTCATTGGAGGCAATGACATTCCGGCTGTCCTCGGTATCGGGTTCGAAGATCGTATCCTGCGGCCCCGCCACGCTGAGGACCTTGCCGTCCTAGCGGATCACCGCACGCCCGAATGAGGGCGGTTCGTTCGGGTTCTGAGTGGCGTCGAACTTCTCCGCCGGGAAGTAGTAGACGCTCATCAGGATCGATCGCGACCCCTCCGCCGGCTGGTAGTAGACTACCGAAGCGGCCTCCGCTCCCCATTTCCCACTCTCTTCGGCCCATGAACCAGAGATTGCCTCGACCGAGAGTTTTTCCGCGATCTCCGACGGAAGCCGAAGCTCGTAGGGGACAGGCGCGAGGGATATGTTCTTTGTCCCGGCAAGGGCGGCGGTCGCTGTTACGGCCGCAACCAACGCTGCAACTAAACTCCTGATAATCTTTCATTCCTCCAAGACCTAGGCCATGCCCTCAAAACCGCTCGGCTTAATCGCCGCCACAGGGCCAAGGGCAGCGAACTGCCTCTTGAGGACGATACTGCCGCAAGAGCTATTATACATTCAACTGCCACACAATTGCAGAGACGAGCCCGGACGGACAGCGATCCCGCCCGGGCTGAGCGATCAACGCCAATGCCGCTCGGTATCAGGCGAAGCTTTCATTGAGCCGTGCGCGGTACGTGGTCTCATCGGCACCGCTTCCCACCGCCACCAGTGCAATGCCGATCAGCGTATCCGGCTTGAGGAACGGCATTACCTCAATGCATCAGTCAGCCGCAACTCTCCCGGTCGATTCCCGAAGACGCAGCTCACCTTCGAGCGTCACGTGCCGAATTCCGGCTTTCCGACCAGCCGTTATGCGCGTGATGAGCAGTTTCCATGCGTGCTCAGCGAGTTGTTCAGTGGGCTGGGCAACAGCCGTAACGTAAGGTCTCAGCGCCGTCATCCAGTCAAAATCATCGAAGCCGATCAACGAGATGTCGCGTGGCATGACGAGTTGCAAGCCCTGGATCGCCTTGATGGCTCCGAGTGTAGCCACGTTGGTCGCGGCAATGACAGCAGTGACACGATCCTCCCGACGCAACTCCTGCTCCAAAGCGCTGCGGCCACCCTCAATTGTATGCCCCCCGAGCAGGATGCGGCACGTCCCCGGTTGACCCGCCTCAGCCAGTGCGCGCTCCACCCCGTGGGCACGGTCGCAGCTTGGTACAAGCTGGAGATCCGGGAGCAGAACGGCGATAGACCGGTGTCCAAGATCCGTCAGGGCGCAGGCTGCGCGATAGCCTGCGGATTCATTGGCGAGGCCTACGGTATCAAAATCGGGAAGCGTCAAGCCGCGGTCCATCAGCACCGTCGCCGGCAGGATGCGCCGGTCGAGCTCACTGCCGATGCCTTCGTCGGACGCCGGATAGACGATCAACCCTTCAAGCTGACGCGACAGCAGGGCCTCAATGCGCTCGCGCTCGCGCATGGGATCCTCGCCGTGTGTCACGATCACCAGATCATATCCTTCGGAGATCGCAAGCCTCTCGAATTCGCTAGCCATCTGAGCAAAGAAGGCGTTGGTGATGCTAGGGAGTACCAGGCCAACGAGCCGGCTTCGCCTGCTCCTGAGGCTTGCCGCGTTGCCATTTGGCCGGAAGCCGAGGTCTTCGATGGCTTTCAGCACCTTCTCGCGGGTCTTGGCACCCGTGCGGCCGGTGGCGTTCACGACATGTGAAACGGTCGCAGTCGATACGGCAGCACGTGCCGCTACATCCTTGATGGTAGGGGCCACACGCGCGCCTGCCCTTTTCCTCAGCACCGTAGCCATCAAGTGTTCTGCACCGGCATGCTGCGGAACCGGCTGACGGTTTCGCGCTGCGCCCTACGGCAGACGGAGGGAGGCAAGCCGCGAAAGATGAGTTCCACATCGGCAACGGTCTGGCGGCCGATGTCGTAAAGCGCATCGGGCATGCCGCCAGTGCGGTGGGCGGAGAGCAGAAGGCCCTCGATGCTGCGCACAGGATCATCCTTGGCGACGGGTTCGACCGGAAACACATCGGTCGCCGCGCGGAAGGCCCCTGCCCGCACCAGATCGAGGAACGCCGGAAAATCGACAACCGCCGCGCGGCTCATGAGCAGGAAGATCGCATCCCCGCGGACAAGCGAGAGTTCGCGGCGACCGAGGAAACCCTGGTTCTCGCTGGTCACGCCCGCAAACACGACGATGACACGGCATTCCGAGAGAAGCTCATCGAGAGAGGCAGGCGACACGCCATACTTGTTCAGCGTGTAACCAGGCACCCATGGGTCATACACCTTGATCCGGCAATTGAACGGCTGAATGAGCCGGTGGAAGGAGCGCGCCAGGTCCCCGAAGCCGATGAGCCCCACATCGGCGCCGATGAGGCTGAAGCAGCCAGTATTACCGTCAAGACCATAGGCCTCTATCCCCTGCCGCATGTGCCGGTCGGCGGCCGTGATGCCGCGGGCGAGATCGATCGCCATGCCCAGGGCAGATTCAGCCACGGCGTCGGCGAAGGCTGATCCCGGCGTCAGCACATGAATGCCGTGAGTGAAGCAGTAGTCATAGTCAATGGCATCCGTAAGATTCGTCTCGACATTGATGATGGCCTTGAGTTTCAGGGCGCGGCGCAGTCGCCCGGCGTCGAGCCGGGTCTGACCGATCACGATCGCCGCCTCGGGCAAATGGGCATCGATCATCGCGTCCGGCATCGGCCCAGATTCATGAATGATGAGTTCGCCGAGGTTTTCCAGCTTGTTGCGGATCTCCGGCTCACAGATCAGATCGAGTGTACGGGGCAAGGGGTCGACGAGGATGAGCGGCTTGGTCACGAAGACACCCGTTGGCATTGAGGAGAGCAACTTTTATCAGCGTTACGTTGCCAGTTCAATCGTTTAATCATAGAACCATTCCAGCGATATGGGCACGCCATCGCTGTCACACAAGAATTGCTGCGGCTCCAAGACAGATACTGAAACCAATCGTATCCCACTGTCTTAAAGTAACCGTCAATCTCCGTCCCTCGACAATGTTGCGTTGCGATATGTTAAACGGTTTACAGCCTCCCGAGTTTGTCGGTATGCTCTCCGTGCCGTTGCCGCTATTCAAACAAACACGCAACGTATGGCCACATGGGAGGACATGATGAAGTCATTCAAAGCCGTTATCCTTGCCGCATCTTTCATGGCTCTGGGCACCGCAGCCCAGGCACAGGACAAGCCGATCTATGGCGTGCTGATGAAGACGCTGGCGAACCCGTTCTGGGGTGCAATGGAACAGGGCGTGAAGGCGGGCGCGGAAGCCGCCGGCGTCGAGTACTACCTGCAGGCCGTGGAGAGCGACCAGGCGGCCGAGCCGCAGCTCAACACGTGCAACACGATGCTGGAGCGCAAACCCGCCGTGATGATAACCGCTGCCATCAACTCCACCATCCTGCTACCCTGCCTCAAGCGCGCGAATGAAATGAACATCCCCGTCGTCGACCTCGACAACAATCTCGATCCGGCAATTACCAAGGACGCGGGCGTCAACATCACCTTCCACATCGGATCGGACAACATGGCCGCCGGTGCTCAAGGTGCGGAATATCTGATGAGCAAGGTTGGAAAGGATGCCAAGGGGCCCGTTCTGGTGATTGAAGGCCTTTCCGGCAACATCACCGGCAAGAAGCGCGCCGACGGTTTTGCCAATAAGCTGAAGGAACTGGCCCCGGGCCTTGAAGTCGTCGCGTCACTTCCCGGCGACTGGGACCGCGGCAAGGCCGCCAACATCACCAATGACATCCTCACCAAGCACCCGGACCTGGTAGCGATCTTTGCCGCAAATGATGGCATGGCTCTGGGCGCGGTCGAAACCGTGTTCGCGGCCGGCAAGGGCGAACAAGTAACAATTATCGGCGTGGACGGTAACTCCGATGCCGTGAAGTCGATCAAGGAAGGCCGCCTCACCGCCTCCGTAGCCCAGCTTCCCTATCTCGTCGGCAAGCAGGCTGTCGAGAACGTGAAGAGGGTGGTTGAAGGCGGCACGGTCGATCAGGTGATTTTTGTTCCGACGCTCGTTCTCACCAAGCAGGTGATTGAGGACGGCAAGGAACCGATGCTCGAGTTCGTGAAGTAACTCCTCCGGACAGGATCCGCCATTCTCGACCGTGGGTATGGCGGATCGCTTTTTCTGAAATTCCAATTCCCGCTGGAGCGGCCTGATGGCGAGTGAAGCCGTGCTCATCTCCATAACCTGGCGCAAGCTGCAATTCTTTTTCGATACGCGGCTGCATGTCCGGCTCGAATCACTCATTGTTCTGCTGGCGCTCTGCCTCGCGATGACGCTGCTCTCGCCCTATTTTCTTTCCGTCAGCAATATCCTGAACATTCTGCTCGCCACCTCGACGATCGGCGTGCTGGCCATTGGCGCGACACTGGTCCTTAGTTCGAATGGCCTCGATCTCTCGCTTGGCTCGGTTCTCGGTTTTGCAGGTGTAGTGGGCGCCTATCTGGTCGTCATCCTTGGCATGCCCTGGCCCTTCGCCATCATCGGCGCCCTCGCAGCGGGTACGCTGGCGGGTGGTGTCAACGGATTCCTCGTAACGCGCTCGCGCATTCCCGCCTTCATCGTGACGCTGGGCATGCTCGGCATCGCGCGTGGATTCGCGCTCATTATCGCCCCCAACGGCGGCGCTATCTATGGCCTTCCCGCCCCCGTCGTGTTTCTGGGCCAGGGCCGCCCGCTTGGCATTCCCATGCCGGTCATCGTCCTCATCATGACCGCCATCGTGTCGCACTATCTGCTGGCATATTCAAGGTTCGGCCGGCACACGCTGGCACTCGGCGACAATGAAGCCGCCGCGCGCGCCACCGGAATTCCCGTCGAGCGGCTGCGCTTGAAACTCTATGCCATATCGGGCTTCATGGCGGGACTTGCAGGGCTTATCTTCATGGCTCGCGTCAATGCCGGCGACCCGACGGCAGGCCTCAACTACGAACTCACCGCCATTACCGCGGCCATCATCGGCGGCACATCGCTGTTCGGCGGCAAGGGCTCTATCTTGGGCACGATGGTGGGGGCGCTCATCATGGGCGTATTGCAGAATGGGCTCAATCTGCTTGCCGTACCATCCTTCTGGCAGCAGGTTGCCATTGGCGTGGTGTTGATTCTTGCCGTCTATATCGACCAACTGCAAAGTTCAAAGGAGAAGAAGGCGTGAGCCTGCTCGCAGTCAAGGGCATCACCAAACGGTTCGGTGCAGTGGACGTGCTGCGTGGCGTCGATTTAGAGATCGAAGCCGGAACGGTCGTCGGCCTCGTGGGCGACAACGGGGCTGGCAAGTCGACGCTGATGAAGACGATCACCGGCATATACTCGATCGACAGCGGCTCCATCACATTCGATGGGAAGGACATCACCGGGCTGGAACCCGGAGCGCGGCGCGCCATCGGTATCGAGATGATCTATCAGGATCTGGCGCTTGCCAAGCAGCAGGACGTGGCGAGCAATATCTTTCTTGGACGGGAGCCGCTGAAGCGGCCCTTCGGATTTTTGCCGGCTATAGTCGACAAGGACCGGATGGATACCGACGCGCAGAAGATGATTGACCGGCTGGGCGCACGCCTCCCCTCGATCCACCGGCCGGTTGGCCTGTTCTCGGGCGGCCAGCAGCAGACGGTCGCCATCGCCCGCGCGCTCACCTTCAACCCGAAACTCGTGATCATGGACGAGCCGACGGCGGCACTCGCCGTGCGAGAGGTGGAAAGCGTTCTCAAGCTCATCCGCCAGCTTCGCGACGAAGGCATCGCCATCATCCTGATCTCACATCGCCTCAACGACGTGATGGAGGTCACCGATCGTATCACCGTACTCCGCCAGGGCCGGATGGAAGCCGACCTGGTGACCGCAAATACCAAGATGCGCGAGGTCGTCGAGTACATCGTCGGCGCGCACTAGAACTCTGGAGAGACAACATGGCAAGTGTACTGATCGGCATGCATGCGAGCCTGTGGGCCGCCGAGTGGACAAGGGAGGCGGCAGAGCTTGCAATTCCTGAAGCCGC
>JBEILC010000176.1:0-6277 GCA_040379425.1 Hyphomicrobiales bacterium
CCTGCAGGATGCCATCGGCGATGAGCTGGTGGGAGATCGAGGTGATGGAGGCGGGGGAAAGCCCGGTGTGGCGGCCCAGTTCGACGCGGGCCAGCGCCCCATGCTGACGCAGCGCCTCGATCAGCAGAAGCCGGTTCTGCCGCCGGACGAGATCGCTGTCCGCCTTCTCGCGCATTGCTGTCCCACTTCGCAACCGCAAAAAACTTCTTGCGCTGCACTATTTTGTTTTGCTTATTTTGGATATTGACTCCGGCGCGCGTTTGCCGCAATCATTTTTTTGGACGCCGAAATAAAACAACAGACCGTCCATGGCCCAGGAACCCCGTGCGGTGGCGGCAAGCCGCTTCAGGGAGGCGTCCCACGGGGGTCATAGAGGCTTGGAGGAGGACCCGAATGACTCGCAAATTCTTTACCCTGGCTGCCAGCGCCTTCATGCTCGGCGCCTCGGCGCTGGCCGCGCAGGCCGGCACCGTCGCTGTGTCCTGGAAGACCTTCCAGGAAGAGCGCTGGAAGACCGACGAAGCGGCGATCAAGGAAGTCGTCGAGGCCGCCGGCCACACCTACATCTCGACGGACGCCCAGGGCTCCGCGCAGAAGCAGGCCGCCGACATCGAAGGCCTGATCGCCCAGAAGGTGGACGTCATCCTCGTCGTCGCCCACGACTCGGACGCCATCCTGCCCTCGATCGCCAAGATCAACGAAGCCGGCATCAAGGCCATCGCCTATGACGTGCAGTTCGAGGATCCGAACGCGCTCTACATCACCTTCGACAACGTGGGCGTCGGCCGCCTGATGGCCAAGACCATGCTCGAGAAGGGCAAGCAGGAAGGCAACTTCGCCTTCATCAAGGGCGACAAGGGTGACCCGAACGCCACCTTCCTCTTCGAAGGCATCATGGAAGTTCTGAAGCCCAACATCGACGCGGGCAAGATCAAGAACGTCTGCGAAACCTTCACGGACGGCTGGAAGCCCGACAACGCCCAGAAGAACATGGAACAGTGCCTCACCTCGAACAACAACGCCATCGACGCTGTTGTCTCGCAGAATGACGGCATGGCGGGTGGCGTGGTCGCCGCTCTCCAGGCTCAGGGCCTCGCCGGTTCCGTGCCGGTCACCGGCCAGGACGGCGACAAGGCCGCTCTGAACCGCGTGGCGCTTGGCACGCAGCTCGTCTCGGTCTGGAAGGACAGCCGCGTTCTCGGCAGGCAGGCCGCTGAGGCCGCTGTCGCCCTGATCGGCGGCGCCGCCATGGACGCGCTGCCGGGCGTTGCCAAGTTCAACGGTGGCAAGAACAAGGTGGAGATGAACTCGATCCTCATCCCGCCGAACCCGATCACCAAGGATAACCTCGCCGACGTCATCAACGCCGGCTGGATCTCCAAGGAGGAAGCCTGCGCTGGCGTGGCGGCTGGTTCCGTCGCGGCCTGCAACTGATCGGTATCCACAAGATCTGATCTGACACGTCTTGGCCGCGTCATCCCTCGCGGGGGTGGCGCGGCCTTTCGACAAGAGATGAGCTCCGGCGCGATGTACGCCGGGCCGGCGACACAGGGAGGCATGCCAGCATGAGTGTGACGACGAACGCCAACGCCTCGCCCGCCATGGCGCAGGAAGGCCCGATCACCCGGTTCTTCCGGGCCACCGAAATCGACACGCGCATCGTCGGCATGATCGGCGCAATCCTCGCGGTCTGGCTCATGTTCGAAATCCTGACCGCGCTGCAGCTCTCGATGCAGGGCCGGCCCTTCAATGACGGCCTGTTCGGCGGCTCCTTCCTCATGCCACGCAACCTGTGGACCCTGCTGGTCCAGACGTCCTCGATCGCCATCATGGCGACGGGCATGGTGCTGGTCATCGTCATGCGCCACATCGATCTCTCGGTTGGCGGCATCCTCACCCTCGTCGCCACCATCTCCGCCGTGCTGCAGGTGCAGTATCTCGCCCCGGCGCTCGGCGTCGGCCACTGGTCGATCTGGATCATCGCCACCATCGCGGCGCTCGGCGCCGGCCTGTTGATCGGCGCCTTCAACGGCTACCTCACGGCCTATCTCGCCATTCCCTCCTTCATCGTCACGCTGGGCGGCCTCATCGCCTATGGCCGCGGCATCGGCTTCTACATCTCGGAAGGCGTGACGATTGCGCCGCTCGACAAGACCTTCAAGATCGTGGGCGGCGGTGTGCCTGATTCCTGGCTCGGCCCCACCTGGAGCTGGACGCTGGCGGCACTCGCCTGCGCCGCGGTGGCCTGGTCGATTGCCAATGGCCGCAAGCAGCGCCGGCGCTTCAACTTCGCGCTCCGCCCGATGTGGGCGGAAGTGCTCCTCATCGTCATCGCGGCGGCCGGCATCCTCGGCATCACGATGATCGTCAATTCCTATCCCTGGCCACCCCGGCTCATCGAGCAATATGCGCAGCTGAACGGCATCGCGATTCCGCCCGGTGTCGAGGACAAGGCCGGGCAGGCGGTCTGCATGGCTGGCGACAAGGTCGTGCGCTGTGCCGAGGGCCTGATCTTCTACACGGGCTATGCCATTCCGGTGCTGATCGCACTGGCGGTTGGCCTGGTGATGACCTTCATCGCCAGCCGCACCCAGTTCGGCCGCTACGTCTTCGCCATCGGCGGCAATCCGGAAGCCGCCGAACTCGCCGGCATCAACACCAAGATGATGACGGTGCAGGTCTTCGCGCTCATGGGCCTCCTTGCGGCGATCTCGGCCATCGTGGCCTCGGCCCGCCTCGATGCGGCGACCGTCTCGCTGGGCGACCTCAACGAGCTTTACGTGATCGCCGCGGCGGTCATCGGCGGCACCTCGCTGGCGGGTGGCCTCGGCACCATCTATGGCGCCATGCTCGGCGCGCTCATGATGCAGTCCATCTCGTCGGGCATGCAGCTTCTGAACCTGCCCTCGTCCTGGCAGAACATCATTGTCGGCTCGGTGCTCGTCACCGCCGTCTTCATCGACCAAATCTACCGCCGCCGCATGAAGTGAGGGAGGATCAGATGACAGCCAAGCACCCGCACAAGCAACCGACCCATGTCGAGCGCTCTGGCCCTCCGCTGATCGAGATGAAGGACATCTCGATCGCCTTCGGCGGTATCAAGGCGGTGGACCATGCCTCCGTCGACCTCTACCCCGGCGAAGTGGTGGGCCTCCTCGGCCACAATGGCGCGGGCAAGTCGACGCTGATCAAGATTCTCTCCGGCGCCTACAAGCGCGACCACGGCGACATCTTCATCAATGGCGGCAAGGTCGAGATCAACAACCCGCGTGACGCCAAGGCGCTGGGCATCGAGACGATCTACCAGACGCTCGCCCTGGCCGATAACGTCGATGCCGCGGCGAACCTCTATCTTGGCCGCGAACTACGCACCCGCTGGGGCACGCTGGACGATGCCGCGATGGAGGCCGAGTGCCGCAAGGTGATGGGACGCCTCAACCCCAATTTCCGCCGCTTCAAGGAACCCGTCATGGCGCTTTCGGGCGGCCAGCGCCAGTCGGTCGCCATTGCGCGCGCCATCCACTTCAACGCCCGCATCCTGATCATGGACGAGCCGACTGCGGCACTGGGACCCCAGGAGACCGCACAGGTGGGCGAGCTCATCAAGCAGCTCAAGGCGGAAGGCATCGGCATCTTCCTGATCAGCCATGACCTCCATGACGTGTTCGACCTCGCCGACCGCCTCACCGTGATGAAGAACGGCCGGGTGGTGGGCAGCGCGCGCACATCCGACGTGGATCATGACGAAGTGCTGGGCATGATCATCGCCGGCAAGTGCCCGCCCGGCGCCATCCCCGGACCCGGAGCGCTGCAGAGCGCCGCGTGAGCCTGATCGACGTCGCAGCCATCGGCGAGCCGCTCTATGAGCTGAACCGCCAGCCCGATGGGCGCTTCCTGCCGGGCTTCGGCGGCGACACGCTGAACGTCTGTGTGGCAGCCCAGCGCCTCGGCAGCCGCACGGCCTACATGACCAGGCTCGGTGACGACATCTTCGGCGCCGAGATCCGGGAATTGATGCAGCGCGAGGGCGTGGACACCCGCAGCCTACGCCCCGGCGGTGAGGCACCCACCGGCCTCTATTTCGTGACGCACGGTCCCACGGGCCATGTCTTCACTTACCGCCGCAAGGGTTCGGCCGCGAGCCTGATGACACCTGCCGACCTCGACCGGGAGGCGATCGCGGGTACGCGCTTCCTCCATGCCTCAGGCATCAGCCAGGCGATAAGCCCCTCTGCCGCGGAGACTGTCGCCGCCGCCATGGCCATGGCGCGGGCGTCCGGCACCAGGATCTCCTATGACACCAACTTCCGGCCCCGCCTGTGGACGCCAGAGGCGGCACGCCCGGTCATCGAGGCCGCGGCGCGTGGCGCTGATATCCTGAAGACCTCGGTTGAAGACTGCGAGGCACTGCTGGGGCTCGGCGCACCTGCCGCCATCGCGGAGCATTTCCTGGCGCTGGGTGCTGGTGCCGTGATCGCGACACTGGGGCGCGATGGCGTGTTCCTTGCCACACCTCAGGGCAGTGAGCATGTTGCAGGCCTCCCGGTGAATGCTGTCGATGCGACGGGGGCAGGCGATGCCTTCACGGGCGCGCTGCTCTGCGAATGCTGCCGGGGCCGCCCGCTGGGGCAAGCCGCGCGCTTTGCCAATGCCGCCGCGGCCCTCTCCACGCTGGGCTTTGGCGCGATTGCGCCGCTCCCCCAGCGCGCCGCTGTCGAGGCCCTGCTCGTCACCGGCAGGCCGCTTGATCTGGATCAAGGCCCAGGCTGAGCAAGCCCTTGAATGTGCGGTTTGATCTTGTGGAATCCGCACCCTCGATGTCGCCGTCCAATGCCAGTGAGAGACCGAATCCCTCCGCCCGGAATCCGCTGGACGTGATTGCCAGTGCCCATGCCGTGCAGGCCGATATGTGCGATGACATGGAGCGCATCGCCGATGGCCTTCCGGACGAGGTGGACCGCCGGCTGTGCGCCAGGGTCGCCTCCTGCCTCGAGTTCGACCTGCCCCTCCACCACCATGACGAGGAGCATGCGCTGTTCCCCCTCCTCAGGAAGCGCGCACTGCCCGAGGACGGCCTCGACCGCATCCTGGAGCGCCTCGCGGCTGAACATGCCTCCGACAATGATTTCGCCTCCGAGATTGCCGAGGCGCTGGAGAGGCTGGGCCAGGGCGGCAGGCCCCAGAACCCGGAGATGCTGGGCTACATGCTGCGTGGCTTCTTCGAGCGCTACCGCCGCCACGTGCAATGGGAAAACACCCTCGTCATGCCGCTCGCCCGCCTGCGGCTCACCGCTGACGACCTCATCACGCTGCAGGCGCAGTTGAGCGAGAACCGCCGCCAGGCGGGCTGAACGGCCGCTCCACCCCCGCCTTTCCCGCCGCACCTCCAGCCTGGCACAAACTTGGCTGCCTAGGGTCTACCCATCAAGCAAGGTGGAACATCCAGGAATGGTGGTGTGACGCATGACGGACACATCCGGCATCAGTGTGGTCCGGCTCCGGCCGGCGCTCGACCTCACCTCGGTCGAGGACATGTTGAAGGAGTTGAAGAGGGCCCGCAACACCGCCGTCGTGATCGAGGCGGGCGAGGTTGCCCGCGTATCGGCCATCGGACTCCAGGCGCTGCTTTCGGCCTGGATCACGTGGCGTTCGGACGGGCATGACTTCCACATCTCGGGCGCCACGCCGGTCCTCAGGGAGGCCGCGAGCCTTCTCGGACTTCCACCGGATTTCCTGGCAAAGGACGGAGCCAGCGCATGAGTGTCACCATCCTCACCGTCGATGACAGCCGCACCATGCGCGACATGCTCCGCGTGGCGCTGGTTGAGGCAGGCTTCCGCGTGGTGCAGGCCGAGGACGGCCTCCACGGCCTCGACGTGCTGCGCGAGGAAGCGCCGCAGGTTGTCATCACCGACATCAACATGCCGCGCCTCGATGGCTTCGGCTTCATCGAGGCGGTTCGCCAGCACAAGGAGCACCGCGCCATTCCCATCCTGGTGCTCACCACCGAGAGCGACGAGGACAAGAAGATGCGGGCGAGGCGCGCGGGCGCCACGGGGTGGATCGTCAAGCCCTTCGACCCGGTGAAGCTCATCGCCGCCGTGCGCCGCGTGGCCGCCTGAACCGGAGACGCGTGTCATGGATGCAATGGCCGAAATCAGGCTCACCTTCTTCCAGGAATGCGAGGAGCAGCTCTCGGCCCTCGAAACGGGGCTGCTCGCCATGCAGGAAGGCCAGGCCGACTCGGAGACGGTCAATGCCGTGTTCCGCGGTGTGC
>JBEILC010000177.1:0-6267 GCA_040379425.1 Hyphomicrobiales bacterium
GGTACACCTTGGAATGCCTCGGCATATGGCCCCGGTTGGTGCCCAGAATGTCTTCGGCGAAGAGATATTGCGCATCGCACCCCGGGCCCGAGCCCATGGACCACAGCAGAAGCTTCAGCCGCTTGCTGATCTCACTCGCCACCTCAACCGGCACCACCTCAATCTCGACGGCGAAGGCGCCGGCATTCTCATAGGCCTTGCACTCTTCATAAAGGGCGAGAGCGGCATCCGCCGTCTTGCCGACCGCGCGGAAGCCGCCCGTCCATGTGGCGCGCGACGGCACGAGGCCGACGTGACCCACCACGGGAATGTGATCCTCCGCGAGGAAGCACACCGTCTCGAGGCCGCCGCTGCAGTAGACGGCATCGCCGCCCGCCTGCAGCATCTGCCCCGCGAAGCGGCGGTATTCGTCCCGCGAGCCATATTCGAGATGCGTCATCCCCGTCATGGAGAACAGCCCCGGCGCCACTTCGCGGTAGCGCGGATGCGTGAGAAGCTCCGGCGGAAGCGATACGATGTCGATGCCGGCCTGCTCTGCGGCCTCCGCCTCCTCGATGGTGAAGATGCGGAGCATGGTGAGCTGGCCCTGGCCTTTGCGGGCACGAAGGTCGGCGATGGTCGGTCTCTTCCTGCTCATCGGCCTGCCCTCATTCCGCTGCTGCTGGCGAGCCGCTAATGCGGGTCTCGCGGTAGGGCCTCGCGGTGGGCGGCAGCTCACGCTTGAGGAAATAGTCCTCATACTTCAGCTGCCGCAACAGCACGGGCACCATCTCGCGGTAGCCTTCCCACATGGAGCGGTTGGGCTCCGGCAGGTCGTGCTTGATCAGGGCATGCAGCTTCGGCAGCGCGTGGAACGGAACCATGGGGAACATGTGATGCTCCACGTGGTAGTTCATGTTCATGTAGAGGAAGCGGCTCACCGGGTTCATGTAGACGGTGCGGCAGTTCAGGCGATGGTCCAGCACATTGTCGGCGAGTCCGCCGTGCTGCAGCAACCCGACGAGAACCGCATGCCATGCGCCATAGAAGCGCGGCAGGCCGATGAGCATCAGCGGCAGCCAAGAGCCCATGTAAATGGCCGCTCCGATGGTAAGGGCGTAGATCGCCATGTGCACCCGGCCGGCCAGGACCACCTTCGGCCACTCTGACTGGGGGATGTAGTCCTTTTCGTCGTCGGACAGCATGCCGAGCGCATTGCGCCCGATGATCTTCAGCGAGAGATAGCCATCCACGATGCCCACGAAGTTCAGGATCCACTTGGCAAGCGCCGGCGGGCGCATCAGCGCGATCTCGACGTCGCGGCCCACGATGATGGTATCGGTGTGGTGTCGGGCATGGCTCCAGCGCCAGGTCACCGGATTGCGCATGATCATGAAGCTGGCGATCTGGTAGATGGCGTTGTTCATCCACTGCGTCTTGAACGCCGTGCCGTGCCCCATCTCATGCCAGCGCGCGTCGCTCGCGGAACCATAGAGCGTGCCATAGACGAAGAAGAACGGCACGCACCACCAGCTGCCCCAGAAATAGATGCCGCCCGCGGCCGATGCCGCGAGCAGGAACAGCCACAAGAGCGTGTCGCGGATCGCGGGCCCATCGGAACGCTGCATCAGTTCCTTCATCGTGGCGCGCGGAATCTCGGTGTGATACCACTCGGCCGAGGCAAGGCCCTCCTCGATAGCAAGCTTCGTGCTTTCGCCGTGGAGACTGTAGTCGCGTTTCATCTTTACTTTCCTTCTCCCTTCCGATGCGGCTGGCCGGGCTCCTGCCTCTTTACCAACCGCCGTCGATACCAAGATTCTGCCCCGTTATCATGTCGGATTCCGGCGACACAAGAAACAGCACCAGTGCCGCAACGTCTTCGGGCATGATGCGCGTCTTGAGGCACTGGTTCTCCAGTATCCACTGGTTGTATTCGGCCAGGCGCTCGCCGAACACCCGTTCCTCGGCTTCCGAGACCACCGCACCGGGAGAAACCGCATTGACGCGGATCCCCGAAGCGCCAAGGTCGCGGGCGAGCGATTTTGTCAACCCCAGCATCGCCCCCTTGGACGCCACATAGGGCACATAGCCCTGCCAGCGGCCGTTGAGCGTGAGCGAACAGAAATTGACGATCTTGCCATAGCCCTTCGCCGCCATACCGGGCGCCACGGCCTGGGCGAGCGCGAAGGCGGCCGTGGAATTGATCCGCATCTGCCGCTCATACTCGGCGACTGGAACCTCGCTCACCGGCCGGTTGATGATCACAGCGGCATTGTTGATCAGGATGTCGATCGCGCCTGTGTCCTGGGCAAGGCCCGAAACCTCCCGTGCCGCCGCTTCCGGATCGGCGAGGTCGAGCGGGATGAAGCGGGCGGACGCGGATCCGGCCTTGCCCATCTCCTCGGCGAAGGCGATGCCGCCATCAATGTCAGGCCTGTCGAGCAGCAGGAGTGAGGCGCCATGCCCCGCGAGCGTGCGGGCCTGTGCCCGGCCGAGCGATCCCATCGCGCCCGTCAGCAGCACCGTCTTTCCTGATATGCCGCGGGTTGTCATCTCCGCCACCCTCTAGAGATAGCCGTGGACTTCATCGATCGAGGTCTTGCCCACCGGGCTGTCGAACACGATCTCGCCGCGCGCCATGGCCACCACCCTGTCGCAGGACTGGAACACATGATGCATGTTGTGGCTGATGAAGATGCCGGTGATGCCCTGCTGCTTCAGTCCTTTGACGAAGCTGATGACCTTGTCCGTCTCCTTGACCGAGAGGTGGTTGGTGGGCTCGTCGAGGATCAGCACCTTGGACTTGAAGTGCATCGCGCGGGCAATGGCAACGCCCTGGCGCTGCCCGCCTGATAGCTCACCCACCAGCGCATCCGGCGAACGTAGATGCAGATCGACGTCGGCGATCGCCGCCACGCTTTCACGCGCCATGCGCTTCTGGTCCATGATGCCGAAGCCTGCGATGGAAAAGCGCAGCGGCTCGCGCCCGATGAACAGGTTGCGGGCGATCGACATGGTCGGAACCATGGAATTGTACTGGTAGATGGTCTCGATGCCGAGGTTCATCGCGGCCTTGGGCGTGCGGATCTGGACGGGCTTTCCTTCCATCAGGATCTCGCCCTTGTCGGGCGTGTGAACCCCCGACAGGATCTTGATGAGTGTCGACTTGCCGGCGCCATTGTCGCCCACGAGGCCCAGCACCTCGCCCTGCTTTACAGTAAGGTTCACGTTCTTGAGGGCATGGACGCCCGAGTACCATTTGTCGAGGTTACGGCATTCGATGATGGGTGCGGTCACGTCAGACCTCGAGCTTGATGCGGCGCGCCGTGCGGCGCAGCCATGAGTTGGAGACGACCGCGAGGATCAGGAGCATGCCGATGGCGAACTTGAACCAGTTGGCATCAACCCTGGTGAGCACGAGGCCATTGTCGATCACGCGGATCAGCGTGGCGCCGATGATGGCGCCAAGCACCGTGCCGATGCCGCCCGTCAGCGCCGTGCCGCCGATGACAGCAGCAGCGACAGCCTGAAGCTCCAGCCCCTCGCCCAGCGAGGGCAGCGGCGAGCCCAAACGCATCACCTGGATGAGGCCGGCGAAGCCTGCCAGCACCGAGCACAGCATGAAGCAGATCATCTTGGTGGCATTGACCGGAATACCCATGTTCACCGCGGCATCGAGCTGGCCACCGGTCGCCCTGATCCAGTTTCCGAAATTGGTGAGCGACATCATGGCGGCCAATGCGATGGCGATCACCACCAGCCATACGAAAGACATGCGCACGACGTTGCCCGGGCCCACGAAGCCGCTGAACAGCCAGGTCGGAATGTCGGTGGGCAGCAGCGGCGGGAAGCCGCCCGAGATCACGACCGTCAGCGAGCGTGCCACGAACAGCATGCCGAGCGTGGTGATGAAGCTCGGGATCGAGAAGCGGATGGTGATGTAGCCATTGGCGAAGCCGATGGCGGCGGCCACCAAGAGGCCAAGGAACAGCGCCACGGGAAACGGAATGCCGCCATTCAGCATGATGGCGATGGCCATGGGGGTGAGCGCGAAGACAGATCCGACCGAGAGATCGAACTCGCCGCAGATCATCAGGATGGTGACGCCCAGCGCCACCAGCGTCATCTCCGGCAGGATGCTGAGCATGCCCTGCAGGTTGGTGCCGTTAAGAAACACGCCCCCGGACTTCACCTGGAAAAAGATGGTGAGCAGCACCAGAAGCGCCAGGCCCGCCAGCTCGGGCCGCTCCATGTAGATCTTCAGGAATTTCTTCATCGTCCTCCCCCCGGGCGCATGAACCGGCCGGGCAATGACGCCCGGCCGGCGGTGTGTGTGGCGTGTCAGCGGACGCCCTGCTTCGAGAGCTCCATGATCGCATCGACCTGGCCGGGCGTCACGATACCCTGGCCGGTGTCGATGTCGGCGGGCGAGAGGCCGACCTTCTGGGAGAGATAGGCCTGCATCACGGGCATGAAACCCTGCATGTAGGGCTGCTGGTCAACCTGCACCTGCACGTAACCGGCCTTCATCTCGTTCAGCACCTCCGGCACGAGGTCGAAGCCGCCGAGCAGGACCTTGCCTGCGGGGACGCCACGGTCACGCAGCACGCGCGCCACGGCGGCATGCCAGAAACCGGTGTCGAAATAGGCGTTGATCGTCTCGTCGGAGGCGAGCTTGGCGCCGACGCGGTCACCCACCACGGCGAGGTCGGTGCCGGAATCGATGCGCTCCCAGCTGATCTCGCGGTTGGGGTTGGCGGCCTTGTACTCTTCGAGGAACTTGATCACGCCGCCGCCACGCTGCTCTGACCAGTTCTGGCCCGGCGCGGAGATGCCAACCAGCACCTTGATCGGACCTTCCGCGGGGAAGTTGGCCGACTGCGCCTTGGCGAGGGAATGGCCAGCCGCGATGAAGCCCTGGCCGATGAAAGCCTGGCGGGCGTTGCCGGCAGCGCCTTCAGTGTCGTCCACATTGGTGGCGATCACGACGATGCCGGCGGCGCGGGCATCCGCGATCACCTGGTCGAAGGCCTTGTTGTCGACGATCGAGGTGACGAGCGCATAGGGCTTGGAGGCGATCGCTGCCTGCATGTTGGCGACCTGCTGCTCGATCGAGCCTTCGGTCTGCGTGAAGATCATCTGGCAGCTCGCCTGCACCTTCTCGCAGGCGTCGTCGAAGCCCTTCTTCACCGCCTGCCAGAAGGTGTTGGAGGGCGAGGAATGCACGGTGAAGGCAATGTTCAGCCCATCCGCCATGGCGGCGGAGCTGCCGCCGATCAAGCTTGCGGCCAGAAGGGCCGAGCGCATCATGTTCCTGGTCATTTCATTTCTCCCATGTTCTCCGCCACTGCCGGGCGGAATCTGTTCAGGCTCTTGTCAATCGTCGTGTCGGCTTGTACCTCTTGCCGATCTCCGGATGGAGTTCGAGGCCAAGTCCTGGCCCCGCCGGCACGGTGATCATGCCATCGCGAACCGGCGGAACGTCTGTGACCACATCGCGGTACCAGGTCTTGTAATAGGCGCGGACGGATTCCTGGATGAGCGCGTTGGGTGCATTGAGGGATAGGTGTGTCGATGCGGCGAGCACCACGGGGCCCGTGCAGTCATGCGGCGCCACGGGAAGCTTCCAGGCCTCCGCCATGGCCGCGATCTTGCGCGCCTCCGAAATGCCGCCGCACCAGGCGAGGTCGAGCATGACGACGCCCGCGGCCTGCGTTTCGAGCAGGTCGCGGAAGCGGAAGCGGCTGGCCAGCGTCTCGGAAGCGCAGACGGGGGCGCGCGAGGCCTCCGCATAGCGCCTGAGATCCGCCAGCGTGTCCATCTTGATCGGGTCTTCGTGCCAGCAGGTGTCGAAGGGTGCGAGGGCACGTGCGATGCGGATGGCGGGCATCAGCTGCCACATGGAGTGGAACTCCACCATGATGTCCATCTGCTCGCCCACTGCCTTGCGGATCTTCTCGAAGGGGCGGAGTGCTTGGGCCAGCTCAGCGGCGGAAATGTCCCAGCCATGGCTTCGCTCCGCGGCGATGTCAAAGGGCCAGATCTTCATGGCGCTGATGCCCTCCGCCAAAAGCGACTGGGCAAGCTCGTCAGCGCGGTTGAGGAAGGCATCGAGATCATCGAGGCCGAGCGAGGGATCATCCTTGCCGAGGCCCCAGTTGCGGGTGGACTGGTCTTCGTTGCGGCGCATGTAATGCGAGCCGGCACAGGTGTTGTAGGTGCGGATCTCCTGCCTCGTCCAGCCGCCCAGCAGCTGCACGATGGGCTGGCCGGTCACCTTGCCGAACA
>JBEILC010000178.1:0-6205 GCA_040379425.1 Hyphomicrobiales bacterium
GATCACGTGACGCTCGAACCCTTGAGCGTGCTGGCGCGGCACGGCTGGAGCCAAACCGAGCGGCTCGACCTTCATGCCGACCTTTCAGCCTCAGCCGACGCCATCGGCGATTTCTCAGGCGCGGATGAGGCAAAGCGGTTCCTGGCCTTCAGTGCCGAGGCGCGGCGCATCTATGAGACGCTGGAGAAACCCTTCATCCTCTCGCAGCGGCCCAACCCGCTGACGCTTGCTGCCGCGAATGGCCTGAGCGGCATGGCCCGCATGGCGCGCATCAACCCCTTCGAGACGATGTGGAAGGGATTGGGCCGGCACTTCCGCGACGAGCGGCTCCGGCAATTGTTCGGCCGCTATGCGACCTATTGCGGGTCCTCGCCCTTTCTTGCCCCCGCAACGCTGATGCTCGTCGCGCATGTGGAGCAGGCGGGCGTGTGGACGGTGAAGGGCGGCATGCATGAACTGGCGCTGGCGCTCACCGCACTTGCAAAGCGCAAGGGCGTCGACATCCGTTTCGGGCAGGAGGTGACGGGAATCACCACGGCGCAGGGCCGCGTCTCGGCCGTGCGCACGGCTGAGGAGGAGTTCGGCTGTTCGGCGGTGATCGTCAATGCCGATGCCAATGCGGTGGCAGCGGGCCTCTTCGGCGAAGAGGTTCGCCGCGCGGTGGCTCCCGTTCCGCCGCCGAAGCGCTCGCTCTCGGCCATCACCTGGGCGGCGTCCGTCGAGACGTCCGGCTTTCCGCTCGCGCGGCACAATGTGTTCTTCTCGCGCGACTACACGCAGGAATTCCGTGAACTGACGAATGGCTACCCGTCCGAGCCCACGGTCTATGTCTGCGCGCAGGACCGCGAGGGGCATCAGGGCGGGAAGGAACGCTTGCTGATCCTCGTCAATTCTCCGGCCAATGGCGATCATGCGCCAGAGGCGCGCGGCAAGGTGGAGCGCGCCATGCGGGAGAAGCTCGCCACGTGCGGACTTGATGTGAAATGGAATGGCGGTGCGATGGTCGTGACCGACCCGCAACGCTTCGGCGCGCTGTTCCCGGCGACGGGCGGCGCATTGTATGGGAGGGCCTCGCACGGATGGATGGCATCTTTTCAACGGCCGGGCGCACGAACGGCGATCCCGGGCCTCTACCTGGCGGGGGGCAGCGTGCATCCGGGGCCGGGGGTTCCGATGGCGGCGCTCTCCGGCCTTCTCGCGGCGGAAAGCCTGATGGCGTCGCGGGCTTCGATGCGGCCGTTCCATCGGGCGGCTACCGTTGGTGGTATCTCGACGGCCTGAGCGATGACGGCCGCCATGGCCTCACCATCATCGGCTTCGTCGGCAGCGTCTTCTCACCCTATTATGCGATGGCGCGGCGGCGCGGCGCTGCTGACCCTGAGAATTTCTGCGCGCTGAACGTGGCGCTCTATGGCGATGGCGAACACCGCTGGAGCATGACGGAGCGTGGGCGCCGCCACATGTCCCGCGATGCAACGCGCTTCACCGTCGGCCCGAGTTCCATGCGCTGGGAGGATGGTACGCTCGTGATCTCGATCGACGAGGTGACGGTGCCGATCCCCTCGCGCCTCAGGGGCGAGGTGCGCCTCACGCCATCCGCCATTTGCGCACATGAGGCCGCGCTTGACCCGCAAGGCCTTCACACATGGCGGCCCGTTGCACCCTTCTCACGCATCACGGCGCGATTCGAGACGCCGGGCCTCGCGTGGTCGGGCATCGGCTATCATGATTCGAACTGGGGGGCCGTGCCGCTGGAGGACAGTTTCGAGAGCTGGGTCTGGTCACGCGCCGCGAAGACCAACAGCGCGGCGATCATCTATGACACGGTGCTGCGGGGCGGCGGCACATCGGCCTTCGCGCTCGAGATCGGGCATGACGGGCAGGTGAAGCAGACGGAGGTTCCACAGCGCCATGAGATTCCCACGACCTTCTGGCGCATGAAGCGCCACATGCGGGCGGAACGGGATTTCCGCGTGGTCTCGCTCTTCGAGGACTCGCCTTTTTATGCGCGGACGCTGTTGAGGCTCCAGACGGAGGAGGGGGAGGCCTTCGCCTTCCACGAAAGCCTGTCGCTTGCCCGCTTCCGGAACCCGGTGGTGCAGGCGATGCTGCCGTTCAGGATGCCGCGGCGGGGATGAGGGGTTCGCCCTCTCTGTTCCTCTCCCCCATCGGGGCCCGGCGAGAGCCATTGCCCCCACGGTCCCGCTCCGCTAGAAGGCGCGCAAATCCCCAGTTTGAAAGAGACGACACGCGATGGCGCGCCAATTCATCTATCATATGAGTGGTCTCACCAAGGCCTATGCCGGTGGCAAGAAGGTCCTTGAGAGCATTCACCTCTCCTTCTCCCCCGATGCCAAGATCGGCGTGCTGGGCCCCAACGGCTCTGGCAAGTCGACGCTGCTGCGCATCATGGCCGGCATCGACAAGGAGTGGAACGGCGAGGCCTGGCTGGCTGACGGCGCAACGGTGGGCTACCTGCAGCAGGAACCCGAACTCGACCCCGCGCTTGATGTGATGGGGAACGTCATGGAAGGCGTCGCCCACAAGAAGGCGATCCTTGACCAGTACAATGCGCTGATGGCCGACTACAATGACGAGAACGCCGAGAAGGCCGGCAAGCTGCAGGACGTGATCGATTCACAGAACCTCTGGGACCTCGAAGCCCAGGTGGAGCAGGCGATGGACGCGCTGCGCTGCCCGCCGGGCGAGGCCTCGATCGACAATCTCTCCGGCGGCGAGAAGCGCCGCGTGGCGCTGACCCAGCTGCTGCTGAGGAAGCCGGACCTGCTGCTCCTCGACGAGCCCACCAACCACCTCGACGCGGAATCGGTGAACTGGCTGGAGCATCATTTGCGGGATTATCCGGGCGCCATCCTGATCGTCACCCATGACCGCTACTTCCTCGACAATGTGACGAGCTGGATCCTCGAACTCGACCGCGGCCGCGGCATTCCCTATGAGGGCAACTATTCCGCCTATCTGGGCCAGAAGGCAAAGCGCTTCGCCCAGGAATCGCGCGAGGACCAGGCGCGTGAGCGCGCGCTGGCGCGCGAGCAGGAGTGGATCGCCGCGTCGCCCAAGGCCCGCCAAGCGAAGTCCAAGGCGCGCATCAAGGCCTATGATGAGTTGCTCAAGGTGAACGAGGACCGCCTCAAGTCCACCACCGCGCAGATCATCATTCCGCCAGGCGAGCGGCTGGGCAACACGGTGATCACGCTCGATGGCGTGTCCAAGGGCTATGGCGAACGTCTGCTGATCGACGAGCTGACCTTCAAGCTTCCCCCCGGCGGCATCGTCGGCATCATCGGGCCGAACGGCGCGGGCAAGACCACGCTGTTCCGCATGATCACCGGGCAGGAGAAGCCCGACTCCGGCACCATCACCATCGGTGAGAGCGTGCATCTTGGTTATGTCGACCAGTCACGCGACTCACTCGACCCGAACAAGACCGTCTGGGAGGAAATCTCCGGCGGCAATGACGTGATCTACCTCGGCAAGCGCGAAATGAACTCGCGCGCCTATACGGGTGCCTTCAACTTCAAGGGTGCGGATCAGCAGCAGAAGGTGGGCAACCTTTCGGGCGGCCAGCGCAACCGCGTGCATCTGGCCAAGATGCTGAAGACCGGCGCCAATGTTCTGCTCCTCGACGAGCCGACCAACGACCTCGACACCGAAACGCTGGCGGCCCTCGAAGAGGCGCTGGAGGATTTCGCCGGCTGCGCGGTGGTGATCAGCCATGACCGCATGTTCCTCGACCGGCTCGCCACCCACATCCTGGCCTTCGAGGGCGATAGCCATGTCGAATGGTTTGAGGGCAACTTCCAGGATTACGAGGAAGACAAGAAGCGCCGCCTGGGCGAAGACAGCGTGATGCCGAAGCGCATCAAGTATAAGCAGTTCGCGCGCTAACATAGTTGTGAAAGCGGGCGGGATTGACGGATTTCGGTGCTCCGGTCTAAGAGCGGCGCCATGATTTTGTCCCGCCGTCACTTCCTGGTGTCTGCCGCCGCCGCCGCGGCGGTTCCGCTATTGGGCGAAGACTCATCAGCGGGCGAACTGGCCCCCATTTTTGCATCCGAGTCCCAGGAGGTTCCCTACCGCTTCCGCCGCCGCGAGGTGGATTTCGAAACGGCCGAGGTGCCTGGCACTATCGTGGTCGATACGAAGATGCGCTACCTCTACCATGTGCTCGGCAATGGCCGCGCAACGCGCTATGGCGTGGGCGTGGGCGATGACGGCAAGGAATGGACGGGCCGCGCCGAAGTGCGGCGTAAGCGCGAATGGCCTGTCTGGCGGCCCACCGACGAGCACATCGCCAAGTACCCGAAGCTTGCGAAATGGCGCAAGGACGGCATGCCGGGCGGCCGCGACAACCCGATGGGCGCGCGCGCTCTCTACCTCTACCAGGGCGATGTCGACACGCTCTATCGCATCCACGGGACCAACAAGCCCAAGGGCATCGGCCGGCGGGTGACGTCCGGTTGCCTGCGCATGCTCAACATCGATGTCGTCCACCTCTATGAGCGGGTGGAAATCGGTACACTGGTAGTGGTAGCTTAAGACCAGAATCCACTACGGCCGGAGGTCCGCCCCACCATGATGCTGTCGCGACGCTCGCTTCTTCTCTCCGCCATCGCCGCCGCAGTGCTGCCCGCTGGTGCGGCCCGCGCGCAGGAGGATCTCGAAGCCATTCTCGCGGCCGAGCCCTTCCCGGTGCGCGCCGCGGACGAGAAGAAAATCTCCTTCAAGTACCGCCGCCGCCTCGTGGAGTTCGAGACGGCGGAACCGCCGGGCACCATCATCGTCGACCCACGGAAAAGATTCCTTTATCTTGTCCTCGGCAACAACCAGGCGATCCGCTATGGCGCATCGGTCGGCAAGGCCGGGCGGCGCTGGTCCGGGGCTGCCACAGTCGGCCGCATGGAGAAGTGGCCGACCTGGACGCCGACGCCTGAGCACATCGCCGAATATCCCAAGCTGGTGAAGTGGCAGGACGGCGGCATGCCGGGCGGGCCGGACAACCCGATGGGCGCGCGCGCGCTCTACCTCTACCAGGGCGACGTCGACACCATCTACCGCATCCACGGCACGCATGACCCGATGCTGGTGGGCCAGAAGAAGACAGCGGGCTGCTTCGCGCTGCTCAACGTCGACATCATCGACCTCTACAACCGCGTCCAGCTCGGCGCGAAGGTCGTCGTGCTGGAGTATTGATGCTCCGACGCGCGTGAGTCGCTCCACCAGGCTCCTCTCCCTCATACAGGCCCTGCGCAGCCGAAGGCGGCCGGTTACTGCCTCTGTGCTGGCCGGTGAGCTCGGTGTTTCCGTGCGCACGATCTATCGTGATATCGCCACGCTCGTCGCGCAGGGAGCCGCCATCCGTGGCGGACCTGGGCTAGGCTATGTACTGGATGGCGGCTTCATGCTGCCGCCCCTGATGTTCAGCGATGCGGAGATCGATGCCCTGGTGCTTGGCCTTCAGCTTGCGGCGCAGGAGGGGGATGAGGAGCTTGCGGAAGCCTCGGACAATGCGCTGGCCAAGCTCGCCGCCGTGCTGCCGCCGGAGCGGCGGCGGCTGATGGAGGAGTCCGGTCTGGCTGTAGCCCCGCGCAGTGACATGGATGACGTTCGCGTGTCCATGCCGATGCTGCGTCAGGCGCTGCGCGAGGAACGCAAGCTGCGGCTTTGCTACCGCGACAGAAACATGGCGGTGACGACGCGCATCGTGTGGCCCGTGGCGCTGGCATTTTTCGATGAGGCGCAGATTCTGGCAGCCTGGTGCGAGCTCCGCCAAGACTTCCGCTCCTTTCGGCTGGACCGCATCGCCGCCGCCGAGCTGCTGGAGGAGCGCCTGCCGAAGCGCCGCGCCACGCTGATGCGCGACTGGCGCGAGGCGGTCGGCGCGCCGGACCCCGGCTGATCCGCTCCTGACAGAAACTGTCAGCGCCATGCGATAGCATCTCCACAACAGGAGAGCGCCATGCCCACACGCGATTTCGAAAGCACCGTCGAGACAAGCCCCGAGCTGCTGTTCGCCGCTTTGGCCGATATCGGCTCCTGGCCGGAGTGGGACCTGGCAGTTGAGCGCATCGACCATGATGGCCAGGCGGTGCGCGCAGGCATCGCTTTCCGCCTCAAGCCGAAGAGCGGACCCGCAGTGACGATGCGGGTCGAGGCGTGCGATGGCCCACGTCACTTCGCCGTA
>JBEILC010000179.1:0-6189 GCA_040379425.1 Hyphomicrobiales bacterium
GGCCAGCGCCGCCGCCGTTGACGCGGAGATTGGGGTCTCCGGTGGCGGCAACATCATCGGCTTCCTTGGCCGAGCGCACGTCCATCCAGATCATGCAGGGGCGGAGCGGGTTTCCGGCCGCGTCCAGCGCCACGACGGAGCAGCAGGTGGTATCAACCGAAAGGGCAATGATATCGGCAGGCGAAACACCGGCCTTGGCGACGGCGCCCTTTACCGATTGCCCCATCGCCGTCCACCAGTCCTCCGGCCTCTGCTCGGCCCAGGAGGGGTTGGGGAAATCCGTCTTGTAAGGTGTCGCCACGGAGGCGAGCGGCTTGCCGGAAAGGTCGAAGACGAAGGCGCGGATCGATTCAGTTCCGCCGTCGACGCCGATCACATAGTTCATGCCGTTCCCCCCTCGATGGCCGACCAATGGGCCTCATCCTTATCATAAGCGTGCAGCTCGCCCATGGAAACATCGAACCACACGCCATGCAGCGCCAGGTCGCGTTTGTTCTCCTTCATGCGGATCCACGGGAAAATGCGCAGGTTCGCCAGCGAATGCTCGATCGAGGCGCGCTCGATGTGGCGCTCGTGGGTTTCCGCATTCTCGCCCATCACGCGCGGCACGATACGCGTCACATCCTTGATGGCGCGCATCCAGGAGCCGATGAAGTCCGTGTGGGTCAGCGGCGAGGCCTCCTGCACCGCCGCACGGATGCCGCCGCAGCGGCCATGGCCCATCACCACGATGTACCTGACACCAAGCGACATCACCGCGAATTCAAGCGCCGCCGAGGTCGCATGATGCACGCCATCCGGCGTATAGGGCGGCACGAGATTTGCGACGTTCCGCACCACGAACATCTCGCCCGGCCCCGCATCGAAGATCGTCTCAGGTGCTGCACGCGAGTCGCAGCAGGCGATGATCATGATCTTCGGCTTCTGCGAGCCCTCGCCCAGTTTCCTGTAACGCTCGGCTTCCGAGGCATAGCGCCCGGAGCGGAAATTGGAGTAACCATCGAGCAGCATCGCAGGAAGCGTCATCGGCATTTCTCCTCAGTCCACGATGCGCACGGCACCCTTGGCGGCCGACGTGGTGAGCGCCGCATAGGCCTTGAGCGCGGTCGAAACCTTGCGCTTCCTCTGCTCGGTGGACTTCCACGCCTTGTCGCCCTTGGCGATCATCGCCGCACGGCGCTTCGCCAGCTCGTCATCCGAAACGGCAAGCCGGATAGAGCGGTTCGAAATGTCGATCTCGATGGTGTCACCCTCCTCGATCAGCGCGATGAGGCCGCCCTCCGCGGCCTCGGGTGAGACATGGCCGATTGAGAGGCCAGACGTGCCGCCCGAGAAGCGGCCATCGGTGATCAGCGCGCAGGCCTTGCCCAGCCCCTTCGACTTCAGATAGCTCGTGGGATAGAGCATTTCCTGCATGCCGGGGCCGCCGCGCGGGCCTTCATGGCGGATGACGACGACGTCACCCGCCTCGACACCGCGTTTCAATATTCCGTGCACGGCGGAATCCTGGCTCTCGAACACCTTGGCCTTGCCGGTGAACTTGAGGATCGATTCATCCACACCCGCCGTCTTAACGATGCAGCCGTCTTCCGCCAGGTTGCCATAGAGCACGGCCAGCCCGCCATCCCTGGAGAAGGGATGCTCGACATCGCGGATCACGCCCGTCTTGCGGTCAAGGTCCAGCTCCTCCCAGCGGCTCGACTGGCTGAAGGCCACCTGGGTGGGAACCCCGCCCGGTGCGGCGCGGAAGAACTCGCGAACGGACTCCGAATTGGTCCGCGCAATGTCCCAGCGGTCCAGCGCGTCACCCAGCGTGCGGCTGTGCAAGGTCGGGAGGCCGCGATTGATGAGGCCGCCCCGGTCAAGCTCGCCGAGGATCGCCATGATGCCGCCAGCGCGGTGCACGTCTTCCATGTGCACGTCGGACTTCGCCGGCGCCACCTTGGACAGCACGGGCACGCGGCGCGACAGCCGGTCGATGTCCTTCATGGTGAAGTCGATCTCCGCCTCATGCGCGGCGGCAAGGATGTGGAGAACCGTGTTGGTGGACCCGCCCATGGCAATGTCCAGCGTCATGGCATTCTCGAAAGCGCCGAAGCTCGACACATTGCGCGGCAGCACGGAGTCATCATCCTGCTCATAGTAGCGCCGCGCGAGGTCCACCACGAGGTGCCCGGCCTCGACGAACAGCCGCTTGCGGTCGGAATGCGTGGCAAGCGTGGAGCCATTGCCGGGCAGCGACAGGCCCAGCGCTTCCGTCAGGCAGTTCATCGAATTCGCCGTGAACATTCCGGAGCAGGAGCCGCAGGTCGGGCAGGCGGCCTTCCCGATGGCCTTCACGTCCTCGTCGGAGACAGAGTCATCGGCTGCGGCGACCATGGCATCCACCAGGTCCAGCGCACGGGTGATGCCGGAGACGACAACCTTGCCTGCCTCCATCGGCCCGCCAGACACGAACACGGCGGGGATGTTGAGCCGCAGTGCCGCCATCAGCATGCCGGGCGTGATCTTGTCGAAATTGGAGATGCAGACCATCGCATCCGCGCAATGAGCGTTCACCATGTCTTCGACCGAGTCGGCGATGATCTCGCGCGAGGGCAGCGAATAGAGCATGCCGTCATCGACCGCGATGGTGTTGAACTCCTTGGCGACACCGCCCGCCTTCTCCACCTCGCGGGCCACCGGCTGGCCTAAGTCCTTCAGGTGCACATGACCCGGCACGAACTGGGTGAAGGAGTTGACGATGGCGATGATCGGCTTGCCGAAATCCTCATCCTTCATGCCCGTGGCGCGCTACAATCCGCGGGCGCATTCCATGTTGCGGCCATGGGTGGTGGTGCGGGAACGGTACTGGGGCATGAAATGTCACCTTGAAAACCTAATCCGCCAAAGGGCTTGGACCATGCCCCTGGGGGAATCAAGGCCGCGCTTCCGCGTCAGGCGCAGGGGAAGCCTGCGGCAACGGAGGGCTTCAACTTGGGGTGTCCTCTGGCGTAAAACGTGCCAAAGAGAGCCGAAGCATGGTCAAGGAACACTCCCGCGAGATCGAATGGCCCACGGTGGCGCTGATTGCCGCCACCTATGGGGTATTGGCCCTTGTGGTCTGGTTTCACGCCAGCCTGCCCTGGTGGGTGATCCTGCCCGTGGGGGCTTATTGCGCGGCGCTGCATGCCTCGCTCCAGCATGAGGTGCTGCACGGCCACCCGACGGGCAACCGCCTCCTCAACGAGGCCATGGTCTTCGTGACCCCCACCATGTGGCTCCCCTATGGCCGCTACAAGCAGACCCACCTCCAGCACCACAATGACCAGCATCTGACGGACCCGGAGCTCGACCCCGAATCCTACTATGAGCTGCCGGAACGCTGGGCCAGGATCGACGGCTTCCGCCGCCGGCTCTATCTCTTCAACCAGACGCTCTTCGGCCGCATGCTGATCGGCCCAGCCGTGAGCATCATCCGCTTCTGGTCGGCGGAGTTCAGGGACATTGCGGTGGGCAACCGGCGCACGCTGTCGGCCTGGATGTGGTTCGCCGCCGCTGCCGCCATCACCATCTGGCTGGTCGTGGGCGTGGCGGAGATGCCATTCTGGCAATATGTCCTGCTCATCGCCTATCCCGGCATCTCACTCGCCCTCGTGCGATCCTATTGCGAGCACCAGGCGGCGGAGGCGGTCGATCATCGCACCATCATCGTCGAGGCCTCGCCCTTCTGGTCGCTGCTGTTCCTCAACAACAACCTGCACGTGGCCCACCACACGAAGCCCACGCTCGCCTGGTACAAGCTCCCGGCCTATTACCGCGCCGAACGTGACCAACTCATCGCGAAGAACAATGGCTACCTGATGAAGGGCTATGGCAAGATGTTCGCCCGCTTCTTCCTCACACCCAAGGAGCCGATCCCCTACCCCAACATGGACTGGCTCAAACCAGACCATTCATCTAAATAGCCCCGCAACAACTGGGGATCGAGCATTGACCAACCGGATCGAAATCGCGGGCCTGCATGTTGCGGGCGAGTTGTTCACCTTCGTGGCGGACGAGGCGCTGCCCGGCACCGGCATCGGCGAGATCGAGTTCTGGAAACGGTTCGCAGTCCTCATCAACGATCTGGCGCCGAAGAACCGCGCCCTCCTCGCCAAGCGCGACGATCTGCAGGCGAAGCTCGATGACTGGTACCGCAAGCACGGCGCCCTCACCGACATGGCCCAATACCGCGCTTTCCTGACGGAGATCGGCTACCTCGTCCCCGAAGGCCCGGACTTCAGCGTGGCGACCGCCAATGTGGACCCCGAAATCGCAACGCTCGCAGGCCCGCAGCTCGTCGTCCCCGTCATGAACGCGCGCTATGCGCTGAACGCCGCCAACGCCCGCTGGGGCTCGCTCTATGACGCGCTCTACGGCACCGATGCGATCGCCGAGCAGGACGGCGCAGAGAAGGGCGAGGCCTATAACCCTGTGCGCGGCGCGCGTGTCATCGCCTGGGCACGGAACTTCCTTGACCAGGCCGTGCCGCTGGCCAAGGGCAAGTGGGCCGATGTCTCCCGCGTCTTCGTCGATGGCGCGTCGCTCGCGACCGATCTCGGTGGCCTCAGGGACTCCTCGCAGTTCAAGGGCTGGCGCGGTGCTGCGGAGACTCCCTCCGCCGTGCTCCTCGCCAACAACGGCCTCCATCTGGAGGTTGCGTTCGACCGCAATCACCTGATCGGCAAGAGCGACCGTGCGGGGATTTCGGACGTGCTCGTCGAATCCGCGCTCACCACCATCATGGACTGCGAGGATTCCGTTGCAGCGGTGGACGCGCCGGACAAGGTGATGGTCTACCGCAACTGGCTGGGCCTCATGAAGGGCGACCTCGCGGAGGAGATCGAGAAGAACGGCAAGACCTTCACCCGCCGCCTCAACGCGGACCGCGTCTATGACACAGCCAATGGCACGATCACGCTGCCCGGCCGCTCGCTGATGCTGGTGCGCAACGTCGGCCACCTGATGACCAATCCCGCGATCCTCGATGCGCACGGCCGCGAAGTACCCGAAGGCATCATGGATGCGATGATGACGGCCCTCATCGCCATTCATGACATCGGGCCTGAGGGCCTGCGCATGAACTCCCGCGCGGGCTCCATTTATATCGTGAAGCCCAAGATGCATGGGCCGGAGGAAGTGGGTTTCGCGGTGGAGCTCTTCACCCGCGTCGAGCAGGCGCTGGGCCTTGTTCCCAACACGCTCAAGATCGGCATCATGGACGAGGAGCGCCGCACCACCATCAATCTCAAGGAATGCATCCGTCAGGCGAAGGACCGCATCGTCTTCATCAACACCGGCTTCCTTGACCGCACGGGAGACGAGATCCACTCCGCCATGGAAGCAGGCCCGATGATCCGCAAGGGCGACATGAAGCAGGCGGCCTGGATCAAGGCCTATGAGGACTGGAACGTCGACATCGGCCTCGCCTGCGGCCTTCCCGGCCATGCGCAGATCGGCAAGGGCATGTGGGCCATCCCCGATCACATGGCGATCATGCTCTCCATCAAGCTCGCACATCCGCAGGCCGGCGCCTCGACCGCCTGGGTGCCCTCGCCCACGGCAGCCACGCTCCACGCCACGCATTACCACAAGGTGAATGTGCGCGCCGTGCAGGAGAAGCTCAAATCACGCCCGCGTGCGAAGCTCGATGACATCCTCTCCGTGCCCGCGGCGGTCAGGCCCAACTGGACCGCCGAAGACATCCAGAAGGAACTCGACAACAATGCGCAAGGGCTTCTCGGCTATGTCGTGCGCTGGGTGGATTCAGGTATCGGCTGCTCCAAAGTGCCGGACATCGACAATGTCGGCTTGATGGAAGACCGCGCCACGCTCCGCATCTCCTCCCAGCACATCGCCAACTGGCTCCGCCACGGCATCGCCAGCGAGGCGCAGGTGATGGAAACGCTGAAGCGCATGGCGGCCGTGGTGGACAGGCAGAACGCCGGCGATCCGATGTATCAACCCATGGCTGCGAATTTCGAAGCCTCGATTGCCTTCCAGGCCGCCTGCGATCTGGTGTTCAAGGGCCGCGAACAGCCCAACGGCTATACCGAGCCCCTGCTCCACATGCACCGCCTGGCGGTGAAGGCGAAGTCTTGACATCTTCTCCCGCTCCTTCAGCGGGAGAAGACGGGACCCGCGAAGCGGGGAGATGAGGGGGAGTCA
>JBEILC010000180.1:0-6172 GCA_040379425.1 Hyphomicrobiales bacterium
ACGGAGAGCTGGAGCACCTCGCCCTCGGCGATGACGCAAGCCGCGTTGGAGAGGATGCGCAGCGCCTCCATCGAGCCCGTCTCCACCATCATCTTGAAGGCCTGGCCCAGGAGATAGTCGCCCACCAGCACGCTCGCCTGGTTGCCCCAGATGACGCGCGCGGCCTCCTTGCCGCGCCTGAGGTCGCTCTCGTCCACCACGTCGTCATGAAGCAGTGTCGCCGTGTGCATGAACTCGACGGAGGTGGCGAGCTTCAAATGATGCTCGCCCTGGTAACCGCACATGCGCGCGGCCGCCAGCGTCAGCATGGGGCGGATGCGCTTGCCGCCGGAGTTGATGAGATGGCTGGCAATCTCCGGGATCAGTTCCACATGGCTTCTGGCATGCGACAGGATCTGCTCGTTGACGCGCTCCATGTCGGGGCCAGTGAGTTTCACCAGTGGCTCGATGCTGGCCCGCTTCTTGTTGCCCGCCCCTTCGAGCGGAATCACGACTCCCATGGAAACTACCTTCGCAAATTCTTCCGCCAACGTTAAAGCACAGGACCCTTGAGAGGCCAATATGCGCCGCACCCATGCGCCAAAACGCCTTGCCGGCGCTTGTGTGCGGCGGTGGATGCCGCCAATCTCCCCCTCATGGAAGAACTCCTGCGCAGCAACGATCCCGTCCATCTTTCCTTCGTCCGGCACGTTCTGGACGAGGAGGGGGTGCACCATCTCGTGCTGGACGAGCATATGAGCGTTCTGGAGGGATCGGTCGGCATCCTGCCGCGCCGCGTTCTGGTGCTGAGAGAGGATCTGGCGCGTGCCAGATCGCTCATTGGTAACGCATTGCTAACCATATCTCCGTAATCTGAAATTCATGCAATCAGAAGCACAAACAGATCCACCTGACACGTCCCACAACGCGGCCGTGCCCGCAACCCTCTCCAAGGATGGCTTCCTTGGTGGCAGGCTGCAGATCCTGCAGCCGGAGAAGGGGTTCCGCGCCGGGATTGATTCGGTCTTCCTCGCAGCCGCCGTGCCCGCTGCCCCGGGCGAGGCGGTGTTCGAAGCGGGGATCGGCGTAGGCGTTGCCGCCCTCTGCCTCCTGGCCCGCACCCCGGACCTTCAACTCACAGGCATCGAGCTCTCCATGCGCTCTGTGCTGCTCTGCGAGGAGAACGCCAGGCGTAACGGCTTCGATCAGAACCTCAAGGTGATTCGTGCCGACCTGCGCGACGCGCTGCGCAAGGATGCGATCGCCATGCCGCTTCCCAATTCCTTTGCCCATGCCATGGCCAATCCGCCCTTCCACGAGGAGGGCAAGTCGACGGCATCGCCCAATCTCCTCAAGGCGCAGGCCCATGCGCTGGCGCCCGAGGACCTCGAGATCTGGATGAGGGTGCTGCACAGCATGGTGATGCCCAAGGGCTCGGTGACGCTCATTCTCAAAGCGGACATGTTGAGCAGGATCCTGGCGTTGATGGACGAGCGTTTCGGAGATATCCGCATCTCGCCGCTTCACCCGCGCCATGGGGAGGAGGCGAGCCGTGTGCTGATCCAGGGCATCAAGGGCTCGAAGGCGCCGATGCAGATTCGCCATGGCCTCGTGCTGCATGATGCATCCGGGCAGTTCACGCCCGAGGCGGAAGCCGTGCTGCGCAAAGGGGTGGCTTTCCCCCTGCGCTGAGATCACTTGTCCTCGCGGGCAAGCGCCCCTATCTGTTTCTCATGGGGATGCAATCCTGGCTGGCGAGGTTTATTCCGCTCCGGTTCCGCACGTCGGTGCCGGTAGTCAATCACGTGGTTCTGCATGGCACGATCGGCATGGGGGGCCCGGCCCGCCAGTCGCTGACCATCAAATCCGTCAAACCGATGCTGGAACGCGCCTTCAAGCCCAAGGGGCTGGCGGCGGTGGCGATCAGCGTCAATTCGCCCGGCGGCTCGCCGGTGCAGTCGGCCCTCATCCACGCCCGCATTCGTGAACTGGCGGCGGAGAAGAACCTGCCCGTCCTGGTCTTCTGTGAGGATGTGGCGGCCTCCGGCGGCTATTGGCTCGCCTGCGCGGGTGACGAGATCTATGCCGATGAAAGCTCGGTCATCGGCTCGATCGGGGTGGTCTCCGCGGGCTTCGGCTTTGTCGATGCAATCCGCAAGCTGGGCGTTGAGCGCCGCGTGCACACGTCCGGCGACTCGAAATCGATGCTCGACCCCTTCCAGCCCGAAAAACCGGAGGATGTCGCCCATCTCAAGGGCCTCCAGGCTGACGTTCACCAGGCCTTCAAGGACCTCGTGCGCAAGCGGCGGGGGCGCAAACTCAACGGGGCGGATGGCGAGCTCTTCTCGGGCGCCTTCTGGTCCGGAAGGCAGGCGCTGTCGAAAGGGCTGATCGATGGGGTGGGCCATCTGAACCAGGTGCTCAAGACCCGCTTTGGCGACAAACTGGTCATTCGGACCATCCACCAACCCCAGGGCTGGGGCATCCGCAGGCTCGGATTCGGCGTACAAGATATCGATTTAGCAGGCCAGACACTGGATGCGCTTGAAACGCGTGCATTGTGGTCGCGTTTCGGCTTATGATGGACCGGTCACGGTCATTGGAGGATCCGATGGTTGCATTGAAGGCACTCTCCCTCGTCGTCGCGGGGTTCCTGTCGCTTCTGGCGGTGGGCTTCTTGGTCCGCGAGATGCAGGCGGTGAAAGTGAAAGCCCGCACCCGCCAGGCCGTACGCCCGGTGCGCCGCCTCAGGCAGGATCCGCGCACCGGCGTCTATTACCCGGCGGATTGAAGCCGGAGGGTTTTCCCCGGTTTTTCTTGACGCTCCGAACCCTGCCGCATAGGGTCCGCCCCGCTTTCTCGAGGCGGACCAATGGCGCTCAACCCGACCAGATCATTCCAGGACCTGATCCTCACGCTCCACCAGTATTGGGGCGCGCAGGGCTGCGTCATCCTTCAGCCCTATGACATGGAGGTGGGGGCGGGCACCTTCCACCCGGCGACCACGCTGCGCTCGGTAGGGCCGAAGCCTTGGGCCGCAGCTTACGTCCAGCCCTCCCGCCGCCCGAAGGACGGCCGCTATGGCGAGAACCCCAACCGCCTGCAGCACTATTACCAGTATCAGGTGATCATCAAGCCGTCGCCGCCGGACCTGCAGGAGCTTTACCTGGGCTCGCTGGAGGCCATCGGCATCGACCGCTCGCTGCATGATATCCGCTTCGTCGAGGACGACTGGGAAAGCCCAACGCTGGGCGCCTGGGGCCTGGGCTGGGAAGTGTGGTGCGATGGCATGGAGGTCTCGCAGTTCACCTATTTCCAGCAGGTGGGTGGCCTCGACTGCGCGCCGGTCTCGGGCGAACTCACCTATGGGCTGGAGCGGCTCGCCATGTATGTGCAGGGCGTGGATAATGTCTATGACCTGAACTTCAACGGCCAGGAGGGTGCGAAGCGCATCTCCTATGGCGATGTCTTCCTGCAGGCGGAACAGGAGTTCTCCCGCTTCAACTTCGAGCACGCCAATACCGGAGCGCTGCACCAGCACTTCATCGATGCGGAAGCCGAGTGCAAGGCGCTCCTTGCGGCGGGTGAGAAGGACGGGCGGCATGAGCTGGCGCTGCCCGCCTATGACCAGTGCATCAAGGCCTCCCACACCTTCAACCTGCTCGATGCCAGGGGCGTCATCTCGGTGACGGAGCGCCAGGCCTATATCCTGCGCGTGCGCGAACTTGCCAAGGGCTGTTGCGAGGCCTGGAGCCGGACGGCCGGCGGTGGCGCGGCAATCTCCTGACACGTGAAGGTTGACACGGCGTCCTGTTTTTGAAATTGTGTAACTGACATCATTACTAATTCAGGAGCACAGCATGTCCAGCCCCGTCATCGCCCAGACAACCCCCATCCCTGTCGAAGTGGAGGCGGGCAAGGATTACTGGTGGTGCTCCTGCGGCCAGTCCAAGAACCAGCCCTTCTGCGACGGCTCGCACACGGGAAGCGAATTCGCTCCCATGAAGTGGACCGCCGAGGCGACGGGCCGCAAGTTCTTCTGCGCCTGCAAGCAGACCAAGGTCCAGCCCTTCTGCGACGGCGCGCACAAGGCGCTGTGAACACTGCCCAGGGGTGACAACCCCGGCTCTGGCTGCTAATCGCGGGGCCCGCCCGGAGTGCCCTGATGCCTGAACTTCTGATCGAGTTGTTTTCCGAGGAAATCCCCGCCCGCATGCAGCAGAAGGCGGCGGATGACCTGCGCCAGATGGTGACCCATGCCCTGGTCGAGGCGGGCCTCACCTATGAGGGCGCGCAGGCCCATGGCGGCGCACGCCGCCTGGTGCTGTCGGTCGAGGGGCTCGATGCCAAGGCAGCGGATGTGAACGAGGAGCGCAAAGGTCCCCGCGTCGATGCGCCCCAGCCCGCCATCGACGGCTTCCTCAAGTCCACCGGCCTGACGATCGACCAGCTGAAGGTTCAGGACGACAAGAAGGGCCAGTTCTATCTCGCCGTCATGCGCAAGCCCGGCCGCGCGGCGCCCGAAATCATCGCCGAGGTCGTGCCGGACACCATCCGAAAATTCCCCTGGCCCAAGTCCATGCGCTGGGGGTCGGGCACATTGCGCTGGGTGCGCCCGCTGCATTCCATCATCTGCACCTTCGATGGCGAGGTGGCGCCCTTCGAGATCGAGGGCATCCACAGCGGCAACGTGACCCGCGGCCACCGCTTCATGGGCGCGCAACATATCGAGGTCCGCCGCTTCGAGGATTATGCGCTGAAGCTGTCACGCGAATTCGTCATCGTGGATGCGAACCAGCGCGCCGAGACGATCCGCACGGAAGCCCGCAATCTCGCCTTCGCGCAAGGGCTTGAGCTGATCGAGGACGAGGGGCTGCTGAAGGAAACCGCAGGCCTCGTCGAATGGCCCGTGGTGCTGATGGGGAGTTTCGATGGAAGCTTCCTTTCCGTGCCGCCCGAAGTGATCGCCACCTCGATCAAGAACCACCAGAAATGCTTCGCGCTCAGGAACGCCGCGACGGGCAAGCTGGCCAACCGCTATCTCCTCGTCTCCAACCTCGTGGCCAAGGATGGCGGCAAGACCATCATCGAAGGCAACAACAAGGTCATCGCCGCAAGGCTGTCGGATGCCAAGTTCTTCTGGGACCAGGACCGCAAAGTGAAGCTTCAGGACTGGGCGAAGAAGCTGGACGCGATCACCTTCCATGCGAAGCTGGGTTCTCAGGGCGAACGCGTGGCGCGCATCGAGAAGCTTGCCGCGGAGATCGCCAAGACCATCGGCGCGGACGTCGAGAAGTCAAAGCAGGCCGCGCGCCTTGCGAAGGCCGATCTCGTCACCGGCATGGTGGGTGAGTTCCCCGAATTGCAAGGCCTGATGGGCCGCTACTACGCGCTCGGCGAGGGCGTTGATCCGGAAGTGGCTGATGCCGTCCGCGACCACTACAAGCCAGTGGGCCCAAGCGATACCATCCCGGTCTCGAAGGTCGGCCAGGCTGTGGCGCTGGCTGACAAGTTGGATACGCTCACGGGCTTCTGGTCCATCGATGAGAAGCCCACGGGATCGAAGGACCCATACGCGTTGCGGCGTGCGGCGCTGGGCGTCATTCGCATCATCCTCGACAAGGGCCTGCGACTGCCGCTTGGCTTCTGCGGCGGAGACCTCCTCGACTTCTTCGCCGACCGCCTCAAGGTCTATCTGAAAGAGCAGGGCAAACGCCATGACCTGATCGATGCCGTGTTCGCGCTTGGCGATCAGGACGATCTCGTGATGATCGTGAAGCGCGTCGAGGCGCTGTCGACGTTCCTCGAAACCGATGACGGGAAAAATCTGCTCGCTGGCGTCAAGCGCGCCTCCAACATTCTCCGCATCGAGGAGAAGAAGGACGGCAAGGCGTTTGATGGCGAGGTTGATTCCTCCCTGCTCGTCAAGGACGAGGAGACGGCGCTGCATGCGGCCATTACCGAGGCCTCTGGCCTGGCGCGCCGCGCGGTTGAGGCCGAGGACTTCGAAGGCGCCATGGCGGCCATCGCGAGGCTTCGCGCACCTGTCGATGCCTTCTTCGAGCAGGTGACGGTGAACGACCCGGACGCGAAGCTGCGCGAGAACCGCCTCCGCCTGCTGAGCCGCATTCGCGCGGCGACGGCGGAAGTGGCGGAGTTCTCGAAGATCGAGGGTTAGGGGCTCACAAAAAAC
>JBEILC010000181.1:0-6143 GCA_040379425.1 Hyphomicrobiales bacterium
CGACACCACGCAATTCGTCGCGGAAAGCATCCACGAGGTGGTGAAGACGCTGATCGAGGCCTTCGTGCTCGTTGTCATCGTGGTGTTCCTGTTCCTGGGATCCGTGCGCGCCACGATCATTCCGCTGATGGCCGTTCCCGTCTCCCTGATCGGTACCTTTGCGGTCATGATGGCGCTGGGCTTTTCCGCCAACACAGTCTCACTTCTGGCGCTCGTGCTGGCTATCGGCATCGTGGTCGACGACGCGATCGTGGTGGTGGAGGCCGTCGAGGCCAAGTTGGAAGAAGACCCGAACGTCACCCCGGCGGAGGCGGCGCGCAAGGCCATGGGCGAGATCACGGCGCCGATCATCGCCATCACGCTGGTGCTGATGTCCGTTTTCGTGCCAGTGGCCTTCATCCCCGGCATTTCTGGCGAACTCTTCAAGCAATTCGCGGTCGTCGTGACGGTGTCGATGATCATCTCGGCCATCAACGCACTGACCCTCTCGCCAGCGCTTTGCGCCGTGTTGCTGAAGCACAGCCATGGCCCGAAGCGCTTTCCGATCAGGCAGATTCTGTCCGGCATCAACTTCGCGCGGAATGGTTATGCGGCCATTGTAAAGCGGCTGGTCCGCATGGCGATTGCCGGTCTCGTGGCGCTCGCCGTCATCTTCCCGGTAACGGGCTGGCTGTTCAAGACGACGCCCACGGGATTCCTACCCGCCGAGGACCAGGGCGCCATCTTTGGCGAAATCGTGCTGCCGGAGGGCTCCTCCGTCAACGTCACGGCGGAAGTCGCCAAGCAAGTCGAGGAGATCGTGCGCGGCACGCCAGGTGTTGCCGGCGTCATGAGCGTCGTTGGCTACAGCATGCTTGACGGTCAGGTGAAATCCAATGCCGCGCTGATGGCGCTGACGCTGGAGCCCTTCGCCAATCGCACTGAACCGGCACTCTCGGCCAATGCGCTGATTGCTCAACTGACAGCCAAAGGCCAGCAGGTCCGCCGGGCAAACGTCATCTTCTACAACCTGCCGCCGATCATCGGACTTGGCTCGGGCAGCGGCTTCGAGTTCCAGCTGCAGAGCTTTGGTGGAGCTTCCGCCGCAGAACTTGCAGCGGTTGCGAGGGGCCTTGTCTTCGCCTCGAACCAGGACCCACAGCTGGCGCGTGTCTTCACCACTTTCTCGGCCAACACGCCACAACTCTTCCTCGAGATCGACCGTGACAAGGTTCAGACCCTTGGCATTGACCTTGCCGATGTCTTCAGCACGCTTCAGGCCGTTCTGGGTGGCGCCTATGTCAATGACTTCAATTTGTTTGGCAGGACCTGGCAGGTCATAGTGCAGGGCGAGGCAGCCGACCGCAGCCGCATCGATGACATCTATGACATTTCCGTGCGCAACAAGAACGGCGAGATGGTCTCGATCAAGGCATTCGCAGAGGCCCGGCTGATCCTCGGACCTCAGTCGATCATCCGGTTCAACAACGTCCGGAGCGCCACCATCAACGGTGGGCCTGCCGCGGACTTCAGCTCCGGCGATGCCATCGCCGCGATGGAGCGGGTGGCCGCGAAAGCCCTGCCACAGGGCTTTGGTTATGAATGGACCGGAACAGCGCTTCAGGAGAAGGAAGCGAGCGGCAAGACCACGATGATCCTGGGGCTGGCCGTGCTCTTTGCCTATCTCTTCCTCGTTGGCCTCTACGAGAGCTGGACCATTCCCGTAGCAGTGCTGCTCTCAGTGTCGGCCGGCGTCATGGGTGCGATGTATGCCGTCAAGGCCGCCGGCCTCGACAACAACCTTTATGCCCAGATCGGCCTCGTGGTGCTGATCGCACTCGCGGCAAAGAATGGCATTCTCATCGTGGAGTTTGCGATGGAGGGGCGGCGCAAGGGGTTGAGCATCCTGGAGGCCGCGACGTCAGGCGCCAGAGAGCGGTTCCGCGCCGTGATGATGACGAGCTTCGCCTTCATTGCGGGCCTCATTCCGCTGGTCATCGCCGAGGGCGCTGGCATGTTGAGCCGCCGTGGCGTGGGAACTGCGGTGTTTGGCGGCATGCTGGCTGCGGCCATCATCGGTATCTTCCTGATTCCGCTGCTCTATGTGGTCTTCCAGTGGGCGCGGGAGAAGGTGAAGGGGCCTGATGGCGCGAAGTCACCCACAACGCACAATGCTCCTCCCGCCGAAACAGGCGTGGCATAGTTGCAACGGCTGATGGTTGTTTGATCCAGGCGACTGAGCAGCGTCTAGTTTCAGCCTGACTTGTCCTTTATGGGCCTCCGCCCGTTGTGGAGGTCACATGAACAGGCAACCCGGCAAATTCGCCGTCACATTCGTTTTCATCACGGTGTTCATCGACATGGTGGGGTTCGGGCTCATCATACCCGTCCTGCCGCGCCTCATCGAAGAGGTGAGTGGAAGCGGACTTGCGGAAGCATCGATCTGGGGCGGATGGCTGTTCTTCGCCTACGGCGGCATGCAGTTCCTGTTCGGTCCCGCGATTGGCAACCTCTCTGACGCCCATGGGAGAAGGCCGGTTCTTCTGCTGTCGGTCTTCGGGCTCGCTGTAGACTATTTGCTCACCGCCTTCGCGCCCGGGATGCTGTGGCTGTTCATCGGACGTGTTTTCGCGGGGATCTGCGGTGCCTCCTACACGACAGCCAACGCCTTTCTCGCCGACATCACCAAGCCCGAGGACCGCGCCCGGGTTTTCGGCATGATGGGCGCGGCCTTCGGCCTCGGCTTCGTCATAGGGCCCGCTATTGGTGGACTCCTCGGCGAGTTCGGAGCTCGTGTTCCCTTCTTCGCCGCTGCGGGGCTTTCTCTCCTGAACTTTATCTTCGGGTGGTTCGTGCTGCCCGAAACCCTGGCGCAGAAGACCCGCCGGCCCTTCTCGCTTGCGCGCTCCAACCCGATTGGCGCGCTCAAAGTCTTCGCCAATTACCGCGGCGTCGTACCGCTGAGCGCCGTCATGTTCTTCTTCTTCCTCGCGACAGCCGTCTACCCCGCGATCTGGGCCTTCTGGGGCATCGCGGCCTTTGGCTGGAGCGAAGCAACTGTTGGCCTTACTCTTGCGGCATTCGGTCTCGTGACGGCAATCGTGCAGGGAGGCCTCACCGGACCTGCCGTCAAGTGGCTGGGCGAACGGAACACGGTGGTCGTGGGCCTGCTTGCAGGCACGATCGCGCTCATCGGTTATGGTGTAGCGCCCGGCCTACTCGTCGTCCTCGTGCTGATCGTCATCCACGCACCGGAGGGTTTCGTGCACCCTGCCCTCACGGCGCTGATGTCACGCGAGGCGCCGGAAGATGCGCAGGGTGAATTGCAGGGCGGCATTGCCAGCCTGCAGAGCGTGGGACTCATCATCGGCACTGTCCTCTTCACGCAGGTCTTCGGCTGGTTCATGCAACTAAACCCAATCGCCGTCTCGCCGAGCATCGCCTATTTCCTGGGCGGCGGCATGATGGCGCTGACGCTAATATACTTCATCAGCCTGAAGCCGGCGAAGCCCGTCACTCCACCGTAACGGACTTGGCGAGATTCCGCGGCTGGTCCACGTCGGTCCCCATGAAGACGGCGGCGTGATAGGCAAGGAGCTGCACGGGAATCGCATAGAGCAGCGGACTGATGAAGGATGGCGCCTTCGGCACGCGGATCGAGCGGAAGGCGCGCTCGGCGTTGCTCTTCATGCCGTAATCGTCCGTGAGCAGAACGATCTTTCCTCCGCGCGCTGCCACCTCCTCCATGTTGGAGATGGTCTTGTCGTAGAGATCGTCATGCGGCGCGATCACGATCACGGGCACATTTTCGTCGATGAGGGCGATGGGTCCGTGCTTCAGCTCGCCAGCGGCATAGCCCTCCGCATGGATGTAGGAGATTTCCTTGAGCTTCAGCGCGCCCTCGAGCGCGATCGGGTAGTTGAGGCCGCGGCCGAGGAATAGGACGTCACGGGCATTCGCCACCGCGCGCGCAACTTCAGCGATGTGCTTTTCGTCCTTCAGGATCTCCGTCATGTGGCGCGGAGCCATGATCAGCGCGCCGACAAGTTCCTTCTCCTGCTCTGCCGTGATGGTGCCGCGGAGCTTGCCGGCAAGGATTGCAAGGCAGGCCAGCGCGGTCAGCTGGCAAGTGAAAGTCTTGGTGGAGGCAACGCCGATCTCTGGGCCAGCATAGGTTCGGAACACCACTTCGCTTTCCCGCGCTATTGTCGATTCCGGCACGTTGACGACTGCCAGCGTATGCTGGCCCTGCGCCTTGCAATAGCGCAACGCCGCCAGCGTATCTGCTGTCTCGCCAGACTGCGAGACGACAATCGCAAGGCCGTTCTTCGGCAATGGAGCTTCGCGGTAACGGAACTCGGACGCTATGTCGACCTCGGTCGGCAGCCTTGCCACGCGCTCGAACCAGTACTTGGCGGTAAGGCCCGCGTAAGAAGCCGTTCCGCAAGCTGTTATGGTGATGCGGTCGAGCTTTGCGAAATCAAAGGGGAGCTTCTCCGGCACGCGCACGGTACGTTCTGAGAAGTCGACATATTCGGCGAGGGTATGACCGATGACTTCGGGTTGTTCGGCGATCTCCTTGGCCATGAAGTGCCGGTGGTTGCCCTTGTCGATTAGCATCGCGGAGGCCTGGCTGAAGCTGATGGGGCGCTTTACCATTGCGCCGGTCGCGTCGAAAATCTCCATGCTGTCATGGGTCAGCACCACCCAATCGCCATCTTCAAGGTAAGTGATACGGTTGGTGAAGGGAGACAGGGCAATCGCATCGCTGCCCAGGAACATCTCGCCCTGGCCATGGCCCACGGCAAGCGGCGGACCGTTCCGTGCACCGATCATCAGGTCGCTCTCGCCCTTGAACAATATGGCGAGCGCAAAGGCACCCTCCAGCCGCGCCAGTACCTTCTTGACCGCCTCGCGCGGAGGAATGCCCTGCTTCAGCGCCCGCGCGAGGAGCTGCGCCACGACCTCCGTATCGGTCTGCGTGCTGAATATTGCGCCCTCAGCCACCAGTTCATCCTTCAGTGCGCGGAAGTTCTCGATGATGCCATTGTGGACGACCACGACGTCGCCCACGATATGGGGATGCGCATTGGTCTCGGTGACGCCGCCGTGGGTGGCCCAGCGCGTGTGGCCAATGCCCGAAGTCCCGGCGAGCGGTTCCCGCACCAGAAGATCGGCGAGGTTTTTCAACTTGCCGACGGCCCGCCGCCGCTCGATCCCGCCGTTGACCAGCGTGGCGACACCCGCCGAATCATAGCCCCGGTACTCCAGCCGCCGCAGCGCCTCGACGATGCTGTCCGCCACCGGCTGCCGGCCAAGAATACCTACAATTCCACACATGGTTATTGCCCTATTGTTTCTTCTTCGCGGCCTTACGCGCCGCCTTCATCTCGCGGTAGCGCGTAGCCCAGCCTTGATGCAGCTCAAGCCCGGGCCTGGCGATCGCCAGTGCATCCGCAGGAACATTCCGCGTGACAACTGTACCTGCGGCGATCGAAGCCCCGTCACCCAGTTTTACGGGTGCGACCAGTGCTGTATTCGAACCTACGAATACGTTCTCTCCGATTTCGGTGAGATGCTTGTCGTAACCGTCATAATTGCAGGTGATCGTTCCGGCGCCGATGTTGGTGCGCGCGCCGACCCGCGCATCGCCAACGTAGGACAGGTGGTTGATCTTGGCTCCCGGCCCGATGAAGGCCTTTTTCACCTCGACGAAATTGCCGATATTGGCATTGGCACCAATCTCCGCCTGGGGCCTGAGCCTCGCAAAGGGGCCGATCCGCGCGCCTTTGCCCACCCGCGCTCCCTCCAGATGGGAGAAGGCCAGGATCTCCGCGCCGTCTTCCACTGTCACTCCAGGACCAAAGACGACGTTGGGTCCAATCACCACGTCCTGGCCGATCACCGTATCCGCCGAGAAAAACACCGTTTCGGGTGACGTAAGGGTCGCACCGTTCAGCATGTGCCGGTTCCGGTAGCTCTCCTGAAGTATCGCTTCGATACGCGAAAGCTGCGTTCGGTCATTGACGCCCGCCACCTCTGCCTCGGGGCAAATGGCAAGCGCGGCAGGCCGACCGGCGGCCGAAGACAGTTCGATAAGGTCCGTCAGATAATACTCGCCCTTGGCATTGGCGTTTCCGACCTGTGCCAGCAGTGGCCAAAGA
>JBEILC010000182.1:0-6128 GCA_040379425.1 Hyphomicrobiales bacterium
AGATCGGTCACGGTTCTGGCGTCGATGGCCGAAAACGGCTCGTCGAGAAGAATGACCTTCGCGTCCTGCAACAACACGCGCGCAAACAGCGACCTCTGCAACTGCCCGCCCGACAGCGATCCGATTGGGCGCCCCTGGAAGCCGCCAAGCCCCACGGCTGCAAGCGCCGTGGCGATCTCCTCGCGCTGTCCCTTACCGACGGCAGAGAAGAAGCCTGTCCGTCTTATCAGCCCCAGGGAGACGAGATCATGAACCGAGGCCGGAAAGCTGCGGTCAATCTCCTGAGCTTGGGGAAGGTAGGCGATATCCCTCACATCGAGATCGAGACGCTCGATGGAGCCGCTGAGCGGTTTCAGCGTCCCCATCAGGCCCTTCAGGAGTGTCGACTTGCCAGACCCGTTGGGGCCGAAGACGGCGGTCATGGAGCCCGCTTCGAAGACCCCGTCGAGGTGATGAACAGCCGGGTGCCCTTCATATCCCAGCGTTACGTCGGTGAGGCGGAAATGGGGAGCGTGGGTCATTGCATGACCGCAAGAATTGCAATCCAGATCGCAGCAGTCAGGGCGGCGGCCACCAGCAAGCGTGTCCTGACACCGGCATCGAGAAAGGGAGAGTGGCTTCTCACGGCGACCTTGCCCCCGTCGAAGCGCAGCGCGTGCAAAGGCCTCTCAGCTCAATGCTCGCCTGCTGAACCTCAAACCCACGGTCTGTGGGATGGAGCGCGCCGAGGACGGGTCCGGGATCGAATTCGCAGGTGGAGCCACAGGCATCGCAGATATAGAAGCCCGCGGGTGTGCTGTGGGCCTCGCAACGGCAGACCACGAAGGCATTGAGGCTCTCGATGCGATGTACGCGGTTCTTGGCGATCAACCGCTCCAGTGCGCGATAAACCTGGACAGCCGCCTTGATGTTGGTGTCCCGAAGCGCCCCGAGGATCTCATAGGCGGACATCGAGCGGGTCGAGTTGCGCAATGCAACGTAGACCTGTTCCTCATTGCTGGAACGGCTGCCGGGCGTGTCTGGAGTTTCGATGGACAACATGATGGGTAAACGTTATGTTATAACATTGCATCTGTCAATCGAGCCTGTCATGTCCCTGAATCTTCTCAGTCAACAGCCGGAAGCCCCCGTCAGCCGCGCCGAGGCGATGACGGCCGTGCGCACCCTCATCCGCTGGGCCGGCGACGACCCCGACCGCGAGGGGCTGCGAGACACGCCGGCGCGGGTGGCCGCTGCCTATGAGGAATTCTTTTCCGGCTATCGCGAGTCGCCCGAAGCAGTCCTGGCGACCAGTTTCGAGGACGTCGCAGGGTATTGCGGAATGGTGCTGATCAAATCGATCCGCCTGCAGTCACACTGCGAGCACCACATCGTGCCGATACTCGGCACTGCCCATGTGGCCTATCTGCCCAGCGACCGGGTTGTCGGCATCTCGAAGATCGCCCGCCTCGTGGACATCCTCGGCCGCAGGCTCCAGACGCAGGAAACACTCACCGCCCAGATCGCGGCCACGCTGACATCGGCATTGAAACCACGCGGGACCGCCGTCTGGATCGAGGCGAGCCATCAGTGCATGACGACGCGCGGGATCCGCATGCCAGGAGTTGCCACAGTCACCTCTCAGTTTACCGGCGCGTTCGAGACGGACGCCTCAATCAAGACCGAGTTCCTGGCGGCCATCAGATGACGGGAAAGGCCCCCACGGCAGAACAACTGCAGCGTCGCCTTCACGAGCCCGCCTCCAGATCACGAATGCCAACTTGACCGGGACTGACTTATCATGCCTCGACATTCTTCCCAGCATCGCCTTCCCGTCACCGTCTTGTCCGGATTTCTCGGTGCCGGAAAGACCACACTTCTCAACCACGTTCTGAACAACCGCGAGGGCCTCAAGGTCGCCGTCATCGTGAACGACATGAGCGAGGTCAACATCGACGCGAGCCTGGTGCGGGACGGCGGATCGAACCTCTCGCGCACCGATGAGCAACTCGTCGAAATGTCCAACGGGTGTATCTGCTGCACGCTCCGCGACGATCTCCTGCGGGAAGTGGCACGGCTTGCCGATGAGGGACGGTTCGACTGCCTTCTGATCGAAAGCACAGGCATCTCGGAACCGCTTCCGGTCGCAGCCACTTTCGAGTTTCGCGGCGAGGATGGCCGCAGCCTGTCGGACGTGGCGCGTCTCGACAGCATGGTGACCGTTGTCGATGCCGTCAATCTGCTCAAGGACTATGGATCGGCAGACTTTCTCGCCACAAGAGGCCTTGCGCTGGGCGACACGGATGAGCGTACCCTGGTCAACCTGCTGGTCGATCAGATCGAGTTCGCCGATACGATCATCATCAACAAGATATCATCAGCGAGCGACTCCGAGCGCAAGGCCGCCCGCAGCATTGTGAAGGCGCTCAATCCGGACGCGAGGCTGATCGAAACGGATTTTTCGCGCGTTCCATTGTCCGAGATCCTCGGCACCAGTCGCTTCGACTTCGAGAAGGCACATCAGAACCCGATATGGTTCAAGGAACTCAATGGCTTTCGGGGCCATGTTCCCGAGACCCTCGAATACGGCATCAGGAGCTTCGTCTACCGTGAAAATCGGCCCTTTGATCCTAAGGCCTTCAAGGCCTTCCTCGACACGCCATGGCCCGGCGTCATTCGCGCCAAGGGTTTCTTCTGGCTGGCAACACGGCCCCAGTGGGTCGGAGAGGTCAGCCAGGCCGGCGCTCTTGTCAGAACCGAGGCAGCCGGCCTCTGGTGGGCCGCCATCAAGAAGGAGTCCTGGCCCCACGAGTCCGACTGGGAAGCGTGGATTGCAAAACGCTGGGACCCGGTCTGGGGTGACAGGCGCCAGGAGGTCGTGTTCATCGGCACCGGCATGGACGAATCCGCCATCCGGGCTGCGCTCGATCTCTGCCTGATACCGGCCTCCAAGCCAGATTTTGCTACATGGTCGCAACTGCCGGACCCGTTTCCGGTGTGGCGGAAGAAGGAGGCCGCCTGATGGTTCCGAAGTTCGAACTCAAATCCGTCCCGGCGGGTCTCGTGCCCTTCCTCTTGAAGAGGCGGGCGCTGCCCGCGCACATCCGCTCGCTCCTGCGCGAGAGCCTTCCACTCCTGCCGGAGAACGTCAGGATTGAAGGTCCTGCGGCAGGCCTCGCCGAGAGCCTTCTGCACGGTCTGCCACACTCGCTCGATTCTACCCTGCTCGACTGGTTGGTGGCCGATATCGAGAGCTGCGCAAGAAGGTTGTGTGAGATCGCCGGATCGGATTTCGCTGCGGTTCGACTGGAAAGAGCCACCGACCGAACCTGCCCCCGGTTTCATGTCGACTCGGTGACGATGCGGTTGCTCTGCACCTACTGCGGACCCGGCACCGAGTGGGCAGACCCGAACACAGCCTACTCAGTCAACTTTGGTGAGCCCTTTGATGAGATGCTGGTTCATCAGGTCCCGGCAGAGGCGATCGTGATCTACGGCGGTGCGAACGCTTCAGCGGGACTACACCCCTTGTGGCACAGATCGCCTGCCGTCCCGAGCAGCGAGACGAGACTGCTGCTCTGCATTGATCCTATCTATAGATCGGCACAAACTCCTAACTGACAGTTGATCAGCCCTCACCGATTTGTCCGTGTTGAATGCTGGTGCATGGGCGGTCTCGCCGCCAGCGCTGGCGGCCTTTGATTCACTCTGGGAAGAGCTCTTTCCCACTGAGCAGGCGCACCTCATCCAGCTTCTTATGGAGCGTGTGGACATCGGCACAGATGTTCTGAGGCTGCGGTTCAGGGACAAGCGGCTGGCGCAGATGGTGACGGAGGCCGGCACGATTGTAGGTATACTCGCGAAGGCCTGATTATGTTCTAGCCTCTTGCCGTGAGCCCGTCAAAAACGGCGTCCAGCGCTGCATGGGCGGCAGCGAGGCGGTTTGCGTCCTCGCTCTCGGACCCGGCAAGCCACATCACCTGCGCCATGACGGCGCCATTCAGCACATGGGCCACGGCCTCGGGGTGGATCGCACGGATGCGGCCCTGGGCGACGAGGATCGTCAGATCTTCCACCATGGGTCCGAAGCCTGACGCCATCAGGATCTCGATTGCACGGGTGCCAAGGACGGCAGGCGCGTCAAGGAACAGGATGCGCCGGCGGTCCGGGTGCAGCGCCAGGTCGAGATAGGCATGGAAGCAGTTGCGCAAGGCTTCCCACCGGTCTTGCTCGGCTTCGTAAAGGCGGTCAAGCTCATGGCCGATCTCGGCATCCACGGCGCGCAGCACGGCCTCGAACAGTCCGGCCTTGTTGGTGAAGTGGTGATGCAGCGCCCCGCGGGTGACACCCGCCTCGGCCGCCAGTGCATCAAGCGAGACCTGTGCGAAGCCCCTCTCGGCAAAGGCGCGGCGGGCGGTGGCGACGAGCCGCGCCGCCGTCTGTTCGGCTGCCTCGGCGCGGGTGGCAAGTCGTGCAATTGACATACGGACCGTATGTGATTATCGGATTGACATACGGATGGTATGTCAAATGTGGAGCAACGGCAAGTGCCTGGACGACTGACACTGCGCGCGGTCTGGCAGCAGGTGCTAGGCATCGTTGGTCTGGCGGCGCCCATCGTGATGGGTCTTGCGGCCTCCACCCTGATCGGCGTGACGGACTCGGTCATGCTTGCGCCGCTGGGGCCTGTGCCGGTTGCGGCGGTTGGCCTCACGGGCGCGGTGGCCATGCTCTTCTACGCCGCGATCTATGGTCTCATCTCGGCCCTGTCGGTGCGGATCGGTGCCGCCTGGGGCGCGGGCGAGGAGCTGCGGATCTCCCTGATCCTACGCGCTGGCCTGGCGCTGGGGCTGCTCATCGGCCTTGGCGCGGCGCTGGTCATGGCGGCGCTCTGGCCGCTGCTGCCGCTGCTCGGCCAGCCGGAAGAGGTGATCGCGGCCATGCCGGCCTACTGGTTCTTCACCTGCGCCTTCCTCGTTCCCATTTCGGTGCTGACCGCTTTCAAGTCCGCCTTCGAAGCGGTGGAGCGGCCCTGGCTCGGCACCGCCTTCGCCTTCCTTGCCGTAGCGATCAACGTGCCGCTGAACTATGCGCTGATCTGGGGCATCGGCCCCTTCCCGCAGCTGGGCCTGACCGGGGCGGGTGTTGCCTCCTTCCTCGCCGAGGCGCTGGCACTGGGAGCCGCCTTCCTGTGGTGGCTTTACGCGCCATCGATGCGGCGGCTGCGCCTGCGCCGCCCCGTCGAGCCGCGGGAAATCGGCCTGACACTGCGTGAAGGAGCGCCGCTCGGAGCGATGTATGTGGTGGAGACCGCCTCGATCAGCGTGGCGACCCTGATGATTGGAGGCTTCGGCACGGTGGCCCTTGCGGCCAATCAGGTCGCACAGTCGATCGGCGGCCTGCTCTACATGCTTCCCCTCGGCATCGCGGGATCGGTGGCGATCCGCGTGGCCCAGGAACGGGGCGCTGGCAATGGCGCGGCGCTGCGCCCCATCGCGCTGGCGGCGGTGTCGGTGGCGATGGTCTGGCTCGTAGCTGCAGCACTGCTGCTGGTTTTCAGGGGTGAAGCCATCGCGCGGCTCGTGATCGAGGATCCGGAGGTCGTGGCGTTGACAGCGGCAATCTTCCTCGCCTTCGCGCCGATGCAGATCTGCGATGCCGTACAGTCCGCGATGCTGGGTGCGCTGCGGGGGCTTTCCGACACGGCGTGGCCCGCCGCCGTTTCGGCCATCGCCTATTGGCCCGTGGCGCTGCCGCTGGGCTGGATGCTGGCGCATTGGGCGGGGATGGGCCCCGCCGGCATCTGGGCAGGCTTCATCCTTCCGCTGGTTGGCGCGGGAGCGGCCTTGACCGTCCGATTCTGGCGGACAACGGCTCTGCCGCCAGCGAAGGGCTAGCAGCAGGCGGCAGCAGGAATCGCGGGGATCGAGCCTGGTATCGAGGTCCATCCGCCATGCCCCGGAAAACCAAAGGCGATGCCGGGTGATGGATAGTCAAGGCAGAAGCTGACCGTCGCGCCGAGCTGGCGTTCTGCACTGCCATGGATCCTAGAGCGGAATGACTCTACGTGGACCCATATCCGGCGTTTTTGAAGTAGTTTGAGCATTCCTGTGGCGTGAAGGATGGAAGGATTGCGCCGATCCGCTGCC
>JBEILC010000183.1:0-6113 GCA_040379425.1 Hyphomicrobiales bacterium
CACCTTCGCCTGGTTCGGACGATGCAGGCGATTGGCAAAGGATTGGGAAAACCTCAATCGCAGGGCGCCCTCCTTCCTGCGTCTCGCATCAATCAGGCTCATGCTGAGAAAGCTATGCAATCCGGTATGATCTCTCCGGACAGACTCTAAGAAACTGAAGTCTTCCGCAATACGTTAGGCAATCAATTGTTTTTACTGACGTTTTCAAATATAGATCGGAATCCTAACTTTATCACGCTACAAGGAACGATCTGCCAGCAATGGTCGTGGCTGATGGGAGAAAGATTCGTCAGTCGTTGCTGCTCGTGGTCAGATTGTGGCCGAATTACCGGGCAGGATCGCCAACATGGAAGCCCTGGCGATCCGATGCGGTGCCCCTCCAGCGATCTTCGTGATCGCTACCGGGTCCGTACCACGTTTGACGAGGCCCTCGGGTGCGGGCGTGTCGACGGCAGCGGCTGACTGGCGCCCTCACCCCACCGCCCTCCTCACCGCCCGCCTGATATAGCCCTGCACCGCTACCGCAAGCGCCAGCGCCGGGAGCGCCATCAGGACGGAGGCTGCCGCCATGTGGCTCAGTTCCTCGGCGTCGCCGCCGGCTTGCGCTTCCTTCATGGAGAGCTGGCCCGCCATCCAGGGGGTGAGCGTCTGGGCATGGTCGAGGGTGAGATAGGCGGCGAAGAGATACTCGTTCCAGCACAGCAGGAAGACGACGAGGCCGGTCACGGCCAGCGGGCCCCTCAACATCGGGAACAGGATGCCGAAGCAGGTTTGCCAGTGGGATGCGCCGTCAAGGCGGGCGGATTCCTCCTCTGGCGTCGCCCGCATGCCGAAGACGGGAAGCAGAAGCAGCAGCGCCACGGGCAGGTTGAAGGCCGTGTAGACCGCGGCCAAGAGCCCCCGCGAGTCGAGAAGCCCCGTCCGCTGGGCCAGCACATGGATGGGAAGTGCGACGAGCACCGGCGGCACCAGCCGCATCCCCAGCATCAGCGCGAAGAGCGGCACCCCGAAGCGGCCTGCCCTGCGCCGCACCGGAAAGCGCGTCAGCCCATAGACCGCCAGTCCCGCCGCCAGAACGGCGGCCAGCGCCGCCGCCGCACTGATCACAAGCGAATTGAGGAGGCTCCACAGCAGATTCTCCGTGGGGTCCGCGAGGATGAAACGCCAGGCCGCGAGGCTCGGCGTGAAATCGAGGAATGGCGCATAGGCCGGGGCCCGCGCCAAGTCCTCGACCGGTGTGACGGACGCCACCGCCAGCCAATAGATCGGAAACAGGCACACCGCTGCCCAGGCCCAGAGCATGGCATGGACCGCGATCCGGCGTGGCGATGGGCGGCGGGTCTTCCGTGGCATCGGGGGAGCTTAGCACCCGCCGGGCGGGGTGCCCGCTTCACCGATGTTCATGCGAATGTCTCCATGGGTTTCGGGCTGAACCGCCTGAGGCGCAGCGCATTGCCGACGACGAAGACGCTGGACAGCGCCATGGCGCCGGCCGCGATCATAGGCGAGAGCAGCGTGCCGCTCACCGGATAGAGGACGCCGGCGGCGACGGGAATGAGAAGGACGTTGTAGGCGAAGGCCCAGAACAGGTTTTCCTTGATGTTGCGGATCGTCGCCTGGGACAGGCCGATGGCAGTCGGCACGCCCGCGAGATCACCCGACATCAGCACCACATCTGCACTCTCGATGGCGATGCCGGCGCCCGTGCCGATGGCGATCCCCACATCCGCCGCGGCAAGTGCTGGCGCATCATTGATGCCGTCGCCCACGAAGGCAACACTGCGGCCGCCCCGCTTCAGGCGTTGGATGGTGTCGACCTTGCCTTCGGGCAGCACCTCCGCCACCACCTCGTCAATGCCGAGGCTCGCGGCGATCGCCTCCGCCGTGCGGCGGTTGTCACCCGTTATCATGGCGACCTTGAGCCCCATCGCATGCAGCGCGGCAATCGCTGCGGGGGTGGAGGGCTTGATCGGATCAGCCACCGCGATGATGGCGGCGAGCCTGCCATCGATGGCCGCATAGAGGGGCGTCTTGCCCTCGCGCCCGAGCCGGTCGGCCGCATCGGCAAAGACCGAAACGTCGAGGCCGAGCTTCTTCATGTAGCGGTCGGCGCCGACCGCAACATCATGGCCCGCCGCCCGTCCGCTGGCGCCGTAGCCTGGCGCCGCCTCGAAGCTGTCGAGGGCGGGAATGGCAAGCCCTTTCGCCATGGCGGCCGAGACGATGGCGGTGGCGATCGGGTGCTCGGAGCGGCTTTCGACCGCCGCCGCGAGTGCCAGCGCCCCATCCGCCGTCTCGCCGCTGGCCACCTCGAAGTTGGTGAGTTCGGGGCGGCCTGCCGTCAGCGTGCCGGTCTTGTCGAGAGCGATCACGCTGGCATTGCGCAGGCTCTGCAGCGCCTCGCCCTTGCGGAACAGCACGCCAAGCTCCGCCGCGCGGCCCGTGCCCACCATGATCGAGGTCGGTGTGGCGAGCCCCATGGCGCAGGGGCAGGCGATGATCAGCACCGCCACCGCATTGATGAGGCCGAAGGTGAAGGCGGGCTCCGGCCCGAAGGCGAACCAGATCAGAAAGGTCAGTGCGGCCACCGCCATCACCGCCGGCACGAACCAGGAGGTGATGCGGTCGACCAGCGCCTGGATCGGCAGCTTGGCGCCTTGCGCCTGCTCCACCATGCGGATGATCTGTGCGAGCAGCGTGCCGCTTCCCACCTTGGTGGCCCGGTAGGTGAAGCTCCCTGTCTTGTTGATGGCGCCGCCCACGACCTCGGCGCCCTCCTGCTTGGCCACCGGCACGGGCTCGCCCGTGATCATCGATTCATCGACATAGGAACTGCCCGCGATCACCTCGCCATCCACCGCCAGCCGCTCACCGGGGCGGACCTGCAGGATGTCGCCCTCGACCACCTGGTCGAACGGGATCTCCACGGCCTCTCCGCCACGCGCGACGCGCGCGGTCTTTGGCTGCAGGCCCACGAGCTTGGTGATCGCCGCACTGGTGCGGCCCTTGGCCTTGGCCTCCAGCAGGCGCCCGAGCAGGATCAGCGTCACGATCACAGCGGAGGCCTCGAAATAGACATTCGCGGTTCCCTCCGGCATGAGGCCCGGCAGGAAGGTGACGACCACCGAATAGGCCCAGGCCGCCGTCGAGCCCAGCACCACGAGGGAATTCATGTCGGGTGCGAGCTTGAGCAGCGCCGGAATGCCCTTGGCATAGAACCTGAGGCCCGGCCCGAACTGCACGATGCTCGCCAGCACGAAATAGACGAGATGCAGCGACTGCCGGTCGAAGCCGTGGAGCCAATGCCCAACACCCGACACGAAATGGGCCCCCATCTCGATCACGAACAGCGGCAGGGTGAAGATGGCAGCGATCCAGAGGTCGCGCTTCAGCCTGCCATATTCTGCTTCGCGCGCGGCCTGGTGGGCATCGGGCGCACCGGCCGCCTCCAGCCTGTGCGGCTCATGGCCCGCCTTGCGCACGGCAGCCTCGATGGCGGAGAGCGGCGTTGCGCCCGACAGCTTCACCGTGGCGCGCCCGGTGGCGAGGTTGACGGAGGCCGAGACCACCCCCGGAACCGCGGAAATCGCCTTCTCCACCCGGCTGACGCAGGAGGCACAGGTCATGCCCTCGACACCGAGAGTGATTGTCTGGCTCGCCACCTCATAGCCCGCCGCGCGAATCGCCGCGACGACCTGGGGCGCGCTGGCGGGTTCGCTGAGGCGCACATCGGCGCGCTCGGTGGCGAGGTTCACGGACGCGCTTTCGACCCCCGGGACGGCGGCAATGGCCTTCTCGACCCGGCGCACGCAGGAGGCGCAGGTCATCCCCTCGATGGGGAAACTCTGCAGCGGGGTGGTGGCTGATGCTGTCATGGCGGTTCTCCTCAACCTTCATTGCAAGGCTGGGCCTTCCAACGATGGGAGGGTCAAGCCCCAAATTCAAGGGTGAATGCGGCAGGCCCCCCATGCGCGTCAGGGCTTGACATTCCCACGCTGGCAAGCCCCATGTTCAACGCATCAATGCATCGAAGGAGGTATGGCGATGATGACATTCAACCTGCCGGACATGACATGCGGCCATTGTGTTGCGACCGTCACGAAGGCCATCAAGACTCTCGATTCGACAGCGGAGGTGAAGGCCGATCTCGCGCGCAAGACGGTTTCGGTCGAAACATCCGCACCGGCCGGAGCCGTTTCGAAGGCCCTGGAGGACGCAGGCTATCCCAACGGGCCAGCCTGACGCCCCCCTCCTGCTTTCTGTTTCGCAACGGGGAAACTTCGGCTAGCCTTGGCGCACGTGTACCGGAGCTCTCGTGCAGCAGGAAGATCTCACCGACCCCCCGCCTTCGGGCAAGCAGAAGGCGGAAAAGCCCAGCCGCCTGTCTGATATCGTCAAGACAATGGACACCAGTGCCGATACGGATATCGGTACCCTAGTCGATTCGCTGGGCGAGCGGGCCTTTGGCGCGTTGATGTTCATTTTCGCGGTGCCCAACATCATCCCCACGCCGCCCGGCACCTCGGCCATTCTCGGCCTCCCGCTGGTGATCCTGACCTGGCAGTTGATGATCGGACGCCAGTCGATCTGGCTGCCGGAGGTGATCCGCAAGCGCAAGATCTCGCGCGAGGTGCTGGGGAGCTTCGTGTCCAAGGTGCTGCCCTACATGGGCAAGATCGAGAAGGTGCTGAAACCGCGCTTCGGGCTTTTCGTCTCCTCCGACGCCTCGGAACGGGTCATCGGTTTCATCACCTTCGCGTTGTCGCTGGTGCTGTTCCTGCCCATTCCGCTCAACAACATGCTGCCCGCCGCCGCCATCAGCTGCATTGCGCTGGGCCTTGCGGAGCGGGACGGCATCGCGGTCGGTCTGGGCTATGTGCTGGGCATCGCCTCGGTGGCGGTGCTGGCGGCCATATCGTCCGCCCTCTACATCGGGGTCATGGCCTTCTTCCGGGCACTGCTCGGCATGTGAGGGGGTCCACAAGCTTCCCCTCCCCCGCCAATCCTGCTATCCGGCGGCTCTGTCTTTGCTGATTGAAGGAAGTCCAGACCGTGTCCTCCCCCGCACTCACCGTGATGACTGCCGCCGTCCGCAAGGCGGCGCGCAGCCTGCAGCGCGATTATGGCGAGCTCGCCAATCTGCAGGTCTCCCAGAAGGGGCCGGGCGACTATGTGACGGCTGCCGACAAGCGCTGCGACAAGATCCTGCGCGAGGAACTGGCCAAGGTGCGGCCCGGCTATTCCTTCCTCACCGAGGAAACGGGCAGCGTGCCGGGCACCGACCCGGACCACCGCTTCATCATCGACCCGATCGACGGCACCACGAATTTCATGCATTCGGTCCCGCTCTTCGCCATCACAATGGCTCTGGAGCGCAAGGGCGAGCTGGTGGCCGCCATCACCTACAACCCGATCACCGACGAGATGTATTCGGCCGAAAAGGGCGGCGGCGCCTTCCTCAACAACAAGCGCCTGCGCGTGGCCCAGCGCCGTGACATCCATGAAACGCTGGTGAGCTACGAGATCCCCCATCGCGGCGGCAAGGATCTGCCGCTGTCGCGCGCCGAGATCGCGGTGCTGCAGGCGCGTGTCGTTGGTATCCGCGGTCCGGGCTCCGCCGCGCTGTCGCTCGCCTATGTGGCGGCGGGCCGCTTCGACGCCATGATCTGCCGGAACCTCAATCAGTGGGACATCGCAGCCGGCATCCTGCTGATCCGCGAAGCAGGCGGCTTCATCGCCGACCCCGATGGCGAGAAGAACCCGATGGATACCGGCAACATCCTCGCCGCCAACGCCGACCTCCTGCCGCAGTTCAAGGACGCGCTGGGCAAGGCCAGGGCGGCGTAAAGCTTAAGTTACCGTCATCCCGGCGCAGGCCGGGATCCAGCTTTGGGCCCCGGCCTGCGCCGGGGTGAGGTTACAGAGGGAGACCCACATGAGCGACCTTCACTGGAAATCCGCCGCGAAGCTCGTCCGCGGCTATGCGAAGAAGAAGTTCTCCCCCGTCGAGGCCACCCAGGCCTGCCTTTCCCAGAGCGAGCGGCAGGACAAGAGGCTCACAGCCATGGTGCACAGCCGCCCGGAGGAGGCGCTCGCCGGGGCGAAGGCCAGCG
>JBEILC010000184.1:0-6095 GCA_040379425.1 Hyphomicrobiales bacterium
CCAAGGCGTGGGTCGGGCGCCTCGCCCCGCATCAGTGCCGCCGTGATCTTCCGCTGGTTGGGGATGATGACCATGAAGACATTGGCCGCCATCATGGTGCCGGCGATGACGCCCACATGGATGAAGGCGCCGCGGCCCGAGAACACATGCGTAAAGACATATGCAAAGGCGAGGATCAGCGCGAAGACCGCGGCGGCGAGAAGCCCCGTGTTGCGCCCGATGGGTGAACGGCACAGCCCGTCATAGACCGCCCAGCCCGCGAGAATGGAGAGGATCGAGATGACGATGGCGGCCCATGGCGCGAGATCCATGACCGCGGGGTCGATCAAATTGGCGCGGGCATCGAGGTAGTACACCACCGCCAGCAGCAGGAAGCCCGTGACCCAGGTGAGATAGGCCTCCCACTTGAACCAGGTGAGATGCTCCGGCAGGCTTTGCGGCGCGGAGAGGTATTTCTGCACATGGTAGAAGCCGCCGCCATGCACTTCCCATGCCTCGCCCCTGACGCCGTCCGGCATGCCGTCACGCGACTTCAGCGAAAAGTCCAGCGCCACGAAATAGAAAGACGTGCCGATCCAGGCAATGCCGGCGGCCATGTGGCCCCAGCGGATGAGGAAGTTCAGCCAGTCGGCGATGAAGGGATCGAGCATGGGGCTCTCGCGAATGCGCCTGCCGGGGGATCGCTCCCGCGGCAGGCGCTGGTTTGCGTGATTGCGCGCTTACTGCGGCAGCTTGTCGTCGATGCCCTTGACGTACCAGTTCATGCCGAGGATGTCGCCATCGGGCAGCGGCTTGCCGGCTTCACCGACGACCGTGCCATCCTGCTTGGTGATGGGGCCGGTGAAGGGATGGAACTTGCCCGTCTTGATGGCTTCGGCGGTTTCGGCCGCGGCCTTGGCGATGTCCTCAGGCAGGTTGGTGTAGGGCGCCATTGCCACAGTACCATCGGCCATGCCGTCCCACGAGGATTCGGACTTCCACGTACCGTCCAGCACCTGGCCGACGCGGCGCACGTAATAGGGCGCCCAGTTGTCGACAATGGCGGTCAGCTGCGCCTTGGGCGCGAACTTGATCATGTCAGACGCCTGGCCGAAGCCCACCGCACCGGCCTTCTCGGCCTCCTGCAGGGGAGCAGCCGAGTCGGTGTGCTGCGAGAGCACGTCCGCACCCTGGCTCAGCAGCACCTTGGCGGCGTCCGCTTCCTTGCCGGGGTCGAACCAGGTGTTGGCCCACACGATCTTGACCTTGAAGTCCGGGTTCACCGACTGCGCGCCCAGCATGAAGGCGTTGATGCCGGCGATGACTTCCGGAATCGGGAAGGAGGCGATGTAGCCCGCCGTGCCGGTCTTCGAGACCTTGGCCGCGATCTGGCCGATCACGTAGCGGCCCTCGTGGAACTTGGCGTTATAGGTTGTCACGTTCTCGGCGGTCTTGTAGCCGGTGGCGTGCTCAAACTTCACGTCCGGAAACTTCTTCGCGACCTTCAGCGTCGGCTCCATGAAGCCGAAGGAGGTGGTGAAGATGATGTTGCAGCCGTCACGCGCCAGGCGCTCGATGGCGCGCTCGGAGTCAGCCTCCGGCACGCTCGCCACGAAGGCGGTCTCGACCTTGTCGCCATAGGCGGCCTTTACCGCTTCGAGGCCCTGATGGTGCTGGTAGGTCCAGCCGAAGTCCTCGACCGGGCCGACATAGACCCAGCAGGCCTTGACGGCGGCGGCGGCATTGGCCGACACCGAGGCAGCTCCGAGCGCCAGCACAGCGGCCGCGGCCGACATGAGCAGTTTCTTCATTTTGTGACGTCTCCTTGTTCTTACAGTTTATCAACGGTCAGGCACGAAGGGCCGGCCAAGCGAGGCCGGCGTGTTCTTTCTCATCATCATCCGGTTGCCGGAGATGATCACGAGAACCACAATGGTGACGATGTAGGGGAGTGAAGACAAGAACTGGGACGGTATTCCCCAGCCTTTTGTTTGGACAACAAACGAAAGGATTGAAATTGTGCCGAAAAGATAAGCACCCGCCAGCACCCGCCACGGCAACCAGGAGGCGAAGACGACAAGCGCCAGCGCGATCCAGCCCCGGCCGGACGTCATGTTCTCGATCCATTGCGGGGTATAGACCAGCGACAGATAGCCCCCGGCAATGCCGGAGCAGGCCCCGCCAAACAGCACACAGGCGTAGCGAACCTTGATGACATCATATCCCAGAGCGTGTGCCGAGGCATGGCTGTCACCCACCGCTCGCACGATGAGGCCGCCCCTGGTGCGGAACAGGAACCAGGAGACCGCCGCCGTCAGCACCACGCCAAAGGGAATCAGCGGATCGATGCCGCCGATGCTGGGGAGCTTGACGCCGGGCTGGCCCACGAAGGCCTCGCCGATCTGGCCCGAAAGGCCGAGGCCCAGAAGCGTAAGCGCCAGGCCCGTGGCGACCTGATTCGACACCAGCGTGAGGGTGAGGAAGCCAAAGAGCAGCGACATGAGCATGCCTGCCGCGATGGCCGCCAGAAGGCCGATCCAGGGATTGCCCGAATAGAGCGCTGCGCCAAAGCCGCAGACCGCCCCCATGACCATCATGCCCTCGACGCCGAGGTTGAGGACGCCAGAACGCTCGACCACGAGCTCGCCAAGTGCCGCGAAGAGCAGCGGCGTTGCCGCGGTGAGGATGATGAAGATGACGCTCGGATCCATGGCCCTACCCCGCCGCCGCTGCAGCTCGCGTCCGTTCGAAATGCACGCGATAGAGGATAAGTGTGTCGCAGGCCAGGAGGAAGAACAGCAGGATGCCCTGGAACACCTTGGCGATCTTGTCCGAGATGCCGAGCGTCACCTGAACACTCTCGCCGCCAATGAAACTCAGCGCGAGGAGAAGGCCCGCAATGATGACGCCCAGCGGATTGAGCCGCCCGAGGAAGGCGACGATGATGGCGACGAAGCCGTAGTTCGGCGAATAGGGCGTCTGGAGCTGGCCCGAACTGCCCATCACATCACTCGCTCCCGCGAGGCCCGCGAGCGCGCCGCTCAGCAGGAAGCAGAACATCACGGCCTTGGGGCCCGAAAAACCGGCGAAGCGCCCAGCCCTGGGCGCCGCACCCAGCACCTGCAGCTCGAAGCCCTTCAAGGTCCGGGCCATCATGATGAAGAGGACGATGGCGACGACCAGCGCGAAGAGGGCGCCCAAGTGAATGTCGCCATAGCGCGGCAGGAGCTGCCAGCCATCGAAGTTCACGGACTTGGGGAAGTTGAAGCCCTGCGGATCCCGCCAGGGTCCGCGCACCAGCCAGTCGAACAGGTACTGCGCCACATAGACCAGCATCAGAGAGGTCAGGATCTCATTGGTGCTGAAACGGTTCTTGAGCAGTGCCGGGATGAAGGCCCAGGCCATGCCGCCCGCCATGCTGAGCAGCAGCATCACCACCATCACCTCCGGCGTCTGCCAGGAGGTATAGAACACCGGGATCATGCCGGCGAGCAATGCGCCGATGATGAACTGGCCCTCGGCCCCGATGTTCCAGACATTGGCCGCGTAGCAGACGGCCAGCCCCGCGCCGATCAGCACCAGTGGTGCGGCCTTGGCGATCAATTGCTCGCGCGCCCAGGGGTCCGTCAGCGGTTCGATAAAGTAGACATAGAGCGCCTCGAATGGATTGAGCCCCCGCAGCGCGAAGATGATGCCACCCGCGATCACCGTAAGGCAGAGCGCGATGACGGGAGAGAGCAGCGCCATCTTCGCCGAATGCTCGGACCTCTTCTCAAGCACCAGCCGCATGGGCTTTCTCCTTCCCTTCATGCTCGCCCGCCATCAGCAAGCCGACCTTCTCGGCGCTGAGACCGACGGCAGGATAGGCCTCGGACAGCTCGCCGCGCGAGATGACGGCGATGCGGCCGGCGATCTCGAAGATCTCGTCGAGGTCCTGGCTGATGACGAGAACCGCCGAGCCCTGCCGCGCAAGATCGATCAGCGCCTGCCGGATGGTGGCGGAGGCGCCGGCATCGACACCCCAGGTCGGCTGGTTGACGACGAGCACGCCGGGCTTGCGGTCCAGCTCACGCCCCACCACAAACTTCTGCAGGTTGCCGCCCGAAAGGGCCCGCGCTTCCGGGTCGGGCTTGCCCTTTCTCACATCGAATTCCGTGATGACGCGCTGGCTCAGTGCTGCTGCCTCATCGCTGCTCACCATGCCGGACCGCACGAGCGCGGCATCGGAGGAATGGCGCGTGAGGACGACATTGCGGGAGAGGGTGAAGCCCGGAACCGCGCCATGGCCCAGCCGCTCCTCCGGTACGAAGGCGGCACCCGCCTTGCGCCGTTCATTGATGCTCTCCCGGCCCATGGGCACGCCATCGATCAGCAGCATGGCGCCCGAGGAAAGCAGGCGCTCGCCCGAAACCGCATCGAAGAATTCCGTTTGGCCATTGCCCGCCACACCGGCGATCGCAACGACCTCGCCCGCCAGCACTTCGAGCGAGATGTTCTTGAGGGCGACCGAGAAGGGCCCATCGGCTGGAAGGCTCAAGTCAACGAGTTGCAGACGGATCTGGATGCGCTTGGCATAATCCGTCTCGCCGTCGAGCGGGCTCACTTTGTGGATGTCGCCTCCGACCATGAGGCGCGCGAGACTGCCCGCCGTTTCCTGCATCGGATCGACATTGGCCACCACCTTGCCGTGGCGCAGGATGGTGACGTTGTGGCAAAGCCGCTTCACCTCCTCCAGCCGGTGCGAAATATAGATCACCGCGCATCCTTCGGAGGCGAGCCGCGCCAGCGTGACGAAGAGCTGGCCGGCCTCCTGCGGGGTGAGCACGGCGGTGGGCTCATCCATGATCAGGAGCTTCGGCTCCTGCAGCAGGCAGCGCACGATCTCGATCCGCTGGCGCTCACCCACCGAGAGATCGGCGACGACAGCGAAGGGTTCAAGCGGCAGGCCATAGTCGCGCGAGACCTTTGTGATGCGCTCCGACAGCACCTTCATGTCGAAGGCGCCCGGCATGGCGAGCGCGATGTTTTCCGCCACGGTCAGGGCTTCGAAGAGCGAGAAATGCTGGAACACCATGCCGATGCCGAGCTTGCGCGCCGCAGCGGGGCTGGCGATGGCCACAGGCTTTCCCATCCAGCGGAATTCGCCCGCCGTCGGCTGAAGCGCGCCATAGATCATCTTGACGAGTGTGGACTTGCCTGCGCCATTCTCGCCCAGGAAGGCATGAATTTCGCCCGGCTTCACCTTCAGCGTCACATCGTCATTTGCCTTCAGCGTGCCGAAGACCTTGGTGACGTGAAGCGCTTCAAGAAGATAACCCATGCGTCAGCCTGCATCCCTCGCCATCAGATTGCCGGGGCTTGCGGCCGCTGACAATGCTTCATCGAGGCTTATCACCTGTGCCGCGACAGAAACGGCAATGGCAGCGGCAAGCTTGGAGCGGATGCCGCCCACCCCGATGGGGCAGATCATCGCTTGCACCCGATCCTCCAGAACACCGGCCTCGCGCAATCGCTTCTCGAAGCGGGCGCGCTTGGTGGCGCTGCCGATGACGCCCACCTGGGCAATCGCCGGATTGCGGAGCGCTGCATCGGCAATCGCCAGGTCCAGCGCGTGCGAATGGCTCATGATGAAGGCGAGGGCGCCCGGCCGTGCGGCCTGTACAACCTCCAGCGGATCGCCTGCGAAAGCCGTGACATTCTCCGCCATGGCGGCGGGGAAGGCTTCGGGCCGGGGGTCGGCCCAGGCCACGTCATAGGGAAGCGGGGCGAGTGCCAGCATGACGGCCCGTCCCACATGGCCTGCGCCGAACAGCAGCACCTGGCGGCGCAACTCGCCGAAACGCTCGGTGATGGCGGGGAGCCTTCCGTCAAGGGTGAAGGGCCCAGCGTCCTCCCGCGCTGCCAGCTCCCGGACCTCGGCGAGACATGAGATATCGAAACTCTCAATGGTGAGGCTCACCCGGCCCCCGCAGCACTGGCCGAGATCGGGGCCGAGCGATTGCGTCAGCATCTTCACCGCGCGCGGCTTGCCGAGGAGGCGCTGTGCCTCCGCCAGAGCCTTCCACTCCAGCGTGCCGCCGCCGATGGTGCCGCGGAAGCCTTCGGGCGTCACCACC
>JBEILC010000185.1:0-6037 GCA_040379425.1 Hyphomicrobiales bacterium
ATCGCCCTTGGCGAGCGCGCCACTGGCGCCATCGGTCTGGGGGAACAACGCCATGTCGTAGCCGTCACCATCGACGCGCTCGAAGTCGCATTGGAACACTTGCCTGTAGAAGGCCAGTGCCCGGTCCATGTCGGTGACCGGGATTTCGAAATAGAGGACGCCTTGAAGCATTGCGGGAACCTCCCGGGTTCTGGCATGATGCTTCATAACTATGTTTTCGGTGCATCAAACTATCAAGCGTGATACAACTTCCCCGAAGGTTGCGTCACCATGACCGAGGCTGAACAGATCGCGGAGGCGCTGCGCGCGGGGATCATCGCCGGGCGCATTCCCGCCGGAACGTCGCTCACCCAGCGCTTCGTCGCGGAGCATTTCAAGGTCAGCACCACACCGGCGCGGGACGCGATCCGCGACCTGATGGCGAGCGGCCTCGTCGTCGCGGAAGGGCCGAAGACCTTCACCGTCACCGCCTTGCAGACCGATGAGTTTCTGGACGTGATGGAATTGAGGTTGCTGCTGGAGCCCCGTGCGCTGGAGCTTTCCATACCCCATCTCACGGCGGCAGACTTCGGCGCGGCGGAAGTGGTGCTTTCCCTGTCCTCGCCGGATGAGTCCGCCGGGACGGCGGTGACACTGCATCACCGCGTTCACCAGATCATCTACAGCCGCTGCAGGCGCAAGCGGTTGCTGCAGATGATCGATGCGCAGCACGACCACCTGAAGCGCTACCTGATCGCCAACTGGCTCGGGCTCGGCAGCGGGGAACCATGGGCGGACGCCGAACGCGGCTTCCTCGGGCTCATCCGCGCGCGCCGGAGTGACGAAGCCATCGCCTATCTGAAGCAAGATCTCGAAGGCACGGTGAACCGCGTGCTGCAGGTCCACCGCTCCTAGCAGCTGCGCGCCCCTACTCCTTCATCCCCTCCGCACCGCGCGTGATGCCGGCGACACCCGTGCGCGCGACTTCCACCAGGCCGAGCGGGACCATCAGCGAGATGAACTGCTCCACCTTGTCGCTCTTGCCCGTGATCTCGAAGATGAAGCTCGTGGTTCCGGCGTCGATGACGCGGGCGCGGAAGGCGTCCGCGAGGCGGAGCGCCTCGACGCGCTTTTCGCCGGTGCCAGCCACCTTCACCATGGCGAGTTCGCGGGCAATGGAATTGCCCTGAACCGTCAGGTCAGCCACGGAATGCACCGGCACCATGCGGCCCAGCTGGTTCTTGATCTGCTCGATGACGGAGGGCGTGCCGCTCGTCACCACCGTGATGCGCGAGACGTGCTTTTCATGCTGCGTCTCGGAAACCGTAAGTGACTCAATGTTGTAGCCGCGGCCGGAGAACAGGCCGATGACGCGGGCGAGCACACCCGGCTCGTTGTCGACGATCACGGCAAGCGTGTGTGTCTCGACCGCGGGCTTGGCGGCGTCGAGGAAGTAAGCGGAGCCCGAGGGCTGGAGTTGCGCGTTCATGTTGTCCCTCGTTCCTTAAACCAGCATCTTGCCCTTGGCGTCGATCACCGAGCCAACATCCTCATCCGCCACATCCTCGCCCAGCAGCATCTCATTATGCGCCTTGCCCGACGGGATCATGGGGAAGCAGTTGGCGAGGTTCGCCACGCGGCAGTCGAACAGAACCGGATGCGGCGTCTTGATCATCTCGCGGATCGCATCGTCCAGCTCCGCGGGCTTAGTCGCCCGGATGCCGACGCAGCCATAGGCCTCCGCCAGCTTCACGAAATCGGGAAGCGCCTCGGTGTAGGACTCGGACAGGCGGTTGCCGTGCAGCAACTGCTGCCACTGGCGCACCATGCCCATGTACTGGTTGTTGAGGATGAAGATCTTGATGGGCAGCCGATACTGGATCGCCGTCGACATCTCCTGCATGGTCATCAGCACCGAGGCATCGCCCGCGATGTCGATGACGAGCGACTTCGGATGCGCCTGCTGCACGCCCACCGCCGCGGGAAGGCCATAGCCCATGGTGCCGAGGCCACCGGAGGTCATCCAGCGGTTCGGCTCCTCGAAGCGGTAGAACTGTGCGGCCCACATCTGGTGCTGGCCCACTTCGGTGGTGATGTAGGTGTCGAGATCCTTGGTCAGCGCATAGAGCCGCTCGATCGCATATTGCGGCATGATGACGTCGGCGTTCTTCTTGTACTTGAGGCAGTCCTTCGCCCGCCAGCCGTCGATCTGCTTCCACCACACATCGAGCGCCTTCTTGTCGAGCGACAGCGACTTCGACTTCCACACCCGGATTATGTCTTCCAGCGCATGGGCGACGTCGGCCACGACGGGGATGTCGACGCGCACCGTCTTGTTGATGGAGGACGGGTCGATGTCGATGTGGATCTTCTTCGAATTCGGCGAGAAGGCGTTGAGCCTGCCCGTGATGCGGTCATCGAAGCGGGCGCCGACGTTGATCATCACGTCGCAGTCATGCATCGCCATGTTGGCTTCATACATGCCGTGCATGCCCAGCATGCCGAGCCAGTTCTTGCCCGCCGCCGGATAGGCGCCAAGCCCCATCAGCGTCGAGGTGATGGGGATGTTGGTCATCTCCACGAAGTCGCGCAGCAGCTTCGAGGCCGTGGGGCCGGAGTTGATGACGCCGCCGCCGGTATAGAGGATCGGCCGCTTCGCCGTGGCGATGAGCTCGACCGCGGCGCGGATGGCGTTCTGGTCGGGCTTCACCTTCGGGCGGTAGGTCTTGTGCTCGATGTTCTTGGGGCCGACATAGCGGCCCTTGGCGAACTGCACGTCCTTCGGGATGTCGACGACGACCGGCCCCGGGCGGCCATGAGTCGCCACATAGAAGGCCTCGTGCAGGATGCGGGCGAGGTCGTTCACGTCCTTGACCAGATAATTGTGCTTGGTGCACGGCCTGGTGATGCCCACCGTATCGCATTCCTGGAATGCGTCATTGCCGATGAGATGCGTCGGCACCTGGCCGGTGATGCAGACCATGGGGATCGAGTCCATCAGCGCGTCGGTCAGGCCCGTCACCGCATTGGTGGCGCCGGGGCCGGAGGTGACGAGCACCACGCCGCACTTGCCGGTGGAGCGCGCATAGCCTTCCGCCGCATGGGTTGCCCCCTGCTCGTGCCGGACGAGGATGTGCTTGACCTTTTCCTGCTGGAAGATCTCGTCATAGATCGGCAGCACCGCACCGCCGGGGTAACCGAAGATATGCTCGACCCCCTGGTCGGTCAGCGCCTTCAGCACGATTTCGGCACCCGTCATCTCGTTCGTGGCCATCTCAAACTCCTGGACTTTCCCATTTCGTCAAACACGCAAAACCCGTTCAGGCAATAAAAAAGGCCCCCAAGGGAGCCTGATTTCCGCGCAACACCACCAGTTCCTGGAGGCTTATGCCTCCCCGGCGTTGCGCGGTCCTACTACGAGAATGCTGTTCATGGGGCGCGCTTTTACGTGGGTGGAAGGGCGGCGTCAAGGGGCCCCATTGTGCCGTCACCCCGGCTTTCGCCGGGGTGACGGTGCTGTTGGTGCCAATCTTTCATCTGACCCCGCCACCAGGTGAGCTGGCGCTTGATGAACTGGCGGGTGGCGGCCTTGGCGAGCGCCGCAGCCTCATCAAGGCCGATTTCGCCCCTAAGGTGGCGGATCAGTTCCGGCAACCCGATCGCCTTCATCATGGGAAGAGACGGGTCCAGATGCATCACAGCCCTTGCCTCCTCCAGCGCACCTTCGGCGATCATCCTGTCGAACCGGGACTCCGCCCGCGCATGCAGCTCCGCGCGCGGCACGTCGAGGAAGATGCGCTCCACGGCCACCCCTTCGAGTGCTGCCCCCTCCTGCCCCTCGCGTTGCCAGTCGAGAAGCGAACGGCCCGTGGCGTCGATCACTTCGAGCGCGCGCGTCACCCGCTGCCGGTCGCTTGGCAGCAGCCGTGCGGCCATGGCTGCATCGCGCCGCAGCAGTTCGCCGTGGAGATCGCCGGTGAAGCTCCGCCAGCGGCTCCTGACCTCCTCCGGAATCTCGGGCACAGGGGCGAGGCCGCGTTCCAGCGCGGTGAAATAGAGCCCGGTGCCGCCGGTGATGATCGGAAGCTTCCCCTCGCCCCACGCCTCCTCCAGCGCTAGGCGGGCTTCGGCAAGCCAGGCCGCCACGGAGTAAGGCTGTTCCGCGCCCACATGGCCATAGAGACGGTGGGGAACCATCGCCTCCTCCTCCGGCGTTGGCCGCGCCGACAGAAGCCGCAGCGGCGCATAGACCTGCAGCGCATCGGCATTGATGATCACGCCGCCCAATTCCCGTGCCTTGTCGAGCGCCAGCGCGGACTTGCCGCTGGCGGTGGGGCCTGCGATAAGCAGCGCGCGTTTCTGAAGGGCCGGTGTCATCATGGAGTCCGTTCTCGTCCTCATAGCAGCCCCGGGCTCGCGTGTAATCGGGCCGGAGGTGCTGGGGCTTGTGCGTGAGCTGGGCGGCGGCGCACCCCACTGGCTGGCCGAGGGCGATGCCTGCGAGGTGCCCGACTTCGAGCGGCTGCCCGAATTCATGGTGGACATCCGGCGCTTCCCCATCGATGCCGCCGTGGTCTCGATCCACAACCGCCGCAAGCGCCTGCTGATCGCCGACATGGATTCAACCATGATCCAGCAGGAATGCATCGACGAGCTGGGCGTCGAGGCGGGCGTGGGCGATCGCATCAAGGACATCACGCTCCGCGCCATGCGGGGCGAGCTTGATTTCGAGGGTGCGCTCAAAGAACGCGTGAAGCTGCTCAAGGGCCTCGATGCCGGGATCATCGACCGCATCATCCGTGAGCGGATCACCTACATGCCGGGCGGGCGGACGCTGATCGCCACCATGAAAGCCCATGGCGCGCATACGGCCCTCGTCTCCGGCGGCTTCACGCCCTTCACCTCGCGCGTCGCCGCCGTGCTGGGCTTCGACGAGGACCAGGCGAACGAACTGATCATCGCCGATGGCATCCTCACCGGAGAGGTCGGCTACCCCATCCTCGGGCAGCAGGCCAAGGTTGATGCGCTGCGCCGCATTACGGCGAAGCTCGGCCTCGATCCCGCCGATGCGCTGGCCGTGGGCGACGGTGCGAACGATCTCGCCATGCTGTCGGAAGCCGGCATAGGCGTTGCCCTTCACGCCAAGCCCTATGTGCAGGAAGGCTCCCTGATCCGCATCAACCACGGCGACCTGACGGCGCTGCTCTATCTCCAGGGCTACACCAAGGCCCAATTCACCGCCTGAGCCCTTGCGGTTGACCCCGTCTTTTGCGACCATCGGTCCATCACATCAGGAGGGCAGCATGGCCGCACAGAACCGCAAGATCGTCATGGGCGAGGAGAGGATTCCGAAGAGCTGGTACAACATCGCGGCGGACCTGCCCGCCATGCCGCCGCCGCCCTTGCACCCCGGCACGCTGCAGCCGGTGGGGCCGGATGATCTCGCCCCCCTCTTCCCCATGGAACTCATCATGCAGGAGGTGAGCGGCGAGCGTGAGGTGGCGATCCCCGAGCCGGTGCGCGACATCTACCGCATGTGGCGGCCGACACCGCTCTACCGCGCCTATGGCCTTGAGAAGGCGCTGGGGACGACCGCCAAGATCTATTACAAATATGAGGGCGTGAGCCCCGCGGGCTCCCACAAGCCCAACACCGCCGTGCCGCAGGCCTTCTACAACAAGCAAGCGGGTGTGCGGAAACTGGTGACCGAGACGGGTGCCGGCCAGTGGGGATCATCGCTCTCCTTCGCGGGTGCGCTCTACGGCATCGACGTCAAGGTCTACATGGTGAAGATCTCCTACAATCAGAAGCCCTATCGCCGGGCGCTGATGGAGGCCTATGGCGGCACCTGTGTCGCAAGCCCCTCGCTCGAGACCAATGCCGGGCGGCACATCCTCGCCGCCAATCCGGACTCGAACGGCAGCCTGGGGATTGCCATCTCGGAAGCGGTCGAAGTCGCCGCAACGAACCCCGACACGAAATATGCACTCGGCAGCGTGCTGAACCACGTGCTGCTGCACCAGACGGTGATCGGCATCGAGGCCATCGAGCAGATGGA
>JBEILC010000186.1:0-6030 GCA_040379425.1 Hyphomicrobiales bacterium
CGCCGTCGAACAGGATCGTCTCCTGCGGCAGCCACATCAGCGTGGCGCCGGCCTCCGCCTTGAGCCGCACCTCGACATCGGCAGCGGGACCGAGCGAACGGTAGACGCGCTCGGCAGCCTGCGAGGTGACGGTGAGCCTGGCGTTCTCCTCCGCCGTGATGGCGAAGGTGAAGCGGTCACCGCCGGCAAGCCCGCCGCCGGTGTTGATGAGGATCGCCTCATGGCTTCCGGCGGGAATGCGCAGCTTCGCCGAATGGGCCTCGCGCAGGCGCTTCAGGCCCCGGGGCCCCATGGAGATCAGGACCTCGCCTTCGGATCGCTGATGGCGGATGGCTTGGGCACTCATGAGAGTTTCTCCGGCTTCGGCCCGCCATAGGCCCAGTCGAGGAGCTCGACCGTGTGGAGGATCGGAATCTCCGTGCCAGACCCGATCTGGGTGATGCAGCCGATGTTGCCGGTGGCGATGGCCTCAGGCTTCAGCGTTTCGATGTTGGCCACCTTGCGGGCCTTCAGCTTCTCGGCGATCTCCGGCTGGAGGATGTTGTAGGTCCCGGCCGAGCCGCAGCAGAGATGGCTTTCGGGAACCTCCATCACCTCGAAGCCCGCGCGGCGCAGAAGCTTCAGCGGCTCCGCCTTGATCTTCTGCCCATGCTGCATGGAGCAGGCGGAGTGATAGGCGAGCCTGAGGCCGCCCGTGGCCTCGGGGAGGTCGAGGCCGATCAGAAATTCGGTGATGTCCTTCGCCTTGGCGCTGATCGCCTTTGCCTTGTTTGCATAAGCAGGATCGAGCCGCAGCATGTGGCCATAGTCCTTGATCGTGGTTCCGCAGCCCGATGCCGTGACGATGATGGTGTCGATATTCGCCTCCGTCCACTGGTCGATGGAACGGCGCGCGCGGGCGAGCGCGTCCTCCTCCTTGCCCATGTGGTGGGTGAGGGAGCCGCAGCAGGCCTCCCCGCCCGAGATCACCACCTCGAAGCCGAGACGGGTCAGGAGCCTGATCGCCGCCGCGTTGATGCCGGGGTCCAGCACGCTCTGCACGCAACCCATGAGCAAGCCGACGCGGCCCCGCTTCTCAACCGCCGGCGGATAGATGCCGGGCTGGCCGAAGCGCTCCGGCCTCGGCATGTGCTGCGGCACAAGGCCAAGAAGTGCTGCGATACGGCTGGCGCCGAAGGATTTCGCCACGGGGGTGAGCGGTGAGGCGAGCCTTGCGCCGATGAGCGAGAGGCGGAACAGCCGGGGCCGCGGCATGGTGTAGGCCAGCACATTGCGGAGCAGGCGCTCGAAGAGCGGGCGGCGGTAGGTTTCCTCCACATGTGCGCGCGCCTCGTCGATGAGGTGCATGTAGTGAACGCCCGAGGGACAGGTCGTCATGCAGGAGAGGCAGGACAGGCAGCGGTCGAGATGCTTCACCGTTTCGGGCTTCGCGGGCTCGCCCGACTCCAGCATGTTCTTGATGAGGTAGATGCGGCCCCTTGGCGAGTCGAGTTCGTCGCCCAGCAGCACATAGGTGGGGCAGGTCGCGGTGCAGAAGCCGCAATGCACGCATTTGCGGAGAATGGTGTTGGCTTCCGCGATGCGCGGCTGTTCAAGCTGTTCGGCGGTGAAACTGGTCTGCATCAGATCCCCCGGTACATGCGGCCGGGATTGAGGACGTGGCGCGGGTCGAAGGACTCCTTGACGCGCCCGGAGAGGGCGGCAAGTGCTTCGGCCTGCGGCTGGAACACGTCGACCGCCGCCCGCACCGCCTCCGGCGCGCGGATCAGCGTGGCGTGGCCCTGGGCGAAGGTGCTGCGCAGCAGAGATGCGGCGGCATCGTGCTCTGGCGGCACCTCGATCCAGATGAGGCCTCCCGCCCAGTCGAAGAGATAGCGGATGTCGAGGTTCTCCTTCAGTGTACGGATGATCCCGGGCGCTTGCGACGGTGCAACCGACAGGCGCCACAGCGGGTGCGAGGGCCGGCCGGCGAACAGCGCGCCGTCGCGGATCGCCTTCCAGCGCGCGGCGGAGCTTTTCGCCGCCATGACCTCGACCGGCGTCTTCAGCATCTTCGCCAGACCATCACGGCGGTAAGCAACGGACGGTGCAATGCCCTCGAGCCGGAGGTAGACCGCCTCACCCGGAACACAGGCTGCGGAAGAGACCTCGCAGGGCGATTGCATGGCGAGGCTCATGGTGGCGACTGCCTTGTCGTCATCGAGGCCCGTCAGCACCACCGTCTCCTCGGTCTCGGGCTGCGGCAGAACCTTGAGGATCACCGATGTGAGCGCCGCAAGCGTGCCATAGGAGCCGGTGAGCAGCTTCGGCAAGTCATAGCCCGTGACGTTCTTGACGACGCGCGCCCCGGCCTTGAAGGCATCGCCCGCACCTGTCACACCGCGAACCCCGAGGATATGGTCTCGCACCGCGCCCGCCTTGAGGCGGCGGGGGCCTGAGAGGTTGCAGGCGGCGAGGCCGCCAACCGTGCCCGTGCTGGCGCTGCCCAGAAGCGTGGACCAGTCGGGCGGCTCGAAGTCAAATTGCTGGCCCCGTGCGGCGATCAGCGCCTCGACTTCGGCCAGGGGGGTTGCGGCACCCACCTCCAGGATCAGCTCCTCCGGCTCATAGGCGATGACGCCGGAGAAGCCTGACATGTCCAGTCTTGCTGCCGCCTGCACCGGGCGGCCAAGTCCGCGCTTCGTGCCCGTGCCGATGATCTCCAGCGGATCCGTGGTTGCGGCAATGACCTCGGCAAGCTCCCGCTCGGAGCCGGGCTTCAGTCTCTCAGCCATCAGAATCTCGGAATATCGGCGAAGGGAAGCTTGCCGCCCTTCACATGCATGCGGCCCATTTCGGCGCAGCGGTGGAGCGTCGGGAAAACCTTGCCGGGGTTCAGCAGGCCCTTGTCATCGAAGGCGCATTTGACGCGCATCTGCTGCGCGAGGTCTGCTTCCGAGAACATCTCCGGCATCAGGTCACGCTTCTCGATGCCGACACCATGCTCGCCCGTGAGCACGCCGCCGGCCTTGACGCAGAGGCGCAAGATGTCGGCGCCGAATGTCTCCGCGCGTTCGAGCTCGTCCGGGTCATTGGCATCGAACAGGATCAAGGGGTGCAGATTGCCGTCGCCCGCATGGAAGACATTGGCGACGCGCAGGCGGTGAAGCTTCGAGAGTTCCGCCATGCCCTGCAGCACCTCCGGCAGCCTCTTGCGGGGAATGGTGCCGTCCATGCAGAGATAGTCGGGCGAGATGCGCCCCACGGCCGGGAAGGCGGCCTTGCGGCCGGCCCAGAACAGCAGGCGCTCGTCTTCCGAGTTGGAGATGCGGGGCGTCGTGGCGCGATTGTCCTTGGCGATGCCGGAGACCTGGGTGATCAGGTGATCGACCTCGATCGATGGCCCGTCGAGTTCCACGATCAGCAGGGCCTCGACATCGAGCGGATAACCGGCACGGACGAATTCCTCCGCGGCGTGGATCGCCGGGCGGTCCATCATCTCCATGCCGCCCGGAATGATGCCGGCCGAGATGATGTCGGCCACGCATTGGCCCGCATCCTCGCTCGTGGGGAAGCCCACCAGCACGGCGCGCGCGGTCTCGGGCCGCTGCAGGATCCGCACGGTGACTTCGGTGACGACACCGAGCAGGCCTTCCGAGCCCGTCATGATGCCCATCAGGTCATAGCCCTCGCTGTCGAGGTGCTTGCCGCCGAGCCTGATCACCTCGCCGGTGATCAGCACCATCTCGATCCCCAGCACATTGTTGGCAGTGAGGCCGTACTTGAGGCAATGGACGCCGCCGGAATTCTCCGCGACATTGCCGCCGATCGAGCAGGCGATCTGCGAGGAGGGGTCTGGCGCGTAATAGAAGCCCTTGTGCTCCACGGCTTTCGTGATGGCGAGGTTGGTCACACCCGGCTGCACCACCGCACAGCGGTTGGCGTAGTCGATCTCCAGCACGCGGTTGAATTTCGAGAGCCCCAGCAGGATGCCGTCGGCCAGCGGCAGGGCACCGCCTGACAGCGAGGTGCCGGAGCCCCGCGGCACCACCTTTATGCCATTCTCATGTGCATATTTCAGGATGCCGGAGACCTGTGCCGTGGTCTCCGGCAGCACCACAACCAGCGGCATCTGCCGGTAGGCGGTGAGGCCGTCCGTCTCATAGGCCCGCATCTCGGCCGGGGCCTCGATCACGCCTTCCCCCGGAACGATCTGCCGGAGGGCTGAGGCAATCTCGGCCCGCCGTCCGATGGCTTCCGCGTCGGGAATGGGCATGGTGAGCATGGACGTGATCTTTTCCGGCAGAGAAACGTTAAAGCAACTGGAGTTAACCTCCGATCCCGTGCCATTGCAACGAAAGATAACCGGAGTTCGAAATGAGGAAACTGACGATCGCGCTCTTTGCCCTTCTGTCCCTTGCCCCCGCCGCGCAAGCCGCTGGCGATGCCGCCAAGGGCGAGAAGGTCTTCGCCAAGTGCAAGGCCTGCCATGTGGTGGACGCCGAGACGAACCGCGTGGGGCCGCACCTGAAAGGCCTGATCGGGCGCAATGTGGCATCGGTTGACAAGTACAAGTACTCCGAAGCCATGCTCGAATTCGCCAAGGCCAACCCGGTGTGGACGGAAGAGCTGTTCCTCACCTACATCGAGAACCCGAAGGGCCTGATCCCCAAGACCAAGATGGTCTTCCCCGGCCTCAAGAAAGAAGACGAGCGCGCCGACATCCTGGCCTATCTCTAGACCAAGATGTGACGCCTTAAGCCCTTGCGGGCGGTGGCGGGGACTGGCAAAACTCCCGCCTCGCTTCCGTCCCCTGAGGTTCCATGCCTGAGAAGTTCCCGCGCGCCGGCCTGTTTGTCACCTGCCTTGTCGATCTGTTCCGGCCCTCCGTCGGCTTTGCCGCGGTCAAGCTGCTGGAAGAAGCGGGCTGCAAGGTCGAGGTGCCCGAGGCCCAGACCTGCTGCGGCCAGCCCGCCTTCAACTCCGGCGACCGCGCCGGCGCCGCGGCAATTGCCCTCAACGTCATCGCCGCCTTCAAGGGATTTGACTATGTGGTGGCGCCATCAGGCTCCTGCGGGGGCATGATCATCAAGCATTACCCTGAACTCTTCGAGCCCGGCTCGGTGGACCATGAGGCAGCACTCGATCTCAGCCGCCGAACCCATGAGCTCGTCTCCTTCCTCACGCGCGTCATGAAGGTGGAGAAGGTGGACGCCCAGTTCCCGGCGCGCGCCACCTATCATGATTCCTGCTCAGGGCTGCGCGAGCTCGGCATCAAGCAGGAGCCGCGTAAGCTGCTCGCCTCAGTTGCGGGCGTTTCGCTGCGCGAGATGACGGACGCGGAAGTCTGCTGCGGCTTCGGCGGCACCTTCTGCGTCAAGTATCCGGGCATCTCCGACAAGATGCTGGAGAAGAAGCTCAAGAACATCCACGCCACGGGTGCCGACACGCTGATCGCGGGCGACCTCGGCTGCCTCATGAACATGGCGGGCAAGCTCAAGCGCCAGGGCTCTGCGGTGAAGGTGCGCCACATTGCCGAAGTGCTCGCAGGCGATTACGCAACGCCGCCCATCGCGGAGGCCGAATGACCGACATGTCCACCACGGCCTTCCCCGAGAATGTCTCGAAGGCGCTGGCCGACGGGCAGCTCCAATATGCGATGACGGAGACGGGGCCGCGCTTCATCCAGAAACGCGCCAAGGCGCGCGACGCGCTCCCTGAATTCGATGCGCTGCGCGACCAGGCGCGCGGCATCAAGGACCATGTGCTGAACCATCTCGACATCTACCTCGAACGCTACGAGGCGAAGGTGACGGAATCAGGCGGGCACGTGCACTGGGCGGAGGATGCCGGCCAGGCGCGCGCCGCCATTCTCGCCATCTGCCGCAAGGCGGGTGCGAAGCTCGTCACCAAGGGCAAGTCGATGATCTCGGAAGAGATCGAGCTCAACCAGCATCTGGAGCAGAACGGCATCGCGCCGGTCGAGACCGACCTTGGTGAATATCTGATCCAGCTCCGCAAGGAGCGGCCCTCGCACATCATCGCCCCCGC